>NZ_JBIVNX010000066.1:0-36759 GCF_044753805.1 Streptomyces sp. NPDC093225
CCCCGGGGGCCCCCCCCCCCCCGGGGGGGGCCCCCCCCCCCCCCCCCCCCCCCCCCCCCCCCCCCCCCCCCCCCCCGGCGCCGCCCCCCCCCGCCCCCCCCCCCCCCCCGGGCCCCCCCGCGCCGAGCGGTGCGGGTGCCGGCGAGGGCAGCTGTGCCGGCGGGAGGCTACTGGAGGAGCTTCGCCTTGGCCCGCTCGAACTCCTCCGGGGTGATGTCCCCGCTGTCCTTGAGCTTGGACAGGCGGTCCAGCTGGTCGGCGGTGCTGGAACCGGCGGTCGCACGGATGTACTCGTCCATCGCCGCCTTCTGGTCCCGTACGTCGTCCATCTGGCGTCGGCTCATGCTCTTGCCGCGGGCGATGACGTAGATCAGGACACCGAGGAAGGGCAGGATGATGATCAGGATCAGCCAGCCGGCCTTGGCCCATCCGCTGAGTCCGTGGTCACGGAAGATGTCGACGATGATGTGGAACAGCAGGATGAACCACAGGACCCACAGGAAGATCCACATCACGGTCCAGAACGCCCCGAGCAGCGGGTAGTCGTACGCGAGGAACTGGGTCTCCATCGCACGTCTCCTTCCTTGCGCACAGCGGTGCGGGGGCGGGAGCGTGATCCCCCGGCCCACCGTCTGCAGGATGGACGGGGGGCCGGGGGGCGGTCTTCACCCGCGGCGGGTGAACCCGCTCCGGAGGGGGCGCGAGGGACCGGTGGCCGTGGACCGGGACGGCTCGGCGGCGGTGTTCCTCAGCCGTGGTGGCCGCCGCCGCGGGCCGCACCCACGGGTTCGCGGTCCCCGTGCCACGTCGGCCAGCCGATCAGCTGCGGGCGCTCGGTCACCCACGCGCGGGTGTCGGCGCCGATCTCGGCGTCGATGAGGGCCTCCAGCAGTCCGCAGTACCGGCCGACGAGGTCGCGGTGCGCGGGGTCGGCGGCGAGGTTGCGCAGCTGGGCGGGGTCCGCCAGGCGGTCGTAGAGGACGACGTCGTTGTCGGCGTACAGCTCGTCGGGACCCGTCGGGCGGTTCGGGCGCAACGGCGAGAAGTAGCGGCCGAAGGTGTAGTGGTCGTCGATGTACCCGCGCAGGAACCCCCGCTTGGTCCAGTCGGGGCGCAGCGACCCGGCCTGGATCCGTGCGGGTGCTTCGGGGTCGGCGAACTCGAACCAGAACGACGCGTCCAGGGTCACGATCGATTCCACGGCGGTCAGGACGCCCTCCCGCACCGCCGATCCGTCCGCGACGGGGAGCAGGGAGTGGCCCTTCAGGGCCGGGAAGCGGGTGGCGCGCTCCGCTCCGTCGACCCCGGCGCAGGCGAGCAGGGTGGGGGCGAGGTCGACCGCGGACCCCAGGGCGTCGGTGCTGCGCCCTCCGGGGAGGTCCGGATGGCAGAGGATGAACGGCACGTGGACGTTCTCGTCGTAGACCAGGTTGCCCTTCTGGCGCAGCCCGTGCGCGCCGGCCATCTCCCCGTGGTCGGAGGTGAAGACGACGACGGTGCGGTCCGCCTGGCCGGAGGCCTCGAGCGCGTCGAGCACCAGCTCGACGCTGCGGTCGACGTCGCGCAGGGCGTTGAGGTAGAAGTTCAGCCCGTCGTACCAGTGGGCGTCATCGGCGACCGGTCCGAAGACGGTGTCGAGCATCCTCGCGAACTCGGACACCGCGGGGGCCGCGCCCGAGAGGTCGTCGCGCAGGCTGGCCGGCAGGTCGAACTCCCAGCGCCTGCGGTACACCGGGACGTCGGCGGCGGCCTTGGCGACCACCGCGTGGGCGAGCCCGAACGGCAGCCGGACCTGGGAGGAGCCGCCGTAGTCGAAGCTCATGATGTCGTGCGGGTTGACGAAGTTGACCGCCATGAACCACGGCTGGTCCTCGGAGACGGCCGGGGCCCGGTTGCGCAGCCACCCGGCCGCCTGCCCGGCGATCACCGGGTCGACCTTCAGTCCGGCCCATGCTCCGCCGTCGATGTCGCCCCAGTCGTTGAACTCGCTGAATCCGTAGGGTTCGAGGGCGTCGGTGGTCGGGGCGGGCCGCTCCGGGGTCACGTAGGCGTTCGACAGGTGCCACTTGCCCTGATAGGTGCAGTAGTAGCCGGCGGAGCGCAGCATCGTGCCCAGCGTGCCGAGTGCGGGGTCCAGGGGGCGGACGTACGGCATGTTGTCGTTGTCGTAGATCTCGGTGAGGGGCAGGTGCTGCCCGGTGTAGATCACCGACCGTGCGGAGCTGCACATCGCGGAAGCGGTGTGGAACTGGCGGAAGGTCGTGCCGCGCCGGGCGAGCCGTTCGCGCGCCGGGAGGGAGAACCCCCGGGGGTTCGGGATCGCCTGCCGTTCCTCGTCCGTGACGATCAGCAGGATGTTCGGTCGACGCGTCATGGCTGTCCGTCCTCCGCGTGTGCGCGCTTGCCTGCGACCGACCGTAGGGGCGCCGGTCGGGGAGGGCTGCCGTGACACGCGTCCGGAACGGCAGGAAAGGGTCATTGCGCCGCCGGCCGTCACCGGGTCCGCGGCTCAGTGGGACAGGGCCGCCTTCGCGGCCACGATGGCGGCTCCGAGCGCCAGGTTGACCACGGCGGACAGGGCGACGAGCCGGCGGGGCGCACCAGCGCGCACGGCCCCTGCGACCGCCCAGCCGACCTGGCCGCAGAGGGCGACGGCCAGGGCCAGCCAGTCCGTCCCCGTGACGCCCAGGCCGAGCAGGGGGCTGATCGCCACGGCGGCGGCCGGCGGGACGGCGGCCTCGACGAGGGGCCGCTCGGTCGCGCACACGGCGCGGACCGCGCGCCAGCTGAAGGGCTCGTTGGCCAGGGAGGCGCCGAACAGGTGGGCGTACACGTGGGCCGCCCAGAACACCACGCCCGTGCAGAGCAGCAGGCCGATCAGCTGCACCCGCGGATAGTTCCCGCCCGTACTGGCGCCCACCACGACCGACGCCGCCAGCATCGACCCGTACACCGCGCCGGTGTAGTCCACCCGGATCCTGCTCCGCGGTGCCCGCCGGGGCCGCTCCCCCGCGGCCATCGCACCGGGGCCGGGGCCGCCCCGCGGTCCGGGGCGGGCGCCCAGCGCGGCCCGGCCCATCGACAGGGCCAGCCGGCGGACCCCGGTCCAGTCCATGGGGACGCCGGCACGGTTGCCCGGCCGGTTGCGCGGCACCCGGACGCGCAGGACGCCCGGCTCCACCCGGCAGCGCACCGGGACCGGCAGTTCGACCGCCTCGCCGTCGATACCCACGCTGACGACGGGCGCGTCGGCGTCCACGGACACCTCCCGGGCGGTGAGCGAGGTCAGGCCGCCGGAGCGGGTGCCGCGCAGGATGCCCACCGCCTGGGCCGCGCTGTCCACCTTCACCCCCAGCACGCCGAGGACGCCCGCGTCGAGCCGGGTCCGCGTGCCCAGGCCGGCCGCGTCGCCGCGGCCGTAGACGTTGTTGCTCACCAGGACCGCCTGCGGCTCCTCGATCACGGTGCCGTCGGCGTGCACCGTCAGGCGGGGGCCGGACTGGCGTGCGAGCAGGTCGGGCAGCAGGCCCAGGGTCGTGCGGAGCTTGTCGTCGCGGTAGGCCGGGCTCTGGACGACCTCGGCGTACACGCCGAAGGAGGCGTTGTTGACGAAGGGGTGGTCGCCGACGCGGCCGAGGTCCGTCCGCATCTCCACCCCGTCGGTGAGGGCGTCCAGGCAGGCCGCCGGATCGCTGCGGTCGAGGCCGAGGTCCATGGCGAAGTGGTTGCGGGTGCCGGCGCAGATGACGAGGAACGGGACCCCGCGCTCCGCAGCGACGCCGGCGACCAGCGCCTGTGTGCCGTCCCCGCCGGCGACCCCGAGCAGGTCCGCGCCCCGGTCCACGGCGCTGCGGGCGAGGGCGGCGACGTCCTGGGGGTGGTCGGCGTCGAGCATCACGACCTCCGCCCCGAGCGCCTCGGCCTTCTCCCGGATGCGGAAGGTGCCGACCTTGCCGCCGCCGGAGCGCGGGTTCAGGATGAGGAACGGTCGTACGGGCGCCGGCGTCGGGCGGCCCGGCATGCGGGCGCGGGCGTCGTCCGCCAGTGCCGCCCGGCCGCTCGAGACCGCCAGGGCCCACAGGGCCAGCGAGCACAGCACCACCCAGAGCAGGTCCGCCCGCGCGTACATGACCACCACCACGACGGGCACCGCCACGGCGACGGCGGCGGCGCACCACCGCAGGGGCCCGCGGTGGGCCAGTACGAGCCAGCCGGCGGCGGTGCCGACCACCGCCCCGGCCAGTGCCACCACCAGCAGCAGGATGCTGCGGAACCCGGCGAAGACCACCAGGACGACGAGCGCGGCCGCGCTCGACAGCAGCGCCACGCGGGCCTTGGCCTGCATGCTCACCTGGGCCACCTCCAGCCGCCCCGTCCCGTCCCGTCCGCAACCGGCCCCCACCGTCCACCATCCCATTGGCGCCCCGAACCGGCCCGGTCGACATCACCCGGATCGGGCGAGGGGGCCGGCGGGTTCGACGGCCCGGGCGCGGCGCGGTGGTACGACCGCCACCGCGTCAGGCCGTCGGCACCGGGAAGGGGTCCAGGTCCGGCTTGAGGACCTGTCCGGGCTTCGGCGCGGTCCCGTCGACGAGGTACGAGGTCACCAGCGCGTTCAGCGCCTTGCTCCGGCCGACCGCGCAGTGCTCGATCATGTCGACCGTCACCAGCACCGCGTTGCCCAGCTGCCGCTGCATGCGCTGCGAGAACCGGTACTGGGTCGCCGGGTCGAAGGTGTTCCCGATGACCATGACCTTGTTCGCGGTGCGGCGGTTCCACGGCCCCGCGTACCGCTCGGCGGCACGGGCCGGCGCGGGCCAGGTCGCGCACGCGGGCGCGTCGAAGGCCTGGTACCGGCCGAAGGTGGGCGCACCCCGCTCCCAGGCGCGCGCCACGAGCGCGAACACCCCCGGGTAGGACGGGTACGGCTTGTCCTGGCAGTTGACCCCGAAGTACGAGTCGTCCGACGTGTACGGGGAGTCCGCGGGGGCCTCGCGCAGCGCCGCCGGGACGACCTTGGCCAGCCGGTCCGCCGCACCCGCGGCCACCTTGCCGGCCCCCGGGGCCAGGCCCTGCTGCGGCGCCACCGTCTGGTACAGCGCCTGGAGCGAGACCGCGAGCGGCGCCAGCCGGCTCTGCGCGTACAGGGCGTTGGCCACCTGGCTGGTGAAGCTGCTCAGGGTGACCTGCACGCCGCTCGGGAGCGTCACCGGGGCGGTGCGCAGGCGGTCGCGGATCGCGTCGAACTTCGCGCGGGTGTCACCCTCGGCGAAGGCGCAGCGCTGCCCGCCGGCCGCCCCGCAGCGCGCGAGGAACTCGGCCAGGGCCACCTCGAAGCCGCCGGTGGCGCGCTGGCGGTCGTACTCCAGGCCGTTGTGCAGGCGCAGGTTCGGGTCGACGTTGCCGTCGACGATGATCGCGCGCACCTTGTCCGGGTACATGTTGGCGTACGTGGAGCCGATCAGCGTGCCGTACGAGAACCCGGCGAAGGTCAGCTGCGCGTCGCCGACGGCCCGGCGCATCCGGTCGAGGTCGCGCACCACGTTGATCGTGGACATGTGGCGGACGAGGGGGCCGGCGTTGCGGGCGCAGGCGTCGGTGTAGTCCCGGGTGGCCGCCAGCGTGTCGTCGACCTCGGCGCGGGTGACGGGCACCCCGGTCATCCGGCCGAAGACGGCGTCGGACTCCTCGTTGGTGGTGAAGCACCGCAGCGGGTTGCTGCGGGCGACGCCGCGGGGGTCGAAGCCGATCAGGTCGAAGCGCTCCTGGACCCGGGGCTCGAAGCGGGCCGTGGTGGCCCACAGGTAGCCGCTGCCGCCGGGGCCGCCGGGGTTCAGGAAGAGCGATCCGATGCGATGGGCCGGGTCACCGGCCCGGCGCCGCATCATCGCGATCCCGATCTGCTCGCCGGACGGGTCCGCGTAGTCCAGCGGGACCGGGTACACGGCGCAGTCGTAGATCCCGGGGTCGGGCTTGGACGGGTCCGGGTTGCAGGGCGTCCAGTCCACGGGGGCGACCGGCCCGCCGGGGGTGGCGGGGGCGCCGGGGGTGGCCGGGGCGGTCGAGCCGGTGGTCGTCGCTCCGGCGGGCGTCGCGGGCGCCGCCGTGGCCGTGGCAGCGGCGCCGGCGACCAGGGCCAATGCGCTGGTGAGCGCTAACGCCAGAGTGGATATGCGAGACAAGGAACCTCCTTCGGCTGGTCAAACCCGGTCAGCATGCCAGCAGTTGGGGTGCCGGTAAAGATCGCGTGCCGGACTCGGCGGAGGGTGTGTAATGGGCCGGGTGGATCATCATGCGAACCCTTCCGACCCGCTCGACGAGCACCGTATCGACGCCTACCTGGCCCGGATCGGGCTCCCGCGGCCCGAGCGCGCCGATGCGGAGGCGCTCGCCGCCCTCCAGGAGGCACACCTGCGCTCGGTGCCGTTCGAGAACCTGAGCATCCATCTGGACGAACCGGTCGTGCTGCGGGCCGACGCCCTCTTCGAGAAGGTCGTCACCGGCGGGCGGGGCGGTTTCTGCTACGAACTCAACGGCCTCTTCGCCGCGCTGCTCGGGGCGCTCGGCTTCCGGGTCACCCTGCTCGCGGCCCGGGTGTTCGGGGCGGAGCGGCTCGGCCCGCCGTTCGACCACATGGCGCTGCGGGTGGACCTGGCGGAGCCGTGGCTGGCGGACGTCGGCTTCGGGCGCTTCAGCCAACGGCCCCTGCGCCTCGACGCACGGGGCGACCAGAGCGACCCCGCCGGGACGTTCACCGTCACCCCGTACGGCGACCAGCTCGACGTGGCGCAGGACGGCAGTCCGCAGTACCGCCTGGACCCGCGGCCGTACGAGCTGGTCGACTTCGTGCCCACCTGCTGGTGGCAGGCCACCTCGCCGGACTCGCACTTCCGGCGCGCCCCCATGTGCTCCCGCCTCACCTCCGACGGCGGGCGTACGACGCTCAGCGGCACCCGGCTGATCCGCACCTCCCCCACCGGGGAGCGCGAGGAGCGGGAGCTGGGCGGGGCCGAGCTGCTGGCCGCCTACCGCACGGAGTTCGGCGTCGACCTCGAGCGACTGCCGGGGCTCCCCGGCGCGGACGCCTGACGGCATGCGACACAGCCACGCCCCGGGCGGTCGGCCGCCGGGGCGTGGCTGTGGTGCCGTGTGGTGCCGGCCGGTCAGTGGCGGGCACCACGGTCGGTGGCGGGCACCACGGTCGGTGGTGCCGGCCGGTCAGTGGCCGGCGATGAGCTCCAGCGTGTCGATCACGCGGTTGGAGAAGCCCCACTCGTTGTCGTACCAGGCGACGACCTTGACGCGGCGGCCGTCGACGCGGGTGAGGGCCGAGTCGAAGATCGACGAGTGCGGGTTGCCGACGATGTCGGACGACACCAGCGGGTCCTCCGAGTACTCCAGGACGCCCGCGAGCGGGCCCTGCGCGGCGGCGCGGTAGGCCGCCAGCACGTCCTCGAGCGTCACGTCGCGGGCGACGGTGGTGTTCAGCTCGACGATCGACCCGACCGGGACCGGGACGCGGATGGAGTCGCCCGCCAGCTTGCCGTCCAGGTTCGGCAGCACGAGGCCGATCGCCTTGGCGGCACCCGTGGTGGTCGGGACGATGTTGACGCCGGCGGCGCGGGCGCGGCGCGGGTCGCGGTGCGGGCCGTCCTGCAGGTTCTGCTCCTGCGTGTAGGCGTGCACCGTCGTCATGAAGCCGTGCTCGATGCCCGCGAGGTCGTCGAGGACCGCGGCCAGCGGGGCGAGCGCGTTGGTGGTGCACGACGCGTTGGAGACGATCGTGTGCAGCTCGGCGTCGTACGCGTCGGTGTTGACGCCGTACGCGAGGGTGACGTCGGCCCCGTCGGCCGGCGCGCTGACCAGGACCTTCGAGGCACCGGCGGTGAGGTGGGCGCGGGCGGCGTCCGCCGAGGTGAAGCGGCCGGTGGACTCGAGGACGATGTCCACGCCCAGCTCGCCCCAGGGCAGCTGCGCCGGCTCGCGCTCGGCGAGCACCTTGATGCGGCGGCCGTCGACGACGAGCACGTCCCCGTCGACCGTCACCGGGCGGCCCAGCCGGCCGGACGTGCTGTCGTAGGCGAGCAGCCGCGCCAGGGTGGCGGGCTCGGTGAGGTCGTTGACGGCGACGACCTCGAGCTTGCTGTCGCGTTCCAGCAGTGCGCGCAGGACGTTGCGTCCGATGCGGCCGAATCCGTTGATGGCGATGCGAGTCATGGTGTGTCCCTCCGGTTCGCCCCCAGACTCGCTTGTGCCGGGCCGCCCGGACAGCGGCGCGATTGCCACGGTTCGCAAGGATCGCGCCACAAGAGGATCACTCGCCCCGGGTGAAGGTGCGTCGGTATTCGCTCGGGGTGGTCCGCAGGATGTGCTGGAAGTGCAGCCTGAGGTTCGACCCGGTGCCCAGGCCCACGTCCGCGGCGATCTGCTCGACGCTGCGCTCCGAACGTTCCAGCAGCTCACGGGCCATGTCGATGCGGGCCCGCATCACCCACTGCATCGGCGTGTAGCCGGTGTCCTCGGCGAAGCGCCGCGAGAACGTGCGCGGGGAGACCGCCGCATGCCGGGCGAGCGCGTCCAGCGTGAGGGGTTCGCCGAGCCGGTGCAGGGCCCACTCGCGGGTGGCGGCGAACCGCTCGCCGAGCGGTTCGGGGACGCTGCGCGGTACGTACTGGGCCTGGCCGCCGCTGCGGTAGGGGGCCGCGACCAGCCGCCGGGCCGCGTGGTTCGAGGCGGCGATGCCGAGGTCGCGGCGCAGGACGTGCAGGCACAGGTCGATGCCGGAGGCGGCGCCGGCCGAGGTCAGGACGCTGCCCTCGTCGACGAACAGGACGTTCTCGTCGACCCGGACCAGCGGCCGCTTCTCCGCGAGGGCCCGGGTGTAGTGCCAGTGCGTGGTGGCGCGCTTGCCGTCGAGCAGGCCGGTGGCGGCGAGCGCGAAGGCCCCGGTGGAGATGCCCGCCAGCCGCGCGCCCCGGTCGTGCGCGGCGACCAGCGCGTCGAGGACGGCCTGCGGCGGGTCCTCGCGGTCCGGGAACCGGTAGCCCGGGACGAAGACCGTGTCGGCCCACTCCAGGGCCTCGAGGCCGTGGGCGACCGCGTACGACAGGCCGTCGCCGCCGGTCACCAGCCCGGGCTCGGCGCCGCACACCCGCACCTCGTAGGGCATGCTCGCGCGGGTCGTGAACACCTGCGCGGGGATGCCGACGTCGAGGGGCTTGGCGCCGTCGAGGACGAGGACGGCGACGCGGTGGGGGCGGGAGGCTGGCACGCAGGAGAGGGTACGCGTTCCGGCCACTCCGTCCCGCTCGGCGAATTATTGGTCCAGACCTGTTGACGGTCCCGTCGGCGGCGGAATAGGTTCCCGGTCACGAAGCGATGGCGGCGCCAACTCCCCACCGGCCACCGGGCGTTCCCCTCCCCCCTCCCCGCACGCCCCGGCCGCCCCGGGCCTCGCTGCGCGCTTCGCGCCGTCCCCCCATTCCCCTGGAGGCACCCCCTTGCGTACCCCCACCCCCACCCGGACCCGGACGCGGCTGGCCTGCGGCCTCGGCGCCACCCTGCTCGGCGCGGCCGCGGTGCTGAGCTCCCCCGGCGCGGCCTTCGGCGCCAACCTGCTCTCGAACGGCGACTTCGAGGCCGGCACGGCCGGCTGGAACTGCTCCGGCGGCCTGGGCTCCACCGTCGGCTCACCCGTCCACGGCGGGAGCAGGGCGCTCGCCGGCGCGGCGAGCGCGAGCGACAACGCCACGTGCGCACAGAGCGTCGCCGTCCGGCCGAACACGACGTACACCCTCTCCGCCTGGGTCCGCGGCAGCTACGTCTACCTCGGCGTGACCGGCGGGGCCTCGACCTGGACCACGTCGGCCGGCACCTACTCCAAACTGACCGTCAGCTTCACCACCGGTGCCGCCCAGACCAGCGCCGAGGTCTACCTGCACGGCTGGTACGGGCAGGGCACCTACTACGCCGACGACGTCACCCTGGACGGCCCCGGCGGCGGCACCGACACCCAGGCCCCGACCGCTCCCGGGGGCCTCACCGCCGCCGGCAAGAGCGCCACCAGCGTCTCCCTCTCCTGGACCGCGTCCACCGACGACGTCGGCGTGACCGGCTACGACGTCTACCAGGGCGGCACCCGGGTCGCCGGCTCGACCACCACGAGCACGACCGTGACGGGACTGACCCCCGACACGGCCTACTCCTTCACCGTCCGCGCCCGCGACGCCGCCGGGAACACCTCGCCCGCGTCCAACACGGTCAGCGTCACCACCGACAACGGGACCACGCCGCCCGCCGGCTTCAAGCAGGCGGCGCCCTACTACTACCTCGGCTGGGGCAACCCGCCGAGCGCGGCCACCGTGATGAACGCGACCGGCGTGAAGTGGTTCACCATGGCCTTCGTCCTCTCCTCCGGCGGCTGCAACCCGTCCTGGGACGGCCAGCGCCCGCTGACCGGCGGGGTGGACCAGAGCACCATCGCCTCGATCCGCGCGGCGGGCGGCGACATCGTGCCCTCCATCGGCGGCTGGCAGGGCAACAAGCTCGGCCCCAACTGCGCCACTCCCGAGGCCCTGGCCGGCGCCTACCAGAAGGTCATCGACGCCTACGGCCTCAAGGCGATCGACGTGGACATCGAGAACACCGACGAATTCGAGAACGCCGTCGTCCAGGACCGCATCCTCGGCGCGCTCAAGATCGTCAAGCAGAACAACCCCGGCCTGCGAACCATCCTGACCTTCGGCACCGCCACCTCCGGCCCGACCAGCTGGGGCAACCGCCTGATCGACCAGGCGAAGGCGCTGAACGCCGGCATCGACGTCTTCACCATCATGCCGTTCGACTTCGGCAACGCCTCGACCGACATGTACGCCTCCACCGTCAGCGCGACGGAGGGCCTCAAGGCCAAGCTCACGTCCGCCTTCGGCTGGGACGACGCCACCGCCTACGCCCACATCGGCATCTCCGGCATGAACGGGATCAGCGACACCCAGGAGACCACCACCGTCCAGAACTGGACCGACATCCGCAACTGGGCCAACTCCCACCACCTCGCCCGGCTGGCCTTCTGGTCGGTCAACCGCGACCGCGGCTGCCCCGGCGGCGGCCTGCAGGAGACCTGCTCCGGCATCGCCCAGAGCGACTGGCAGTTCACCTCCATCACGGCCGGCTTCACCGGCTGACCGCCACGGCACCACGCGCCGCGGACCACGCGCCACGGAGCACCCGGCCGGCGCCGGGGCGGGGGCCGGACCCACCACGGGGTGGGGCCGGCCCCACTTCCCGTCCGAACACGGGTGCCGGGCCCTCCGCACCCGGCACAGTGGGGGCATCGAACGCGAGCGGAGGACGTGTCGTGAAGAGACTCGGTACCTGGTCGGTCCAGGCCGGCGTGGGGTTCTGGCGGGCGTGCGTCGTGACGGCCGTCTGCCTGCTACTGCCGGCCTGGTGGGCCGCCGCCGTGGCGCTGGGCGTGCGGTGGGGGGCGGGCAACCCCTGGTCCTGGGTGGCGCCGGTCCTCCTGGCCGGCGCGGGCACGCTCGCCCTCGCCCGTCCGGTCTGCCGGACCGTCCGCCTCCTCGTCGCCCGGTGGACCGGCACCGTCGTGCCGGCCGGCTACCGCCGGGCCGGGCCGGTGACGCGGATGTCCACCGGCTACTGGTGGAACGGCTTCTCCTACGAGCGCACGCGCCGGGACGCCCTCATGGACCAGAAGTGGCGCGTCCGCTGGCGTGACCCGGCCAACCGGCGCGACCTCCTGTTCACCGCGGTCGCACCGCTCACGGCCGGCCTGGTCGCCGCCCTTCCGCCGGCCGGGGCGGCCGCGGCGGTGCTGGGGCTCGCCCGCCCGGAAGCCGTCGCCCGCCTGCTCGGGGCGCTCGGCGCGGCGGCCGCGCTCGCCGCGTCCCCCTACGCCTGGCGGATCGTCGAACCGGTGGCCGTACGCTTCCTGGGCCCCTCGCCCGCGATGGCACTGGCGCAGCGGGTCGAGGAACTGACCGCCCAGCGGGCGGACGTGACGGTCGCGCAGGCCGCCGAGATCCGCCGGATCGAGCGGGACCTGCACGACGGGGCGCAGGCCCGGCTGGTGGCACTCGGGCTCTCGCTCGCGACCGCCGGCAGGTTGATGGAGAGCGACCCCGACCGGGCCAGGGCGCTGATGCGGGAGGCCCAGGCCGGCGCGAGCGCCTCGCTGGCCGAACTCCGCGAGCTGGTCCGGGGGATCAGCCCCCCGGTGCTCACCGAGCGGGGGCTCGTCGACGCCGTGCGCGCCCTGGCCCTGGACAGCCCCCTCGACACGGCGGTCCGCGCGGACACCGGGCCGGCGGCCCTGGACCCGCCCGTCGAGTCCGCGCTCTACTTCGGCGTCGCCGAGCTGCTGACCAACGCCGTCAAGCACGCCGGGGCGACCCGGGCCCGGATCTCCATCGCCCGGGACGGGGCCGGGCTCGTGGTCGAGGTCGAGGACGACGGCCGCGGCGGGGCCGACGTCCGGCCCGGCGGCGGACTCGCGGGACTGCGGCGCCGGCTCGCCGCCTTCGACGGCACGCTGGAAATCACCAGCCCGCCCGGCGGACCGACCCGGGCGACGATGATGGTGCCATGCGCGTTCTCGTAGCCGAAGACCTCTACCTCCTGCGCGACGGGCTGGTCCGCCTCGTCGAAGCCTTCGGCCACCAGGTGGTGGCCACGGCGAGCACCGGCCCGGAGACGCTCGACGCGCTCCGCACGTGGCGTCCGGACGTGTCCGTCATCGACGTCCGGATGCCGCCGGGCCACTCGGACGAAGGCCTGCGGGCGGCCCTCACCGCCCGCCGCGAGATACCGGGCCTGCCGGTGCTCGTCCTCTCCCAGCACGTCGAACGACTGTACGCCCGCGAGCTGCTGGCCGACGGCTCCGGTGGCGTCGGCTACCTGCTCAAGGAGAGCGTGTTCGACGCCGACCAGTTCATCGACGCACTGGAACGGGTCGCGGGCGGCGGTACCGCGATGGACCCGGCGGTGATCGCCGGGCTCCTGTCCCGCGGCTCGCCCGATCGGCTGCGGGAGCGGCTCACCGAACGCGAGTACGCCGTGCTGGGACTGATGGCCGAGGGGCTGTCGAACCAGGCCGTCGGCCGTCGCCTCTTCCTCAGCGAGAGCGCCGTCGGCAAGTACACCACCTCCATGTTCGGCAAGCTCGGCATCGTCGACGACGAGGACACCAACCGGCGCGTCCGCGCCGTCCTCACCTACCTGAACCGCACCTAGGGCCTGCGGGTGACCGCCGCTCCCTGCTCGGCCCCGGGTCAGGTGAGGGCGGGGGTCAAGGTGCCCCAGGGGTTGGGGAGTTCGCCGGTGACGGGGCCGCTGACGGCGGCGCCCCGGGCGGTCGCGGTGCGCACGGCGAGCGGGACGAGCACCTCGGGCACCCCGTAGACGAGGTGGCAGAAGCGCCCGGGCGGGTACCGGGCGGTCCAGGCCGGCCGGCTGAACGCGGTGGCGTACGTGGACCAGTGGCCCTCGAAGGTCACCACGAGGTCGGCGAACCGGAGGTAGCCGGGGGCCGGGTGGACGCCGGGGTTGAGGACGACCGTGGCGGCTCCCTGGCGGCGCAGGGAGCGCACCAGCCGCCGGCAGGCGCCGACGCCCTGCGGGGTCGGGGTGACCCGGTCCAGGAAGCAGCCGTGGACCCCGTACCACTGCTGGTGGCGGCGCAGTTCGTCGGTGGTCTCGGCCCGGTCCCGGGCGCCGTACGCGGTGTCGACGTAGCCGAGCAGCCGGGCGCCGGCGGCGCGCAGGGCGCCGGCCGCCGCCACGAAGGCGGGGTCGGGCCGCGGGCCCGGACCGTCGGCGGGGTTGAGCACCACCGCGTAGGTACGGGCCGCGGCCCCGATCAGCCGGTGCCAGGCCCCCGGATCCTCGGCCGGGTGGACGTAGAGGGGGACCAGCAGGGTCATCGTCCGGCGCCGACCTCCTCGGCCGTCGCCCGCCACAGGGCGGCGACCATGTCGGTCAGGCCGCTCCGCGGACGCCAGTCGAGCGCGCGGTCGGCCGCGGAGACGTCCGAGCACTGCCAGCCGGCCGCGGAGCGGGCCGAGCCGGCGCCGTCCTCCTCGATCCGGCCGCGGAACCCGGCCCGTTCGGCGAGGGCGTGCACGAGCTCGCGCACGGCCACGGCGTGCCCGGCGCCGATGTTGAGCACCGGGGGCAGCGTTCCGGGGGCCGTGACCGCGAGCTCGACGGCGCGGGCGACGTCGCGGGCGTCCACGAAGTCGCGGTACGCGGACAGGTCGCCCAGCCGCAGCACCGCCCCCGGGTCCCCGCCGGCTGCGCGGAGCAGGCCCGCGACCCGGCCCGGCAGGCCGGTGGCGGGGGCTCCCGGACCCACCGGGTTGGTCACCCTGAGGACCACGGCGTCCAGTCCGGAGGCCGTCACCGCGAGGGTGCCCGCCAGTTTCGTGGCGCCGTAGGGGGTGGTGGGGCAGGCGGCGGCCGACTCCGCGACCCGGCTGCCGGGCGCGCCCGGTCCGTACTCCGCGGCCGAACCGAGGTGGACCAGGCGGGCCGTCGGGGCCGCCTCCCGCAGCGCCGCGCACAGCGCGGCGGGGCCGCGGGCGTTGACCTCGGCGAGGGTGACCGGGTCGCCGCCGGTGGCGCCGGCGCAGTTGACGACGGCGTCGGGGGCGGCCGCCGCGAGGGTCTTGACCAGCTGTTCGAGGCGGTCGGCGGCCAGGTCCAGGGGGTGGTCCGCCCCGGGTGCCCGGCCGCCGTCGAGGAGACGGGCGCCGGGCAGAGCGTCGAACCGTTCGGCCACGTGGCGACCGAGGTAGCCGGTCCTGCCCAACACGAGGATGCGCATGGTGTGCTCAGGCTCCCTTGAGCAGGAGGGACTTGCGGCTGGTGAACTCGGCGTTGGCGCGGTCGTAGTCGTCGGGGCGGCCGATGTCGAGCCAGTAGCCGTCGAACTCGTAGGCGTGCGGGGGGTTCTGGGCGTCGAGGAGGTCCAGGACCAGTTCGTCGAAGCCGAGCGGGAGGCCGGGGGTGTAGCCCTCGAGGGTGCCGCGGCTGATGCCGTAGATGCCCATGGAGACGCGGTAGTCCATGCTGGGCTTCTCGGTGAAGGCGACCACGCGGCTGTCGTCGGTGGTGAGCACGCCGAAGTCGATGTGCACCTTGCGGGGGTAGGTGGCGATGGTCAGCGGCGCCTGCGAGGCCTCGTGCCGGCGCAGCAGGTCGGCGTAGTCGAGGTCGGTGAGCACGTCGCCGTTCATCACCAGGAAGGTCTCGGGGAGCCGCTCGCGCAGGCCGAGGAGCGGTCCCATCGTGCCCAGCGGGCTCTCCTCGGTGGCGTAGTCGATGCTCATGCCCCACTGCGAGCCGTCGCCGACGTAGGCGCGGATGATCTCGCCGAGGTGGCCGATGGCTATGGTGCAGCGGGTGAAGCCGGCCGCGGAGAGCTGGCGCAGCACGATCTCCAGGATCGCGTGCTGGTCGCCGATGGGGACCAGCGGCTTGGGGAGCGCGGTGGTGTAGGGCCGCAGCCTAACGCCCTTGCCGCCCGCCAGGATCACTGCGTACACGGGGTTCCTCCTTCGTCGGGTGAGGGGCGTGGGGGGATGTGTGGGGTGGGTCGGCGCGGGGCCGGTCAGATGTTGTAGATGCCGGTCTTGTAGCGGGCCAGGTTGGCCGGGTCGCGGAAGAACTCCACGGTGCGGGCGAGGCCTTCTTCCAGGCTGTGTCCGGGGGTCCAGCCGGTCGCGGCGGTGAGCCGGCTCGCGTCCGCGACCAGGCGCATGACCTCGGAGGCCGGCGGGCGCAGCCGCGCGTCGTCCTCGCGGACGTCGATCGGGGTGTCCATCACCTTGCCGATGAGCGCCACGAGGTCGCCGACGGAGATCTCGGTGCCGGTGCCGGCGTTGAAGGTGCGGCCGACGACCGCCTCGGCCGGTGCGGTGCCGACGGCGAGGAAGGCGGCGGCGGTGTCCGCGGCGAACGTGAAGTCGCGGGTGGGCCGCAGGTCGCCCAGGGTGATGGTGCGTTCCCCGGCGGCCACCTGGCCGATCACGGTGGGGATGACGGCGCGCATGGACTGCCGCGGGCCGTAGGTGTTGAACGGGCGCAGGGTGACGACGGGGGTTTCGAAGCTGGCGTGGTAGCTGTCGGCCAGCCGGTCGCCGCCGGCCTTGGACGCGGCGTACGGGGACTGGGTGTTGATCGGGTGGTCCTCGGTGATCGGGACGGTCTGCGCGGTGCCGTAGGTCTCGCTGGTGGAGGTGTGCACCAGGCGGGGGGTGCCCAGGGCGCGGACGGCCTCGAGGACGTTGAGGGTGCCGGTGACGTTGGTGTCCACGTAGCTGTGCGGGGCCTGGTAGGAGTACGGGATCGCGATGAGCGCGGCCAGGTGGTACGCGCACTCGGCGCCGTCGAGGAGGCCGCGCACGGAGCCGGGGTCGCGGACGTCGCCGAGGACCACGTCCACCTGGTCGAGGACGTCGGGCGAGAGGGTCTCCAGCCAGCCGTAGGAGGAGAAGGAGTTGTACTGGGCCATGGCGCGGACCCGGTAGCCGCGGGCGACGAGGGCCTCGGTCAGGTGCGAGCCGATGAAGCCCTCGGCGCCGGTGACGGCTGCGAGCGGGGTGGCGGTCAACGGGGTGGTCCCTTCGGTGGGTCACGGGGGGATCGGAAGGTGGTGGACGGGACGGTGGTGGACGGGACGGGGACGGATCAGGTGTGCGGGGCCGGCCGGCCGAGGAGCCGCAGGGCGAAGCCGGCCAGGCACAGCGCGGCGGCCCCGCAGTACGCCGGCAGCGCCACCGGGCCGGCGGCCAGGCCCAGCAGGTCCGCGAGGGCGGCGCCGGCCGCGGCCGTCAGGCAGAGCAGGGCCGGGGGCCAGGCGGCCCCGAAGGCCTGGAGCAGCAGGGCGGTCCACAGGGTGGCCGCGAGCAGCGGCAGCGCCGCCGGCCCGCCCCCGGTGAGCAGGGCCGCGGGCACCAGCGGCAGGGTGTAGGCGAGCAGGCACAGGGCCAGCACGCCGGCGGAGCGCAGCAGGAACCCGGTCGGGGTGGCGCTCCTGCCGAGGGCGGCCAGGGCCAGCCCGCGGAAGCGGTAGAGCAGCCATTCGGCGGGGCCCATGCTGAGGGTCAGGACGACCACCGCGTACGGTTCGCGCCGGCCCTCGACGAGGACCAGCACCGCGGCGCCCAGCCCGAAGAGCCCGTAGGGCAGCGAGCGCAGCAGCGCGGGACGGGTGCCCTGGTCCGCCGGTGCCGCCGGGGCGGTGAGACCGGCGCGCAGTGCCCAGCCGGCCGCGGCGAGCGCGCCGGCCAGGGCCAGGGCGGGCAGGCCGGTGCGCAGCAGGGGGCCCGGCTCGTACCAGGGCAGGGCGGCGGCGCCCGCGCACAGCGGGCCGAGGGCGGCCAGGAGCAGCCACTCGCGGCCCAGGACGAGCAGGACGCCCGCGGCGGCGAGGTAGAGCGACTGGGCGGCGGCGGCCCAGACGAGCGGTCCGGCTCCGGCGCTGCCGGCGAGGGCGCTGCCGGCGGCGGCCGCGGTGGCCAGGGCCGCGCCCAGGGGTGCGCCGTACAGGAGCGTGCGCGCGGCCTCCCGGCCGCCCACCGCCATCCGCAGGTAGGCGCGGTGGCCCAGGGCCTGCCCCCAGGCCCAGGAGACGACGCCGGCGACGAGCAGGGGGGCCGCGTCCCGGCCGGGGTGCCACAGGGGGGCGGTGAGGAGGTAGGCGAGGGCGGGCAGGGCGAAGAGCACGCCGCGCAGCAGGCAGCGGACGGTGTCGGGGCGCCAGGGGTCGGGGGTGCGGGGCGGCTCGGGGAAGACCCGTGGCACCCGCTCGTAGAGGGCGGCGGCGAGCGAGAAGATGTCCGGGTGTCCGTAGCGGCGCCGGATGGTGTCGGCGGACAGGCCGTCGGCCTCCAGCAGTGCGGCCACCTCGTACGGGTGGACGGCCGGGCCCACGCGGTCGGCGAGCTCGGCGGCGAGCAGGCTGACCGCCGCCTCGTCGGGGCCGTGTCCGGGCAGCCGCAGGGTGAGGGTCGAGGCGTCGGCCAGGTGGCGGCGCGGGGTCCGGGCGACGGGGGCCGCCAACCGGAGGGCCAGGGTGTCGTGTTGGCCGCCGGTACGGGGCTCCAGGTCCATCGGCCCGCTCATCCGGCGAGGCTTCCGGTGTCGAGGCCGGCGGGGGTGCCGGTGGGTGCGGGGGCGGCCGGGCCGGTGGCGTACGGGTCCGCCGCGGCCGGGACGGGGGCGCCGGCCGGACCCGGCACGAGCGCGGGGGCGGACGCGGCCACGGGCACGGGTGCGGGTCCGGGTACCGGCACGGGAGCCGGTGGTCGTACGGCGCCCGCGGCGGCGGGGGCGGTCTGCGCCGGCAGGTACGGCAGGCCGCCGGGGCGGGCCGGGGCGGACAGGTCGAGGTAGATTCCGCGGAAGGTGTCGATGGTCTGGCGCAGCGTGAACTGCTCGATCACCCGCAGCCGGGCCGCCTCCCCCATCGCGGCGCGCCGCGGGGCGTCGCCCAGGAGTTCCAGGGCCGCGGCGGCCATGGCGTCCGGGTCGCGCGGGGGGACCACCAGGCCGGCGTCGCCGACGGCCTCGCGGACACCGCCCACGTCGGTGGAGACGGTGGCGCGGCCGCAGGACATGGCCTCGATGAGGGTGAACGGGAAGCCCTCGCTGATGCTGGAGAGCATCACGACGTTGCCCGCCGCGTAGGCGTCCTTGATGTCGTCGACCCGGCCCTCGAAGACCACCGCGTCGGCGTGCCCGAGTTCGGCGGCCAGGGCCTCGCAGCGTTCGCGGTAGGCCTCGCCGCCGCGCGGGGTGCCGCCGAAGAGTCTGAGCCGGGCCTCCGGCACCTGACGTCTGACCAGGTCGAAGGCGCGGACCAGGGTTTCCAGGTCCTTGATCGGGTCGACCCGGCCGGCCCAGCTGAGCGTGGGCGCCGCCGGTTCGGGGCCGGCCGGCGGGAAGGCGGCCGGGTCCACGCCGTTGTAGACGGTCCGGATCGCGTCGGGGCGGGCGCCGCCCTGCTCCTCCCACAGCCGGTTGTAGCGGTTGCCCGGAGTGATGAGCGCGGCCCGCCGGTAGCTCTCCTCCGCCAGCAGCCGGAAGAAGCCGAGGACGACCGCCTTGACGGGCCATCGGTACGGGGCGGTGCGGTAGCCGAGGTAGCGCTCGCGCAGGTAGACCCCGTGCTCGGTGAGGAGCAGCGGTACGTCGTGCCGGTCCAGCCCGGCGAGGCCCGGCAGGACGGCCACGCCGCCGCTGACCGCGTGGGCCACGCCGTGCCGGGGTGGTTCGGCCGCCAGCGGGCGCAGCGCGTGCTCGAGCAGGGAGGTGGCGGTCAGCGCGTCGCGCAGGGTGGGGCGGGCCTCCCGGACGGCGAGGCCGGGCCGGTTCCAGACGGCCGCCAGGATCGCGATGGCCCGGTCGCCGCGCAGGAAGGCGCTGAGGCCGCCGTCCGCCGCGGCGTGCGCCATGGCGTACAGGGCGGGTGGGAACCCGGCCTCGGCGCACGGGTCGAGCAGCGCGGTCAGGAAGCGCTCGTAGGCGTCGGCCAGCCGGCGCAGGGCGCGGCCCCGCGGTGCCCGGCCCTCGGGCGGCGCCCCCCACATGGGGACCGACCGGACGTCCAGGACGTGGCCCGGCAGGTCCCAGGCCAGGGGTTCGCGGCCGGTGCCGGTGACCGCGACGACGTCGAAGTCGATGTCGGGCATGCCCTGGACGAGCTGGTCGCACCAGACGCTGACTCCGCCGTGGCTGTGGGGGTAGGTGCCTTCGGTGAGCAGGGTGACGCGCGCCGCGCCGGGGCGTCGCGCGCCGTGGTGAACGTGCATGGATGTGCTCCACGGCGGAAAGCGGGGACGTGGGGTCGGGCGTCGGGCCGGGCGTCCCGGCCGCACGGCGGCGGCGGGGACGCCCGGGGCGCCGGTCAGCCCAGAGCGGCGGTGGAGCGGGGTTCGCGCACGGCCTCGGGGACCTTGGTGCGCGGCGCCGGTGCGGGCACCGGGGCCCGGTCGCCGGCCGCGTGGCGGGCGGCCGGCGCGGCGGCGGTCGCCGGCAGGTCGTAGGCCAGCGGCGCGCCGGTCGAGACGGTCCAGGCGGTGGCGCGGCCGGCGTAGGGGCTGCCGAAGGCGGCGGCCCCGAGTCGGGTCCCGTCGGGCAGGGTGGCCGGGACGGCGAGGCCGGCGGGCGCCTGGACGGTGACGGTGTCGCCGACGCGGTGGGCGGTGACCTGGCCGGCGCGCAGCGCGGCGGTCCAGGCGGCGCGGCGCTTCAGTTCGGTGCCGATGTCCCGCATCCGCAGGTTGACCAGCGGCGTGTTGTCGGCGAACAGGGCCGCGTAGCCGTCCAGGACGCCGTCGAGGACCGGGTAGGCGATCCGCTCCTCGGCGAGGTTGGACTGGTGGATGAAGTGCGGCTTGGGATCGCCGGCGAGGACGTGTCCGAGGGCGGTGCGGATCTCCTGCGGCACGATGTGGCCGGCGTACCCGGTGGCCGTGCTCAGCGGTGCGGGCAGGCAGGTGGTGGTGTCCGGGTGGTCCTCGCAGATGCCGCTGCCGCCCTGGGCGCGGCTGGTGTAGATCCAGTTGTACTCGTCGACCTCCTCGGCGGCCCTGCCGGCGTTGAAGAAGACGTTCATCGGGTGGCGGGCGACGGTGGCGGCGGGACCGATGACGCGCTGCTCGGGGTCGCGGGAGTTGTCCGAGGCCAGCCATTTCACGCCGTTGTCGGCGAGGGCGGGGGCGAGGTTCGGGTTGTCCTGGGGCTGCTGGGGCAGGATCGCCGTGCCGGAGTGCTCGCCGGTGACCAGCTCGTCGGTCTGGAGCGGGAGTCCGGAGGTCTGGCCCCAGACGCGGTTGAGGGCGATCTCGTCGTCGATGGCGCCGCGGCTGACCCAACGGGTGGCGCCGCCGGGGGTGGTCGCGCACTTCCAGGGCACGACGCTGACGTCCTGCTCGCAGCCGAGGTAGGCGTGGGTGTAGGTGTGGTTGACCCAGCGGAACTCGGCCCGGCGCGCGAGCATGCGGTCGGCGAGTTCGTCGACGCCGTCGTGGTCCTCGCGCTGGTCGAGGCTGCCGGCGCCGTTGTAGACCATGTCGAGGGTGAGGCCGCGGCGGTTCTGCCAGGCGGCGGCCTCGTCCGCGTCGGCGGCGGTCATGCGGATCGGGTTGGGGGTGCCGGCGCCGCCGGTGCAGTCGACGTCGCCGGGGGTGCAGTTGAGGGTGGTGTCCCAGCGGTCGTCGGCGGCGAACACGTCGTCGACGTGGACGGCGAAGAAGTGGCGGGAGGATCCCAGGTGCACGCCGCCGGTCATCCAGTCGACGATGCCGCGGGCCAGGAGCCGGAACTGCTGCTGGTAGCGGTTGTAGACGAAGGTGACGACCAGTTCGCGGCGCCCGTCGTGGCGGTACTCGCCGACGAGTGACCCGCGTCTGGAGGTGCCGGGGATGGGGGCGTCGACGTACGGGGTGAAGTCGGCACCGGGCGCCGGCTGCGCGAGGTAGGCGTAACTCTCGCCCACGGAGGGAGAGTTGTCCTCGAACGGGACCGCTCCGTCCAGGTATCCGAACGGGCCGGTGCGGCCGGCGGCGGTGGTCGCGGCCGACACGCCGTCGAGGCTGCCCGCGTAGCCGCCGGAGACGAAGTACTGCAGGCCGACCTGGGGACGCGCGTACGTGTAGGCGTCGACCTGCGGGATGCCGTAGGTCTGCTCGTAGGCGACCAGGGCGGTCATCTCGGCGGAGCCGGCGGCGAACGGGTTGTCGCTGGGCAGCACGACCGCCTGGTACCTGGCACGCGGGCGGCCGTCCACGGTGTCGGCGAGGAACGCGGCGTCGATGGTGGGCCGGTCCCCGCGGGTGAGGTCGACCTTGGTGTACGGGGTTCCGGACGAGTCCAGTTCCGCCGCGATGGCGTCGGTGGCCGGGCCGCCGTCGCTGACCACGAGCACCTTCAGGTCGGTGCGGGGCGCGGAGTCGGCGTGGGCGGCCCCGGCCGGCAGGCCGAGAGCAGCGATGAGCGCGCCCACCGTGAGTGCGGTGGTGCGTACGGTCCGCTTCATGCGGTGAAGTCCCCTCCCAGGCAGGGGTGAGTACGGCTCGCACGGAGCGGACGCACCCCCTTGCGCGACGCCGGCGCCCCCTCAGAAGCCAGTCGTCGACGCATCCGTCGCGTCACAGTGTGATGGGTATGTGTAGCTTCTGTGGTGGTGCCAGGAGAACCGGCGGAAAAGTGCAGGCACACAACTAGGTGTAGTTTCAAGGGAGTTGACCCGTTTCGGAGCCTCCGCCGGAGGCCCGGCCGGCCGATCGGGGGTCGTGCGCGCTGGTCCGGGCCGACAGCCGCGAGCCGGCGGACCCCGGGGGTCCGCCGGCTCGGCTTCCTGTGGTCCAGACCGCGCCGAAGGTATGTTCTACGGCGCTTTCCGGCCAACCGGGCGCGGTGACCGGACGGGACCGTCAGGCGGTCAGGCGCACAGGACGCGCGTCTCGGGCGTGAAGACAGGGCCGCCGCTGGTGTTGGTGCTGTCGCTGAACTCGGCGTAGTAGTACGAGTAGAAGCCGATGTTGCCGTTGCAGCCGGAGTCGGCGGCGACCTGGAGGGTCAGCGTCACGGTGCGGCTCTGGCCGGGCGGGATGGTCGCGCCGTAGTTCTGGCCGAGGTTGGCCGGGCCGGTGCCGGCGCAGGGGGTGCTGCCGGAGGCGGTGGCGAGCGTGCAGCCGGTGAAGCTGTACTTCAGGTCGGGGCGCTGGGTGGTGAGCCACGTGGGGTCGATCGTCTGGTAGACGAACCAGATGTCGTAGGTCTTGTTGTTGGTGAGCGTCATCGACAGCTGCACCGACCCGCCGGGGGTGGTGGTGGCGCTGCTCGTGCCGAACGTCAGCGGGGCGGGGGCGGGGTCGGCGCTCGCGGCCGGGGCGAGGCCGAAGAGGGCGAGGACGACGGCGAGGACTGCGGCGAGGCCGAGGCGGCCCTTCAGGGATGACTGCATGGCCCGGGAGGCTAGGCAGGGCCCCGCGGGCCCGTCTGCCCCCGACCGGGCGCCCCGTTCCGGGTTCGGCCGGAAGCGGTCGGGTTGTGAAGACCGTGCGACGGATTCGTGAAGAAAGATCACCGACCGTGTGCGTGCAGCACACGCACCGTACCGGCGGGGGGTCGTCCGGTTGGCCGGCCGGCCGGAAGGACGACCGGCCGGCGCGTGATTTTGGCGCGCACCCGACGTACGGGCCGGCGCCGCGGGCCCCCCGGACCGCCCGCCCGGTGGGCGCGGCGGGCGATCCGGACGGGCGTGGCGTCGCGTCAGGAGACCGTCGCCGGGGTGTCCCGCAGGGTGACGTTCGCGTGGCTCTCCTGGAAGCTCTGGTCCGACACCAGGGTCAGCCGGGCCGAGGACTGGAACTCCGGCAGCGTCCGCGAGCCGCAGGAGACCATCGTGGTCCTGAGCTTGGCGACGGTCAGCGCGAGCCCCTCGTTGAGGTCGCCCGCGTAGGGCACGTAGCCGTCGACGCCCTCCTCGAACAGCAGCCCCTGGCCGCCCTGGCCGTAACGCTGCCAGTTGCGGGCCCGGTTCGAGCCCTCGCCCCAGTACTCCTTGACGAAGCCGTCGCGGGTGGGCAGCTTCGCGCCGGCCGCCTGGTCGAAGCGGGCGAAGTAGCGCCCCATCATGACGAAGTCGGCACCCATAGCCAGCGCCAGGGCCACGTGGTAGTCGTGCACCAGCCCGCCGTCGGAGCAGATCGGCACGTACTCCCCAGTGCGCTCCCGGAAGGCGTCCCGGGCCGCCGCGACGTCGAGGACGGCACTGGCCTGGCCGCGGCCGATGCCCTTCTGGTCCCGGGTGATGCAGATGGAGCCGCCGCCGACCCCGACCTTCACGAAGTCCGCGCCGGCCTCGGCGAGGAAGGTGAACGCCTCGCCGTCGACCACGTTGCCGCCGCCGACCGGGACCTCGGGGTAGTGCTTCTTCACCCAGGTCAGGGCCTGCGCCTGCCAGTCGCTGTAGCCGTCGGACGAGTCGAAGCACAGCGCGTCGGCGCCCGCCTCCAGCAGCGCCGGGACGCGCTCCTGGTAGTCGTGGGTGTTGATGCCCGCGCCCACGCGCAGGCGCTTGGCGGCGTCCACGAGCTGGTTCGGGAACCGCTTGTTGTCCGCGTAGTCCGAGCGGAACACCAGGTGCTGCAGGTGCCCCCCGGCGGTGAGCACCGGGAGGCAGTCCAGCCGGTCGTCCCACAGCCGCGCGTTCGCCTCGGACAGCGTGATGTCGGGCCCGGCGTGGGCCAGGTCGGCGACGGCGGTCATCCGGCCGCTGACCGGTCCGGCCAGGTCGTGCCGCTGCGGGTGGAAGTCCCGGGAGGTCACCAGGCCGAGCAGGCGGCCGGTGGCGGTGCCGTCGTGGGTGACGGCGGCGGTGCTGTGGCCGGTGCGGCGCATGACGTCGACCAGGTGGCCCAGGCTGTCGTCGGGCCGGACGTTGGTGTCGCTGGTGACGAAGCCGGCCTTGAAGTTCTTCACCTGGCGGACCGCGGCCGCCTGGTCCTCGACCGGCTGGTTGTGGTGCAGGAAGCTGAGACCGCCGCTGCGGGCGAGCGCGATGGCCAGCTCGGGCGTGCTGACGGCCTGCATGATCGCGGACGTGAACGGGGACTGCAGCTCGATCGCCGGCGCTTCGCCGACGACGTGCCGGACCAGGGGCGTGCGCAGCTCCACGGTCGCGGCCGTCGTGTCCGTCCGGGTCCGGTTCGGCAGGAGCAGGAACTCGTTGAACGTCCGCGAGACCTCGGCGATGATCTGTGCCACTCGTTCCTCCTGACCGGTCGGCCGGGGCCGGGCGCCCCGCCGTGCGGACCGCCCCCGTGAACGGGGCCCGGGCAGGCGGAGAACGGCACACCGGCCGTGGAGGTGCCATCGGCCGTGGCAGAGCCTGACCGGCCCGAGGATCACCGGGGTGCGGTCGTGACCAGGGACTTTAGCGGCTGATCGGCGGTGACACGAATCGTGGTGCCGCAACGGTGCCCGCGGCGGGGGCAGTTGTCGCACCGGTCGGCCGGGGCGGCCCCCTCGGGCGGAGGGCGTCGCGTCAGGCGGCGGGCGAGCGGTGCCCGTCAGGCGAGGGGCCGGGGGTGCCGCGTCAGGCGGCGGGCGGGCGCACCGCGCGTTCGACGGTGGAGACCACGCGGACGAGCGCCGGCGCGGCGGGGGCCGAGGCGAAGCCGAACCGGACGGGCGGGAGGACCGCGGCGAGCGGCCCGAGGTCGGTCCCGCCGAAGGACGCGGCGGCGCTGGTGATCGGCAGGAGGTCGCGGGCCGCGTACCACTGACGGCAGCCGGGGCGGGAGCTGCCGCGGGTCCGTACGCCGGGCAGCGCGCGGGCGGGGAGGTCGGCGAGGGCGGCCCACGCCGGCCGGCGGGCGAGGGGTCCCGGGACGGCCCGCAGGGCCAGGCCGAGCGCGCCGCGCCGGCCGAGGGCGAAGCGCAGGACCAGCGGGCCGGCCGAGACCTCCCACGCCGGGTGCCGTGCACGCACCGTCACCGGGCCGGTGCGCAGCTCGTCGAAGTGGTAGACGCCCGCGATCCACTGCGCCGTGGGGGTCGTGGGGGCGTACAGGACGCGGTGCCCGTCGGCCCGCTCCAGCATCACGTCGTCGAAGGCGCCGAACGGGGAGCGCAACCAGTGGCCGACCACCACGCGGGTGCCGGAACCGGTGCCGACGGCGGCGATCCAGCCGTCGAAGGCGAGGCGCTCGCGTCGTTCGCGTCGTGCACGTGCCACACGGATGACATGCCCCGGATCCGGCCGCCGGAAAACACCCTCCCGGAGCACCCGGGGAAGGCCGTCCACGTGCGGCGACGGCTCCCTCCGGGAGACGCTCCGGTGTCGCGACGGCCGCCCTGCCGCGGTGGTCATCCTCCGGTCGTCGTTCCGTTGCGGATCGGTCATTGAACGGCCGTCAGATCGCCGGTGATACTGCGAGTCCCGCGGTGTCACGTTCTTCCCGCGGGCAATCGCATGTGTTTCAGGGGGGATTGACGTGCGCACATTTCGCAATCGGCGGACGGGGGCGGCCTCGGCCGCCGTCCTCGCCCTCGCGGCGGGCCTGGCGACACCGGTCGCGGCCGCGCCGGCACCCGCACCCGCACCCGGCGCCGTCGGCGCCCCGGGCCCGCAGGCCGCCCGACCGGGGTACGCCCGGGTGACCCTGGTCACCGGGGACCGGGTCACCGTGGACGCCCAGGGCCGACCGGTCGGCTTCGTGCCGGCCGCGGGCCGCGAGCGGATACCCGTCTCGGTCCGCCGCGACGGCGGCCGTACCAGCGTCGTCCCGCTCGATGCCCAGGGCCTGATCGCCGCCGGCCGGCTCGACGCCCGGCTCTTCGACCTGACCGGGCTCACCGCGCCCGCCTACCGCAGGGCCCGCGGCGACCGGCTGCAACTGATCGTCCGCTACGAGGGCGCCGCCGGGGCCACCGGGTCCGCGCGGTCCGCCGTGCACGCCGCCGACGGGCTGCGCGTGGACCGCACGTACGGACTGCTCGACGCGGAGGCCGTCACCGCGACCCCGGCGACGTCCGGCGCGCTCTGGGCCGCCCTCACCGACCGGCCGCACGGTGGCACCGCCCGGACCACCGCCGCCGGCATCGCCGGGATCTGGCTCGACGGCATCCGCAGCGCCACCCTGGACAGGAGCACCCGGCAGATCGGCGCCGACAAGGCGTGGGCGGCCGGGTACGACGGCAAGGGCGTGAAGATCGCGGTGCTCGACACCGGGATCGACGCCGCGCACCCCGACCTCGAGGGCAAGGTGGTCGCCGCCCGGGACTTCTCCCGCTCCGGCAGCACCGCGGACCGCTTCGGTCACGGCACCCACGTCGCGTCCATCGCCGCGGGCACGGGCGCCGCGTCGGGCGGCAGGTTCAAGGGCGTCGCACCGGGCGCCTCGCTGCTCAACGGCAAGGTGCTCGACGACAGCGGCTCCGGGGACGACTCCGGCATCCTGGCCGGCATGGAGTGGGCCGTCGCCCAGGGCGCCCGGATCGTCAACCTCAGCCTCGGCGCCCCGGACTCGCCCGGGACCGACCCGGTCGAAGCCGCGGTGAACGAGCTCTCCGCCGCCAAGGGCGTGCTGTTCGCCGTCGCCGCCGGCAACGACGGGCGGTCCGGGCCCGGCTCCGTCGACTCCCCCGGCAGCGCCGACGCCGCCCTCACCGTGGGCGCCGTCGACGGCGCCGACCGCCTCGCCGACTTCTCCGGCACCGGCCCCCGCGCCGGCGACGGGGCCGTCAAGCCCGACGCCACCGCCCCGGGCGTGGACATCACCGCGGCCGCCGCCCCGGGCAGCGTCCTCGCCCGCCGGTACGGCCAGAAGCCGGCCGGCTACCTCACGCTCTCCGGCACCTCCATGGCCACCCCGCACGCCGCCGGCGCCGCCGCCCTGCTGCAGCAGAAGCACCCGAAGTGGACCGGCGCCCAGCTCAAGGGCATCCTCGTCGGCTCCGCGAAGCCCGGCCCCTACCACGCCTTCCAGCAGGGCGGCGGCCGGATCGCGGTCGACCGGGCGCTCGGCGGGTCGGTGATCGCCGAGCCCCTCTCGCTGGCCCTGTCCGGCGGGCAGTGGCCGCACGGCGACGACGCCCCCGTGACCCGCAAGGTCACCTACCGCAACCTGGGCACCGCCCCGGTCACCCTGCACCTGTCCGTCACCGCCGAGGGCCCCGACGGCAAGCCCGCCCCGGCCGGCTTCCTGGCCTTCGCCGAGCCCCGCCTCACCGTCCCCGCCGGCGGCGCCGCCTCGGTCGGCCTCACCCTGAACACCCGGCTCGGCGGGGCCGTGAACGGCCGCTACACCGCCCGGGCGCTGGCGACCGGGGCCGGGCAGAGCGTCGGCACGGCCGTGGTCGCGGACCGCGAGGTCGAGTCGTACGCGCTGACGCTCCGCCACGTCGGCCGCAACGGCAAGCACGCCACCTCCTACTACAGCGCCGTCCAGGGCGTGGGCGGGCTCGCCACCGGCAGGTTCTTCGAGAACCACGAGAACTCCCGCTCGGAGACCGTGCGCGTCCCCAAGGGCCGCTACGTCGTCGACTCGCGCCTCTCGGTCGACCCGGCGGACCCCGCGGGCGGCCTCGACTGGATCTCCCAGCCCCGCCTCGACGTCACCCGCGACACCACGGTCACCGTCGACGCCCGCACCACCAGGCCGGTGGACATCACGGTGCCCGCCGCCTCCGCCGTGCAGGGGTTCGTCACCCCCGGGTACGAACTGCGGGTCGGCGGCGAGACGTACGCCTTCGGCTGGTGGCTGCCCTCCTACGGCCGCCTGCGCACGCGCGGCCAGGGGCCCGAACCGGCTGCGGGCAGCACCCTGTTCCAGCGGTGGGACACCCACTGGACCGACGGCGACGACGAGTACCACGCCACGCTCGGCGGCCCGGTGCGCCGTACCGCCACCGGCTACACCCGGCACCTGAAGGCCGCCGACCTGGCCACCGTCCTCGTCGAGCAGGGTGCCTCGGCACCCGGCAAGCAGGGCGTCGTCCAGGCCGTCGGCCGGCTCCCCGGGAGCACCCCCGGCAGCTCCCTCACCTCCTGGCGGGACGTGCCGACCACGGTGCGGATGTTCCTGTCCGCGCTCGACGGCGCCACCTGGGAACTGTCCGCGACCCAGTACGGCCGGGCCGGGGAGGGCCTCCGGGAGGAGACCTCGTACGCCGGCGTGCGCGCCTACCCGGGCGGCCGCACCCTGACCGAGCGCTTCGGCGGCGCCGTCGTCGGCCCGCGGTCGGACACCGCGGCGGGGCTCGGCCTGTACCGGAAGGGCGACACGGTGTGGGGGACGCTGCCGCTGCTCGCCGACGGCGCCGGCCACGACGGGGGCGACGCGCTGGCCAAGGGGACGACGGTGCTCCACGTCAACGGGGTCGTCGCCGGCACCCGGTCCGCCCAGCTCCGCGACGCGAAGCCGTTCACCGTGCCGTCCCGCGAGGCCTCCTACCGGCTGGTGGCCTCCGCCACCCAGCCCGCGGCCGTCACCCGTACCTCGTCCCAGGTGACCGCCACCTGGTGGTTCCGCTCGGCCGCCCCGCGGGCAGGGGTCACGACGCGGCTCCCGGCCTCGGTCGTCCGGTTCGCTCCGCACGTCCGCGCGGAGGGCACGGTCAACGGCGGCCACCCGCTCCGCGTCCCGGTCACCGTCCAGGGCCCGGCGGCGGGCCGGGGGATGAGGTCCCTGGCGGTGGCCGTCTCGTACGACGACGGCCGTACCTGGAAGGCCCTGCCGGTCCGGGACGGCGCGGTCACCGTGCAGGGCCCGGCCGCGGGCGGGCACGTGTCGCTGCGCGGCACGGTGGTCGACGCCGCGGGCAACAGGTCCGAGGTCACCGTCCTGCGGGCGTACCTCACCGACTGAGGACTGCCCCGCACACCGCGGCCCCGGAAGCGATGCTTCCGGGGCCGCCGGCGTACGCCCCGCGCGGGTCCCCGGGCGGGCCGGCCCGCTGACCTCCCGATGCACCGGCAGGGCGCCGCGTAGGGAATCATTGCCTGCCGGAACCATGCGAGTCGGGAAGCGGGGCGGGCGGCGTTGGCCAAGTCGGAGATGGAGGGGGTCGCCCTCACAGGCCTCGTACAGGACGGCGCCCAGGACCAGAGCGGCGCCCTGTGGCGGCTGCGCCGCCGTACCCGCCAGCTCGACGCGAACGTGGTCCGCTTCCCGGCCGGCGGCACCGTGGCCGCCCACACCGAGGCCGAGGTGGACGTCCTGGTGCTGGTGGTCGCCGGGGGCGGCACGCTCACCGTGGCCGGCACCGCCCGCGACCTGACCCCCGGCGCCGTGGTCCTCGTCCCGCGGGGGGACGCCCGTGCCATCGAGGCCGGCCCGGGCGGGTTGGTGCTCCTGACGGCGCACCGGCGCCGTACCGGGCTGCGGATCGGCCGGCGCACGCCGGTGCGGGCGGGCGCCGCCCAGTGCGCGGTGCACCTGGTGTGCACCAACTGCCGCCGGCACGCCATCGAGGCCGACGCGCGCTTCTGCAGTGCCTGCGGTACGCCGCTGCCGGAGCGCGCCACACCCCGCTGACGGGCCGCCCGCGGTCCGGCGGTAGCCCGGCTGCGGCCGGGGCGGTCACACTCCGACGGTCACAGCCGTGCGTACGTGCCCCCGCCGGAGTCGACGTGCACCACGTGCCGGCCGACCCGCACCACGTGGTAGCCGGTGCCGCTCCAGGAACCGGTCTCCCCGTCGGCGGCGGGCAGCGGGGTCCAGACCTCCAGGAACGTGCTGCCGTCGGTGTTGGTGCCCCACTCGACGAGGTTCGGGCCCTCCCACCGGAGGGCGCCCGTGTCCTCGCCGGGCTCGCCCGTCAGGTGGTGGAAGTGCACGCGGGACCCGTCGTAGGACGTGGCGCCGGCGAAGCCGCGGCTGTCGGCGAAGTACGGGCCGACCTGCAGCCACACGACCTCGCTGTCCTCCAGCAGGGGCCCGCCGTCGCGGCTGATCCCGCGCCGCAGCCACGCCGCCGGCTCGGGCACCGGGATCCCGGGCCCGCCCGCTGCGGGAACGCTTCCGGGGGGACCTTCAGGTCCGGGCATCGTCATGCGTCCAACCCATCCGTGAGACGAGGGACCGCCACCCGGCCCGGGCGGCGGTCAGATGCTGGTGAGGCCCTCCACCAGCACGAGGATGCCGATGGCGATGATGGCGACGGCCATGACGGCGGCGGCGTTGCCCTCCAGGGCGGTCCGGGTCCGGCCGAGCGGGCCCACGACCCGGTCCCCGAGCGCGAAGCGGAGCAGCACGGGAAGGATGACCGTGGAGGCGGCGCAGGCCGTGAACAGCACCACGCCCAGCACGGCGCCGGCGGCGGTCGGGTCCCCCGCCGCGATCGCGACGCCGGCCGCCGCGGAGACGAGGAAGATCTTCGGGTTGGCCAGCGAGAGCACCAGCCCGAGCCGGACCGCCTTGGCCGGCGTGGCGTCCGCGAGCAGCCGCATCCACCGGGGCGGTCCCTTGCCGTGCCGGTCCAGCCAGTGCTCGATGCCCAGGCCGATCAGGAGCACGCCCAGTCCGACGCGCACCCAGGCGGTCCAGGAGGGGCTGGTCGTCCCCTTGTGGAGGAGCTCGGCCAGCGCGACGGTGAGCGAGGCCGGGATGGCGACCCCGACCAGCCAGCCCGCCATGAAGGCGCTGCCGACCTGCCGGGCGCGGGGGGCGAACTGCATGAACAGCGCGGGGATGAGGGTGAACGGCGACAGGGCGATCACCAGAGAGAGGAGCACGACCTCCGCGGTCACCACGGGCCTCCGCGGGCGTGAGGTCGCACCGCCGGTGTGTCCATGGGATACGCCCCTTCTGCCGGTGACGGTCGCGGCGCACGGTCGGCCGGACGGCACCTTCCGCCGCCGCGACGCTCCACTTTTCAGCCTAGGCAATCGACGCCGCCGGGGCGGGCCGGGCTCGGCCGTCTGGCGGGCCCTCCGGACGGGTGGCGGGCAGGTGCCGGCCGCCGGACCGCGGCCCCGCCCACCGGTCGACGGGCGGCGGCCGCGCCTGGGCCGTCCGGGGCACGGCGGCCCTGTCCCCGCGGCCGGCCGGTTCCGTACGCTGGCGGCATGCGCATGCGCCCCACTCTGAGCTGGACGCCCCCCGAGGACCTGCCGCCGGGCACCACGGACCTGGAGCCGGTCGCCGGTGCGCTGGGGGCCGGCGGCGTGCTGGTGCTCAGCGGCGCGGGCATCTCCACGGAGTCGGGCATCCCCGACTACCGGGGCGAGGGCGGCAGCCTGCGCCGGCACACCCCGATGACGTACCAGGACTTCACCGCCAGTGCCCGCAACCGGCGCCGGTACTGGGCGCGCAGCCACCTCGGCTGGCGGACGTTCGGCCGCGCCCGGCCCAATGCCGGCCACCGGGCCGTGGCGGCGTTCGAGCGGCACGGCCTGCTCGCGGGCGTGATCACCCAGAACGTGGACGGGCTGCACCAGGCCGCCGGCAGCGCGGGCGTGGTGGAGCTCCACGGCAGCCTGGACCGGGTCGTCTGCCTGTCCTGCGGCACCTTCAGCCCGCGCCGCGAACTGGCCCGGCGCCTGGCGGAGGCCAACCCCGGCTTCGCGCCGGTGTCCGCCGCCCTGAACCCGGACGGGGACGCCGACCTCTCCGACGAGCAGGTCGGGGACTTCCGCGTGGTGCCCTGCGCGGGCTGCGGCGGCGTCCTCAAACCGGACGTGGTGTTCTTCGGCGAAGCCGTGCCGCCGCCGCGGGTCGAGCACTGCCGCGACCTGGTCGGCGGGGCGGCCGCGCTGCTGGTCCTGGGTTCGTCGCTCACGGTGATGTCCGGGCTGCGGTTCGTCCGCCAGGCGGCCGGGGCCGGCACGCCCGTCCTGATCGTCAACCGGGACCCGACCCGGGGCGACCGGCACGCCGTCACCCGGGTCGCGCTCCCGCTGGGCACGGCCCTCGCGGCGGTGGCCGACCGGCTGGGCATCCCCGTCGACGGCCGGGCTGCGGACTGACCCGGGGACGTTCCGGCGCGCCACCTCGGGCCGGCCGCCCCGGGCCGGCCGTCGGCGGCGGCGGGCGGCGGCCGTCAGCACGCGTCGCGCGCGTAGAGGGCGCGGCGCTCCTCCTCCGTCAGCCCGCCCCAGACCCCGTAGGGCTCCTGGACGTGCAGGGCGTGACGCAGGCACTCCGCCTGGACCGGGCAGAGCGCGCAGACCTCCCGGGCCGCCTCGTCGCGGACCGCGCGGTCCTCGCCGCGCTCGCCCGCGGGGTGGAAGAACCGGTCCGTGCCGAGATCGCGGCAGGCGGCGCGCTCCTGCCACGTCCAGTGGTGTTCCGCCGTGCCCGGCAGTCGTGTCACGTTCGTCATCCGTCGACTCCTCTCACGTGGGTTCGGTCCCCGTACGTCCGTCCCTCGTCTGGCCGGAGCACGCGCGTCGAAACCCGCGCGTCCGCCCGCGCCGCCGGCCGTCACCGGTCGCCCGGCGCCGGGGCGGCCGGGGACGTGGCCACGCGGGGCAGGGCGTACGGGTGCTTCTCGGCGAGCCAGGCCACCAGTTGCTCGCGCACGGTGCAGCGTGCGGTCCACAGGTCGTCCGGGTCCTTGGCGGTGACGATGGCGCGCAGGACGACGGTGGTGGGGGTGGTGTCGGTCACGGCGAGGTCCCAGCCGCGGCCGTCCCACGCCTCGCAGCCGTCGAGGACCTCCCGGAGCCGCTCGCGGATCAGCGGGACGGGGGCGCTGTGGTCGCAGTGCAGGAACACGGTGCCGGTCATCTGGGCGCCGCCGCGGGACCAGTTCTCGAAGGGTTTGCCGGTGAAGTAGGAGACCGGCATGGTGATGCGCCGCTCGTCCCAGGTGCGCACGGCGAGGAGGGTGAGCGTGACCTCCTCGACCACGCCCCACTCGCCGTCGACCACGACGGTGTCGCCGATGCGCACCATGTCGCCGAAGGCGATCTGGAACCCGGCGAAGAGGTTGCCGAGCGTGGACTGCGCGGCCACGCCGGCGACGATGCCGATGATGCCGGCGGAGGCCAGCACCGAGGTGCCGACGGCCCGGAAGTCGGGGAAGGTGAGCAGCATCGCGGCCGCGGCGACCACCGCGACGACGGCGGTGACGATCCGCATGACGAGGGTCACCTGCGTACGGACGCGACGCACCCGGGACGGGTCGCGGGTGCCGGTGGCGTACCGGGCGTAGGACGACTCGACCACCGCGGCGGTGATGTGGACGACGAACCAGGCCGCCGCGCCGATGAGCACCAGGGACAGCACCCGGCCGACCGCCACCCGGTGTTCCACGAGCGGTCGCCACTCGACCTGGCGGTACGCGCCGCGGAGCAGGGCGACCAGCAGGAGGAGGCGCACCGACCGTCCGCAGCGGCGCAGCAGGTTCCACAGCGGGGTCTCGGGGTGCCGGGCGTCCGCGCGGCGCAGCAAAAGGTCGGCGAGCCAGCCGAGCGCGGCGGTGAGCAGGACGGAGCCGCCGATGACGACGAGCAGGCGGAGAACGCTGTTCATGGCTCCTCGTTGGGTGTCGGGAACGGGGACGCGAGCGCGTGGATCCGCGCGTGCCCGGTCGTCCTGCGGTCAAACCGCCCCGCCGCGCGTCCCGCCGGGGTACGGGGCCCGGGCGCCCCGGGGAGCCCATGGACGCACCGGCCACCGGTCCCGGCCGCCCCCAACACCGCTGTCCGCAAACGGGTTTCGTCGCCCGCACCGTTTCGTGCCGGGCATCCCGGGTAGCCGCGCGTCAGAGACGACAGTGCCGACGAGGAGGTAACACCCATGGCCGGCATAGGCGGTTGCATCGCCCTGATCGTGGTGGGGGCGATCCTCACCTTCGCCAGCGACTGGCATATGGACAGCGTCAACCTCGACGTGGTGGGGCTGATCATGATGGGCGCCGGGCTCCTCGGCCTCGGCGTCTACGGCAGCGTCCTGCGCCGCCGCCGCGTCACCGCCCTCCCGGTGGTCGACGAGACCCGCGACCGCACCTGAGCCGGGGACCCGGGCGGGCCGCGCCGGACCGGCGCCGGATCCCCCTCCGGCGCCGGTCCCGTGTCCGCTTCAACCTCTCGCGCGGCAGAGGTTGAAGCCCTTAGTAGCCCCGCGGAGGCAGCGGTCGCATAGTGGGCAGCAGGGGCGTCCCCGAGGAGGCCGTCATGTCCTACCTCCGCATCCGAGGTGAATTCCGCATCGTGGGCACGCGCCCGGACGGGGACACGGTCCGGTTCTATCCGGACGACCCCTCGGTCTGGGCCACGCTGTCCGGCCCGAAGCCCGTCGAGATCCACGGGCCGGGCGGGGCGAACCTGCGCCTGGAAGGCATCGACGCCCTCGAGACCCACTTCAAGCCGCCCCTCGTGGCCGGGCCGGAGCTCCACCAGCCGACCGTGCCGGCCGGCGAGGCGGCCGCCGCGCTCCTGCGCATCCTGGGGTTCGAGCCCGTGAACCGCACCCCGTTCGGCTTCGTGAAGGCCCCGACGACCCCGCCGGCGTGCCGCGGCTACGTCCTGACCCGGGGCACGGACACGCACGGCCGCGTCATCGCGTTCACGGGCCCGGGCGACGGTCCGGACGCCGACGCGACGGGCCACGTCTTCCTGACCCCCGACGGGGTGCACGAGACCGCCAACCACGCCCTGCTCGCCGCGGGCATGGTCTACCCGATCTTCTACCGCACCCTGTTCCCCGACCTCCGGGAGGACATGAGGGCCACGGCCGCGAAGGCCGCGGCGACCCCGGTCGGCGTGTGGAAGGACGACAAGACCCTCAGCGGCACCGAGGTGATCGGCCCGCCCGAGGTCAGCAAGGACGTCATCTACCCCAAGTTCTACCGGCGCATCGGTGAGTACGTGCTGCTGAACGACGGGGACCCGTCCCTGACCGGGTTCCTCGACTTCCTGCACCGCAAGGCAGACAAGTTCACGCTGCTGTCCGCCGGGCACTTCAGCACCGGCCTCGACCTCGTCATCGAGGTCGACGGGACCAAGACCCGCTGGACGCACCCCGTCGACGACATCGTCTTCGACGAGTAGGCACGGCTGGGCCGTTCGGCCCAGGCGCGGGCGTGCCTGCGGGGTGCGGGCGGGCTCCGGTGGAGGATCGGGGTGCGGCGCCCCGGGAACGGGGACGCGCCGCACCTCCCCCGCGCGTGAAGAGGTCCGGCCATGACGTCGTCGTACGCACCACCGCCCGCAGTCCGGTCCGGTGCTGGGACGGCCCGCTCGTGACCGGCGTGCCGCACGGCGGGGCACCGGAGGGCGGCCGGTACGGCGAGGCCGTCTTCCCGCCCGAGCGGGCGGGCGAGGACGAACGCATCGACTCCGGCGCCCTGGCGTACGACGGCTTCAGCATGGCCAGGCTGCGGGCGCTCGGCGTCGGCCCGGGCTGGACCTGCCTCGACGTGGGCGCCGGTACGGGCACGCTCGCCCGCCGGCTGCTGGACGAGGCCGGGGTCGCGAGCGTACTCGCGGTGGACCGCGACGTCCGCTTCCTCCCCCCACGGCCCGGACTCGACGTACGGGCGGCCGACGTGACCGCCCCGGACTTCGCCCCCGGCACCTTCCGGCTCGTCCACGCGCGCTTCGTCCTGATGCACCTGGCCGAGCGCGAACGCCTGGTCTCCTCGCTCGCCGAACTCGTCGCGCCCGGCGGAGTCCTGGTGCTGAGCGACGCCGTCGACCTGACGAGCGACCGCACGCCCGACACCCCGTACACCGTGGCGATGCGTGCGATGTGGCAGGGGCTGCGGGCCACCATCGGCACCGACGTCTCCGTCGTGCCGGCGTACCCGCACCTGCTGCACGGGGCCGGACTCGAGCGCGTCGCCGCCGAGATCCACGTGCCGCCCCTGCAGCCCGGCAGTCCCATCAGCCGCTTCTGGGCCGAAACATGGGAACGCAGCCGAGCGGCCATGCTCGCGACGGGTGCGGTCGACGACGCGACCCTCGACGAGGCCGTCCGCTACCTGGACTCCGCCGCGTGCGCCGCCCTGTCGGCCGGCATGCTCACCGCCTGGGGCTGGAAGCCCGACGCCCGACCCCAACGCTGACCTCTGCGATCCCGTCGTTCCGTCCGAAACCAGGAACCGACCCCGTCCCCCTCCCTCCGCCACGCCATCGAAGCGAGAGCGTCCCGTGGTGTGTGGGGGAGGCGCTTGACAGGGGTGGCAGGCTGGTCCGGAGGCAGGCCCGGGCCGGAGGTGGCCGAAGGCCAGGGCGAAGCCCCTTGCCTCCGGGGTGGGCCTGCCGCAGGGCCTGCA
>NZ_JBIVNX010000067.1:0-36263 GCF_044753805.1 Streptomyces sp. NPDC093225
GACGACCTCGACCCCGTGCAGGGTCTGGTCCAGAACGGACTGGACCGCCGTCGGAAGACGCTCTGCGTCGTTGTAGACGATGACGACCACGGAGAGGTTCGGCTGCGCCGCATCCGTCTCGGCTGAATTCGTGGTCAGGGTGTTCCCGAGGCTCATATTCGCCCCTCAGAGGTGTCGGGAACCACCGGAATGGAAACGGTCGGCGAGGTGCGGAAAGCACCTCCGTGACCCATTCCATGCGCCAGCGAATACGTCATCGTTCGATCGGCTCTTTCTGCACGGTGAAACCAGGTTCTGAAACGGCGGTCGACCCCGTCAACCGGTCTGGCACGATACCCCAGCGACCCCGGCGGGACGCGCCGCCGACCCCCGGCCTCGGCGGACCGCGAGGTCGCACCGACCGCGCACCCACCCGCAAGCGGGCTCCTATACCAGATCGACTGGCGCCAACGCCAGTCGATTCGCGGGAGATTCATCACACGGGGGGACGTCTCCGGCGGCCTCGGCGCGCCCGAGGCCGCCCCTTAGGATGAACGGAACCTTTTCGTCTGCCGAACACCGCGGAGTTCGCCCTGTTCCGCGGATGGACCGTTCTTCCCGCTGACAAAGCCGATGAAGATGAGGCAGACCCCACCATGACATCGACGGCGTCGACGCCATCGACGGCTGTGCAGGCACCGATATCCACCTCGCGGGACCGTTTTCCCGCCCTCGGCGCATTGCCCACCCGCCTCGATTCACTGACCAGCCTCAGGTTCTTCGCCGCATTCGCCGTCTTCACGCACCATTTCACCGGATTGGGGCACAAGACGGGTTATGGAAGGGCGCCCCTGCTCTTCCCGTACTCGCAGATCGGCGTGCACGGCGTCACCTTCTTCTTCGTCCTCTCCGGCTTCCTGCTCACCTGGGTCCACAAGCCCGAGCAGAGCGCCGGCGCCTTCTACTGGCGCCGGATGGCCCGGATCTGGCCGGCCACCCTCGTCGCCGCCCTCCCCGCCTACTACGTCTTCTACGTACTGGCGCACGAGCACCGCGACTGGGGCAGCATCGTCTCCTCGATCTTCCTCGTGCAGAACTGGTTCCCCGACGCGTACCCCACGCTGCCCGGCAACCCGGTCACCTGGACGCTCTGCGTCGAGATGCTCTTCTACGCCCTGTTCCCCTTCGCCGCCCGGGCCCTGGTCCGGCTGAGCACGCGCCGCCTCGTCGTGCTCACCGCGGCCGGACTGCTCGGCATGGTCGCCGTCAACCACTACGCCTTCGCGTACCTCAGCGACCGCACGGCCTCCTGGGTCATGCGCCATCCGATCGTCTACATGCCCGAGTTCCTGCTCGGCATCACCCTCGCGCTGGCCGTCAAGCGCGGCTGGCGGCTGCCCCTGCACCCGGCCGTGCCCGTCCTGGCCCTGGGCGCGTACGTCTTCGCCTACTACCAGGCCCGCCACCGGCTGCCGGAGTACTGGGACAAGCAGCTGGAGTGCACGGTCCGCCCGAGCATCGCGATCCTCGCCGCCCTGATCATGCTGGCCTTCGTCCAGCGCGAGATCGCCGGCCGCCGCGGCCTGATGAACAGCCCGGTACTGATCAACCTCGGCATCTGGTCGTACTGCTTCTACCTGATCCACCACAGCGTCAGCCGCTGGGCCACCTACGAGTACGGCCGGCTCGCGGACGACAACAGCACCCTGTTCGGCCTCCTCGGCCTCGGCCTCGTCGCCACCGGTCTGGCCTGGGCCCTGCACCGGTACGTCGAGGAGCCCGCCAACAAGTGGCTCCTGCGCCACATGCCGGCCCGGCTACGCACCCCCGTCCGCCGCTGACGGTCGCAGCACCGCACGGCGCGACGCCGCGGGCCGCGTACGGGGGATCCGTACGCGGCCCGCGGCGTTTTTGGTCCGTGCACGCCGTCGCGCCGCACTCCGCCCGCTAGTCCAGCTCGGCGATCAGCGCGGTGCCCGCGCGCCGGAAGCCCGCCTTCGTGTAGATGCGCGCCACGTCCTCGTCGCCCGCCGACAGGAACACGTGCCGTGCGCCGGCCGTACGCGCCGCGACCACCAGCGCCGCGGTCACCCCGAGCGCCAGGCCCTGGCGGCGTGCCGCGGGCAGCGTGCCCACGCCGACCACCTCGGCCACGTCGCCGGCCGGGTTGTACTGCCCCGAGCAGAGCACCGTGCCGTCCCGCACGGCCGCCGCCAGCCCGGTCCGCCCGTCCGCGAGCTTCCGCGCCACGTACGCCCGCCGCACCTCGCTGCCCGGGTCGGCCATCTGCCGGGCCAGCTCGGGCAGGCCCGTCTCGCCCGTCGCCGTGCCCGGCGACGCGAAGGCCAGCATCGGCACCGTCACCGCGGCCAGCAGCAGCGGGTCCTGCGGGCCGACGAGCCGGACGTCCGGGTGCGGCGGCGCCGGCGCGGCCGCGGGGTCCAGCACCATCAGCGGATGGGAGTGCACCGGTACGCCGGCCGCCTCCACGGCCGCCCGCAGGCCCGGGGTGGTCTCGGCCACCCACTCGAGGGCCTGCGGCACCTTCAGCTCGCGCTGGCGCTCCAGTACCCGCTCCACGTCGGCCGGGGTCGCCGGCGCCGTCCCGCCCAGGGTGGGCCGGGCGTAGTACTGCCAGCCCGTCGGGTCCTCCTGCACGAACAGCGTCAGGGGGCCGAAGTCCTCGGCCCGGGCACCGCCCACGCGGGGGACGGTGTCGTAGTACCTCTCAAGGTCATCAAGGGTCGTCACGGCGCCATGAAAACAAAGAAGCCCTGCTCGGGCACGCCCTTTACGCCGGTCGCGCCCCCTGCGCCGGCCCCGTCACGCCCCCTCTTTGAGGACCCGGGAGACGAGCTGGCGCTGGGCGTCGGTCAGGTGCGGGTCGGCGCAGTGCACGGTCCGCCCGTCCACCGTGATCCGGTACGAGAACCCGTCCGGCACCCCCACCGCACCCGAGGTGCCCCCCGGGCCGCCGGGGGCGCCGGCGAGCGCCCGCTCCGCCAGCGCCGCCCACTCCGCCGCGTCCGGCCGGCCCTCGGTGTCCACCTCGGCCCGGCGCTCGATCCCCGCGAACCCGCCGGTCCGCCGTACTTCGATCCGCATGGGACCTGTTCTACCGCTCCTCGGCCGTCGGCACACCCACCTGGGCCCAGGCCTTGACCAGCGCCTCCTGCTCCTCGCCGCCCGCGCCGTAGCGCTCCACCGCCGCGGCCACGGACAGCCGGGCGAAGTCCGCGAAGGTCGCGTGCGACTCCAGCCGCCCGCCGGTGAGCGTGTCGTACCAGATCTGCCCGGCCCGCTCCCAGGCGTGGCCGCCGAGGGCCGTGGCCGCGAGGTAGAAGGCGTGGTTCGGGATGCCGGAGTTGATGTGCACCCCGCCGTTGTCGCGCCCGGTGCGGACGTAGTCGTCCATGCTCGCGGGCTGCGGGTCCTTGCCGAGGACGTCGTCGTCGTACGCCGTGCCGGGGGCCTTCATCGAGCGCAGCGCCTCGCCCTGCACGTCGGGGGCGAACAGGCCCTGGCCGATCAGCCAGTCGGCCTGGTCGGCGGTCTGGCCGAGGGCGTACTGCTTGATCAGCGAGCCGAAGACGTCGGACATCGACTCGTTGAGCGCGCCGGACTGGCCGAAGTACTCCAGATTGGCCGTGTACTGGGTGACGCCGTGGGTCAGCTCGTGCCCGATGACGTCCACGGGGATGGTGAAGTCGAGGAAGATCTCCCCGTCCCCGTCTCCGAACACCATCTGCTCGCCGTTCCAGAAGGCGTTGCCGTAGTTCTCGTCGTAGTGGACCGTCGCGACGAGCGGCAGGCCCTCGCCGTCGATGGAGTTGCGGGCGTAGACGCCCAGGTACAGCTCGAAGGTCGCGCCCAGGCCCGCGTACGCGCGGTTGACCGTCGCGTCCCGGCCGGGCTCTTCGCCCTCGCGGCGCACCACCGTGCCGGGCAGCGCGGTGCCGTGCTCGGCGTCGTGGAGGGTGCGCCGGGGCGTCGCCGGGGCCCCGCCGAAGGTCGGCAGCCCGATGACGGTGTTCAGCCGCCGCTCGGTGCGCAGGGAGGCGTCCGCGATCAGGGTCCGCTTGGCGGGCGCGGCGACCGCGGGGTTCTCGGACCGCGCCAGCTTGTCGAGCAGGTGGGGCGGCACGATCGTGCAGAAGACGGGGTGGGTGGACTGGCGGGCGTGACGGGCGTCCTTGGCATCCATGCGACAGCAATGTGGCAGTGGGTCACGACGGTGTCACTACCTGCGACCATGATTCATTCGACTGTCCCAAACGCGCGCCATGACGTTGACGGAACATCCGGACCTTCCTGAGCAGGCAGCGGCGTAAGTCACATTTCGGACATCTCGGGCGTGGGGTCCCGCATACTGGAACGACCGTCCCGCCCACGGCGCGGCTCGGCTAGGCTGCGGCACATCATGCGTTTCGGGCTGCTCCTCCTTAGCTGCCGCGGCGAGGGCCTGTAGTCGTAGGCCGACCCCCTCCCCGCGGAGTCTGGTGTTGCGGATTTACGACCCGTCGGCCGTACCAGCGAACCCTTCGCGGACACACGAGGAGCCCTACGCCATGACGCAGCACGCTTTCGCCGGTCGACCCACGCCGATCACCACCGCGACGCACACCCAGAAGCCCTCCGGCATGCCGGTCCACAAGTACGGCGTGTACGAGCAGGTGGACATCGCCGACCGGACGTGGCCGAACCAGCGCGTCACCAAGGCCCCGCGCTGGCTGTCCACCGACCTGCGGGACGGCAACCAGGCCCTGATCGACCCGATGAGCCCCGCCCGCAAGCGCGAGATGTTCGACCTGCTGGTGCGCATGGGCTACAAGGAGATCGAGGTCGGCTTCCCGTCGGCCAGCGACACCGACTTCGCCTTCGTACGCTCGATCATCGAAGAGGGCGCGATCCCGGACGACGTCACGATCTCCGTGCTGACCCAGGCCCGCGAGGACCTGATCGAGCGCACGGTGGAGTCCCTGCGCGGCGTCAAGCGGGGCACCGTGCACATGTACAACGCCACCGCGCCGACCTTCCGCCGGGTCGTCTTCCGCGGCTCCAAGGACGACATCAAGCAGATCGCCGTCGACGGCACCCGCCTGGTGATGGAGTACGCCGAGAAGATCCTGGGCGACGAGACGGTCTTCGGCTACCAGTACAGCCCCGAGATCTTCACCGACACCGAGCTGGACTTCGCCCTGGAGGTCTGCGAGGCCGTCTGCGACGTGTGGCAGCCCGGCCCCGGCCGCGAGATCATCCTGAACCTGCCCGCCACCGTGGAGCGCTCGACGCCCTCCACCCACGCGGACCGCTTCGAGTGGATGTCCCGCAACCTGACCCGTCGCGAGCACGTCTGCCTGTCCGTGCACCCGCACAACGACCGCGGCACCGCCGTCGCCGCCGCCGAGCTGGCGCTGATGGCCGGCGCCGACCGCGTCGAGGGCTGCCTGTTCGGCCAGGGCGAGCGCACCGGCAACGTCGACCTGGTCACCCTGGGCATGAACCTGTTCTCGCAGGGCGTCGACCCGCAGATCGACTTCTCGCAGATCGACGAGATCCGCCGCACCTCCGAGTACTGCAACCAGATGGAGGTCCACCCGCGCCACCCCTACGCGGGCGACCTGGTCTACACCGCCTTCTCCGGCTCCCACCAGGACGCCATCAAGAAGGGCTTCGACGCCATGGAGGCCGACGCGGCCGCCCGGGGCAAGACCGTCGACGACATCGAGTGGGCCGTACCGTACCTGCCGATCGACCCCAAGGACGTGGGCCGCTCCTACGAGGCCGTGATCCGCGTCAACTCGCAGTCCGGCAAGGGCGGCATCGCCTACGTCCTGAAGAACGACCACAAGCTGGACCTGCCGCGCCGCATGCAGATCGAGTTCTCGCGGATCATCCAGGCCAAGACCGACGCCGAGGGCGGCGAGGTCACGCCCAAGCAGATCTGGTCCGTCTTCCAGGACGAGTACCTGCCGAACCCGGAGAACCCGTGGGGCCGCATCCAGCTGCGCTCGGGCCAGAGCACGACGGACACGGACGGCACGGACACCCTGACCGTCGAGGCGGCCGTGGACGGCGTACCCGCCACCCTGACCGGTTCCGGCAACGGTCCGATCTCGGCCTTCTTCGACGCGCTGGCCGGCATCGGCGTGGACGCCCGCCTGCTGGACTACCAGGAGCACACGATGAGCGAGGGCGCCTCCGCGCAGGCCGCCTCGTACATCGAGTGCGCCATCGACGGCCGGGTCCTGTGGGGCATCGGCATCGACGCCAACACCACGCGCGCCTCGCTGAAGGCGGTCATCTCCGCCGTCAACCGCGCCGGTCGCTGATCGCCCGGCGGGCCGCACCGGCCCGTGCGCGCGGACCCCGTTCCCCCGTCGGGGAACGGGGTCCGCGCGCATCCCGGTCAACTCTCGGCCAACTCCCGCACGGGCGGGGGAGATGTCTCGTCGCAGGACTGCCGTCCTCCGGTGGGTGTGGCTAACATCACGCCAACGCCGCGACGTTGCGGGGTGGTTACGGAGGTGGGACGTTGCCTGAGCGGGCTGGGACCGGCCGGAAGATCACACTGTGGGGCGTCCGTACCGCCTGGAGCACCGTCGGGGACGGCGAGTTCTTCTGCCCCGGCTGCGGCGGGGACCGCAACTACCGGCGCCGTACGGGCCGCCGCCGGCTCACCGTGTTCGGGCTGCCGCTGCTGCCCCGCGGCTCCGCCGGGCCGGTGGCCGAGTGCGCGGCCTGCGGGGAGCGGTTCGGCACCGAGGTGCTCGACCACCCGACCAGCCACCGGCTGTCGGCCATGCTGCGCGACGCCGTGCACACCGTGGCCCTGGCCGTGCTGGCGGCCGGCGGCACCTGCTCCCGTACGGCCCTGGAGGCGGCCGTCGCGGCGGTCCGTGCGGCCGGGTTCGAGGACTGCAGCGGGGACCAGCTCGAGGGGCTGGTCGAGGGCCTGGCCGCCGATACGGGCCGGCTGTCGGCGGACATGATCGGTGCGGCCCTCTCCATCGAGCTGCACGAGGCGCTGGAGCCGCTGGGGCCCCACCTGGCGCCGGCCGGACGCGAGGCGGTCCTGCTGCAGGGCGCCCGGATCGCGCTCGCGGACGGCCCGTACACGCCCGCCGAGCGGGACGTGCTGACCACGGTCGGCGGCGCACTGCGGCTGGCCGCCGCCGACGTCACGCGGCTGCTGACGGCGGCGCGTACGCCCTCCTGACCCCCCGCGGGATCCCGGGCCCCGGACCCCGATCGGGTCCGGGGCCGTCGCCTTTCCGCCTGGTGGAAAATCTACGCGTGTTGACTCAGCTGCGGTGTGTAACGATTTCGCGTCGCGGCCCCTTGTGGGTGCCTGAAATTGGCCTGAACCACTGTGCCGGCGGTACACCGGGGCGCTCTGGCCTGGAGCTTCACGAGGCATTCACGGCACGTTCGACTTTGCCTGGCGGGAAGTCGCCCTTGGCTGGTCAGGGCCCTGATGGGAGGCGTCTCTTCACTTCCGCGCATCGGAAAGTGGATTCCGGAAGCGCGCGGCGCCATAGTCGCCCACGCCTGCGGGCGCCATTGGTCGAACCGACGAACCGGCACCTTCCTGGAGGCCCTGATTCGTAGAAGTCGACGATGTCCGTGGCGCCCCTCACAGGCGTTTGATTCCGGACACACGACGAGACGCCGCTGGTAACACAGCGGGCTTTCGATTCCACGTGATCGCACTGACAACCCTGCCCGTCAGAGCCGCCGGAACAGGGATAACCAGATCTTCCTCTCATTTACCTACCTTCGAAGGGCAAGGCAGAGATGGCACGTGTCGCCGCCCGGCTTTCCGCCACTGGAGAGCAGAGCACGCACCCGGTCGACGAGGTGCTCCCCCTTCCCAAGCTCGCGCTCTACGGCTTCCAGCACGTACTCGCGTTCTACGCAGGAGCGGTGATCGTCCCGATCATCGTCGGCGGGGCTCTGAAACTCAGCACGGAACAGCTGGTCTACCTCATCAACGCAGACCTGTTCACCTGCGGTATCGCCTCCATCATCCAGGCCTGGGGCATGGGCCGGATCGGGGCGCGGCTGCCGCTCATCCAAGGCGTCACCTTCACCGCGGTCTCCCCGATGATCGCGATCGGCCTCGGGGCCGGCGGCGGGACCGCCGCCCTGCTGGTCATCTACGGGGCCGTCATCACGGCGGGCATCGCGACCTTCGCGTTCGCCTGGCTGCCGGCCAAGGCCTTCCGGACGGTCATGCGGCTGTTCCCGCCGGTCGTCACCGGCTCGGTCATCACGGTGCTGGGCATCGTGCTCATCCCGGTCGGCCTCAACGACGCCGCGGGCGGCCTCGGCAGCCCCGACTTCGGCGACCCGAAGAACTTCGCCTACGCCGGCGGCACGATGCTCTTCATCCTGGTCCTGATGAAGGTCGGCCGGCCGTTCCTGTCCAGCATCGCGATCCTGCTCGGTCTGGTCGGCGGCACCCTCGTCGCCTTCCTGCTCGGCGACGCCAAGTTCGGCGACGTCGGCCAGGCCGACTGGGTGGGCATCACGACGCCGTTCCACTACGGGGCGCCGAAGTTCGAGTGGTTCCCGATCGTGCTGATGCTGATCGTCATGCTGATCACCATGGTCGAGACCACCGGTGACACGTACGCGGTCGGCGACATCGTCGGCAAGGAGGTCGACAGCGAGACGGTGGCCCGTGCCCTGCGGGCCGACGGCGCCGCCACCGCCCTCGGCGGCATCCTCAACTCCTTCCCGTACGTGGCCTTCGCCGAGAACGTCGGCCTGGTGCGGATGACCAAGGTCAAGAGCCGGTTCGTGGTGGTCGCCGCGGGCGCCTTCATGATCCTGCTCGGGCTGCTGCCCAAGGCCGCCGCGATCGTCGCCTCCGTGCCGCACGCCGTCCTCGGCGGCGCCGCGACCGTGATGTTCGCGATGGTGGCCCTGGCCGGTATCCAGACGCTGGCCAAGGTCGACCTCAAGGAGGAGAAGAACGCGCTGGTCGTGGGCGTCTCCCTGGCCTTCGCACTGCTTCCGGCCACGGTCCCGGTGTTCTTCACCAAGCACATGAACTCCGACCTGTCCTCGCTGCTCAACAGCGGTGTCACGATGGGTGCCACGGCCGCGATCGTGCTGAACCTGATCTTCAACGGTCTGGCCAAGGACGACGCCCACACGGTGCCGGCCGTCGCCGGCCCGGCGGACGAGAGCTCCACGGCAGTCATCCCGGCACCGGCGGAGCAGCCGGCCGCCCCGGCCACCGCCGGAGCGGTCGACACCGCGGACGCGGACGGTGCGTCCGGTGGGTCCGGCGCGGACGAGCCCACCGGGGGCGAGCCCGCGGCGGCGCCGACCGCCTAGAACCTCCCAAGGGGTGCCCCGGCCGGACCTAGCTCCCCCGGCCGGGGTCACTGCCGTGTGGGGGGTGGGGGGGGGCGGGGCACGCTCGCTTCGTGGGGCCGTCCCGTGGTGTGTGGGTCCCCTCGCCTCTTGACCCGTCATGGCCTGCAGGCCCTGCGGCAGGCCCACCCCTGGGGCAAGGGGGCTCCGCCCCTGGCCTTCGGCCACCCCAGGCCCGGGCCTGCCTCCGGACCAGCCTGCCATGACGCCTCAAGAGGCTTCCCCACACACCACGGGACGGCCCGCGGGGCTTCGAGAGGTGGGGCTTCCCCTGCGGCGGACCGGGAAGGCGCAGGAGTGTCCGACCCGTACGGGAGAATGGGCGCATGAGCCTGTTCCGCGACGACGGCATCGTGCTGCGCACCCAGAAGCTGGGCGAGGCGGACCGGATCATCACGATCCTGACCCGCGGCCACGGCCGCGTCCGGGCCGTCGCCCGCGGTGTCCGCCGGACCAAGTCCAAGTTCGGCGCCCGGCTGGAACCTTTTTCCCACGTCGACGTGCAGTTCTTCTCCCGCGGCAGCGAGCTGGTCGGCCGCGGCCTCCCGCTGTGCACCCAGACCGAGATCATCGCCCCGTACGGCGGCGGCATCGTCACCGACTACGCCCGCTACACCGCCGGCACCGCGATGCTGGAGACCGCCGAGCGCTTCACCGACCAGGAGGGCGAACCCGCCGTCCAGCAGTACCTGCTGCTCGTCGGCGCGCTGCGCACCCTCGCCCGCGGCGAGCACGCCCCCCACCTCATCCTCGACGCCTTCCTGCTGCGCTCCCTGGCCGTCAACGGCTACGCCCCCTCCTTCGAGGACTGCGCGAAGTGCGGCATCCACGGTCCCAACCGCCACTTCTCCGTCGCCGCCGGCGGTGTCATATGCGGCGACTGCCGGGTCCCCGGAAGCGTCGTACCATCTGCTGAAGCCATCGGGCTGCTCAGCGCCCTGCTGACGGGGGACTGGGCGACGGCCGACGCGGCCGAGCCGCGGTACGTGCGCGAGGGGAGCGGACTCGTCTCCGCTTATCTGCACTGGCATCTGGAGCGCGGGCTGCGCTCCTTGCGTTACGTAGAGAAGTGACCGAGATCGGAGACTTGAGCGCCATGGCAGTACGCGGATTCCTGGGACGCTCCCGCCGCACGTACGCGACCCCCGAGCCGCACCCGTCCGGAGCCAGGCCGCCGAAGATCCCCGGCGAGCTCGTCCCCACGCACGTCGCGATCGTCATGGACGGCAACGGCCGCTGGGCCAAGGACCGCGGCCTGCCGCGCACCGAGGGCCACAAGGTCGGCGCCGAGCGCGTGCTCGACGTCCTCCAGGGCGCGATCGAGATGGGCGTGAAGAGCATCTCGCTGTACGCCTTCTCCACCGAGAACTGGAAGCGCTCCCCCGACGAGGTGCGCTTCCTGATGAACTTCAACCGCGACTTCATCCGCAAGACCCGCGACCAGCTCGACGCGCTCGGCATCCGCGTGCGCTGGGTGGGCCGGATGCCCAAGCTGTGGAAGTCGGTGGCCAAGGAGCTCCAGATCGCGCAGGAGCAGACCAAGGACAACGACAAGCTGACGCTGTACTTCTGCATGAACTACGGCGGTCGCGCCGAGATCACGGACGCGGCGCAGGCGCTGGCCGCCGACGTCGCGGCCGGGCGGCTCGACCCGGCGAAGGTCACCGAGAAGACCTTCGCGAAGTACCTGTACTACCCCGACATGCCGGACGTGGACCTGTTCCTGCGCCCCAGCGGCGAGCAGCGCACCTCGAACTACCTGATCTGGCAGAGCGCCTACGCCGAGATGGTCTTCCAGGACGTGCTGTGGCCGGACTTCGACCGGCGCGACCTGTGGCGGGCGTGCCTGGAGTACGCCCAGCGCGACCGCCGCTTCGGCGGCGCCCTCCCGAACGAGGTCCCGCCGCAGGGCGGCCCCGCGTCCTCCTGAGGCCGGCCGCGTGCTCCCCGTCCGTGACCGGCACGGGCGGGGAGGCGGGCTCTTCCGGACCGGAACCTCCGGCGGGGCCCCTCCAGGGGTGTCCGGAAGAGACGGCCCAGGCGTGGCCTAGGCGGCCGCGCAGTCCGCGCAGGTGCCGAAGATCTCCACGGTGTGGGCGACGTTCACGAAGCCGTGCTCGGCCGCGACGGCCTCCGCCCACTTCTCGACGGCCGGGCCCTCCACCTCGACCGCCTTGCCGCACGTACGGCAGACCAGGTGGTGGTGGTGCTCGCCCGACGAGCACCGCCGGTAGACCGCCTCGCCGTCGCGGGTGCGCAGCACGTCGACCTCGCCGGCGTCCGCGAGGGACTGGAGGGTGCGGTAGACGGTGGTCAGGCCCACGGACGCGCCGCGGTGCTTGAGCATGTCGTGCAGCTCCTGCGCGCTGCGGAACTCGTCGACCTCGTCCAGCGCGGCCGCGACCGCGGCGCGCTGCCGGGTGGATCGTCCTCGTACTGGCGCCGTGTTCGTCTCGCCAGGCGCAGTCGCCACCGGTTCCTCCTCGTCTCGGGCCCGATCCAGAAGACGGGCCTCGGGCCTCGGGTCATTGTGCCAGGCGGGGGCCGCCTCACACCCTTACATCGTCGCTCGTGCAGACCTCTTCGGCGGCCCGCGCGGCCGCGGCGCGCCGCCTGGCCAGCGGTGCGGAGAGCAGCGACATGGCGAGGAAGACGCCGATGGCGAGCAGCACGATCGCGCCGCCGGAGGGAGCGTCGACGTAGTACGTGGTGACGGTGCCGGTGAGCGAGACGGCGGTGCCGATCGCGACGGCCGTCAGGAGGGTGGCGGTGAAGCCCTTGGTCACGCGCTGGGCGGCGGCCACCGGGATCACCATCATGGCGCTGACGAGCAGCAGGCCGACGATGCGCATCGCGACGGTGACGGTGACGGCGGCGGTGACGGCGAGCAGCAGGTTCAGGGCGCGCACCGGAAGGCCGGTGACGCGGGCGAACTCCTCGTCCTGGCAGACGGCGAACAGCTGCCGGCGCAGGCCCAGGGTCACCGCGACGACGGCCACGGCGAGGACCGCGACGGCGATGACGTCCTCGGGCGCGACGGTGGTGATCGAGCCGAACATGTAGCTGATCAGGTTGGCCGTGGAGCCGCCGGGCGCCAGGTTGACGATCATGACGCCGCCGGCCATGCCGCCGTAGAAGAGGACGGCGAGCGCGATGTCGCCGCTGGTCTTGCCGCGGGAGCGGATCAGTTCCATGCCGACGGCACCGACGACGGCGACGAGGGTGGCCATCCACACCGGGCTGGTCTGGAACAGGAAACCGAGGGCGACGCCGGTCATCGCGACGTGCCCGATGCCGTCGCCCATGACGGCCTGGCGGCGCTGCACGAGGTACGTGCCGATGGCGGGCGCGGTGATGCCGACCAGGGTGGCGGCGATCAGCGCCCGCTGCATGAAGGCGGGGGTCAGGAATTCCATCAGCTCAGCAGTCCCGTCCGGAGGGGCTCGGCGTCGTGGGCCGCGTGGGGGTGTACGTGGTCGTGGCCGGGCAGCGCGTGCTGGCCCACGGCCTCGGGCGGCGGTCCGTCGTGCACGACGCACCCGTCGCGCAGGACGACCGCGCGGTCGATGAGGGGCTCCAGCGGGCCCAGCTCGTGCAGGACGAGCAGGACGGTGGCGCCGGCGGCGACCTGGGTGCGCAGGGCGGCGGCCAGCACCTCCTGGTTGGCGAGGTCGACGCCCGCCATCGGCTCGTCCATGATCAGCAGCTCGGGTTCGACGGCCAGCGCCCGGGCGATGAGCACCCGCTGGTGCTGGCCGCCGGAGAGGGCGTTCACGGAGGCGTCGGCGTACGGCAGCATGTCGACCAGGCCCAGGGCGCGGTCCACGGCGGCACGGTCGGCCTTGCGCAGCAGGCCGAGCCGGGTCCGGGCGAGCCGGCCGGCGGAGACGACCTCGCGGACGGTGGCGGGCACGCCGCTCGCGGCGGTGGTCCGCTGGGGGACGTAGCCGATCCGGGCCCAGTCGCGGAACCGCTTCTGCGGGGTGCCGAAGAGGGTGATCTCGCCGCTGGTGAGCGGGACCTGGCCGACGACGGAGCGGACGGCGGTGGACTTGCCGGAGCCGTTCGCGCCGAGCAGCGCGACGACCTCGCCGCGCTGCACGGTCAGGTCGATCCCCCGCAGCACGGGGCGTGCGCCGAGCGAGGCGGTGGCCCCGCGCAGGGATATGACGGGCCGGTCCGCTTCCGCGGGCCCGGTGGATGCCGTCGGGTGCATGGCGTGCGCCTCCGTCGTGGCAGGGGTGGGCGGTTGGCCGGCGCGGCTCACTTGGTGCCGAGCGCCTTCTCGAGGTTCTTCAGGTTCGCGCGCATGACGGCGAAGTAGTCCTCGCCCTGGGACTTCTCGGTGATCCCCTCCAGGGGGTCGAGCACGTCCGTCCTGAGGCCGAGGTCCCGGGCGAGGGTGTCGGCCAGCTTGGGGCTGGCCAGCGTCTCGAAGAAGACGGTGGAGACCTTCTCCTTGCGCGCGAGCGTCTGGAGCGCGTTCATGCGGGCCGGGCTGGGCTCGGACTCGGGGTCGACCCCGGCGATGCCCTCCTGGTCGAGGCCGTAGCGCTCGGCGAGGTAGCCGAAGGCGGCGTGGGTGGTGATGAAGGTCCTGGTCGCGGTGTCCGCCAGGCCGTTCTTGAACTCGGTGTCCAGGGCCGTGAGCTTGCCGACCAGCTCGGCGGTGTTCTTCTCGTAGTCGGGGGCGTGCGCCGGGTCGGCCTTCCCGAACGCCTTGCCGACGCCGCGGGCGATCTCGGCGTACTTGACCGGGTCGAGCCAGACGTGCGGGTCCCGGCCGGCCTCGCCCTCGTGGTGGTGGTCGCCCTCGGCGCCGTGGTCGTGGTCCGCCTCGCCCGCGAGGTCGTGGACCTCGAGCTCGGTGAGGGTGCCGGCGTCGACCTTCGTGCCGGCCTGCGCCTGGTCGACGGCCTTGTCCACGGCCGGCTGGAGGCCCTTGAGGTAGAGGACGACGTCCGACTCCTCGAGCCGGGCGGTCTGGCGGGCGGTGATCTCCAGGTCGTGCGGCTCGACACCGGGCTTGGTGAGGGTGTCGACCGTGACGTGGTCCCGGCCTATCTGCTGCGCGAGGAACTGCATCGGGTAGAACGACGCCGTGACGGCGAGCTTGCCGTCCTTCCCGCCCTTGCCGTCCGCCTCGCCCGTCAGCGCGGCGCAGGCGGTGAGGGCCGTGGCGCCCAGGGCGACGGCTCCGGCGAGGGCGGTGGCGGATATGAGGCGTCGTACGTTCATGACAGTCATTTTCATCAAAGATGGAAACGATTGTCAAAAGCCTGCGAGGGTCGGATCGGGGCGCGAGGGCGAGGCCCTCCGGTACGCGCGGGGGTGCGCGTACGCGTGCGCCCGCGAGAGAAACGGAACCGATTTGGAAGGGGCCCCCCGCGCGCCGGTAACCTGAAGCATTCGCGTTCGTCCTCGTAATGAAGAGAGCATCGTGGCCGCCGACAAGATCGACACCATCGTCAGCCTCAGCAAGCGCCGTGGCTTCGTCTACCCGTGCAGCGAGATCTACGGCGGTCAGCGGGCCGCCTGGGACTACGGGCCGCTGGGTGTCGAGCTCAAGGAGAACATCAAGCGCCAGTGGTGGCGCGCGATGGTCACCTCCCGCGAGGACGTCGTGGGTCTCGACTCCTCCGTGATCCTCGCCCCCGAGGTCTGGGTGGCCTCCGGCCACGTCGCGACCTTCTCGGACCCGCTCACCGAGTGCACCTCCTGCCACAAGCGGCACCGCGCCGACCACCTGGAGGAGGCCTACGAGGCCAAGCACGGCCGCCTGCCCGAGAACGGCCTGGCCGACATCAACTGCCCGAACTGCGGCGTGAAGGGCCAGTTCACCGAGCCCAAGCAGTTCTCCGGCATGCTGGAGACCCACCTCGGCCCGACCCAGGACACCGGCTCCAAGGCGTACCTGCGCCCCGAGACCGCGCAGGGCATCTTCACCAACTTCGCCCAGGTCCAGCAGACCTCGCGCAAGAAGCCGCCGTTCGGCATCGCGCAGATGGGCAAGTCCTTCCGCAACGAGATCACGCCGGGCAACTTCATCTTCCGGACCCGTGAGTTCGAGCAGATGGAGATGGAGTTCTTCGTCAAGCCGGGCGAGGACGAGCAGTGGCACGAGTACTGGATGGCCGAGCGCTGGAACTGGTACCGCGACCTCGGCATCCGCGAGGAGAACATCCGCTGGTACGACCACCCGAAGGAGAAGCTCTCCCACTACTCGAAGCGCACCGCCGACATCGAGTACCGCTTCAACTTCGGCGGCTCCGAGTTCTCCGAGCTCGAGGGCGTGGCCAACCGCACCGACTTCGACCTGAAGGCCCACTCCGAGGCCTCCGGCCAGGACCTGTCGTACTTCGACCAGGAGGCCGGCGAGCGGTACGTGCCGTACGTCATCGAGCCCGCGGCCGGTGTCAACCGCGCCATGCTCGCCTTCATGCTCGACGCCTACGTCGAGGACGAGGCCCCGAACGCCAAGGGCGTCATGGAGAAGCGCGTCGTGATGCGCCTCGACCACCGCCTCGCCCCCGTCAAGGTCGCCGTGCTGCCGCTGTCCCGCAACCCGCAGCTGTCGCCGAAGGCCAAGGGCCTGGCCGCCGACCTGCGCAAGAACTGGAACATCGAGTTCGACGACGCGGGCGCCATCGGCCGCCGCTACCGCCGCCAGGACGAGATCGGTACGCCGTTCTGCGTCACCGTCGACTTCGACACCCTGGACGACAACGCGGTGACCGTGCGCGAGCGCGACACCATGAAGCAGGAGCGCGTCTCCCTGGACCAGATCCAGTCCTACCTGGGCGGCCGCCTGCTCGGCTGCTGACCCGTGCGCGTCGTCCCGGCCACGGCCGGGACGACGCGGAAAGACCGGTGGCCCGGTACGCGTCACGCGTACCGGGCCACCGGCGTCTTCCGGACGCCCAGGCCTTAGGCCTGGGCGGCCTCGCCCGCCCTGGGGGCGTCGGCGGCAGCGGCGGCCGCCGCGGCGGCGCGGGCCTCGCCCTTCGCGCGGGCCCGCTTGCTGTAGGTGATGGTCCACAGCACCAGCGCGCCCAGGACGCCGTAGATCATGATCGGGCTGACGGTGGCCATGGTGTCGGTGGGCAGGACGTAGGCGAGCACCACGCGCACCACCGCCTCGGCCAGGTAGCCGACGCCCCACACCACGGTCATGGTGCGGATGGTCTTGCGGAAGCCCTCGAACTCCCACATGCCGTTCCACCACGCCGTGCTCTCGGGAGTGCCGTCGGTGGCGAACTTGCGGCCGAAGTAGAACATCAGCGGCCGCTTCGCCAGCAGCGTGGCGAGGCACAGCAGGCCGAAGAGGCCCGTGACGAACGAGTCCTTGATCAACAGGGCCCGGGCCGACTGGGTGCCGGTGAGCGACACCACGGCCGTGAGCGCCATGAAGAAGAGCGTGATGACGGCGAACTCGTCCAGCTTGCGGCGCCAGGCGATCATGATGGCGCTGTCGACCACCGGCCAGATGCCGCTGACCAGCAGTGCGCTGAACTCGCTCCAACCGTGGTCGTCGCGGAGCGTGTTGTAGGTGATGATCGGCGCGACGACGTTGAGGCCGATCGTCAGGATCCACCCGATTGCGGCAGCGCCGCCCTGACGCTCGGGTGGTGCGGGCCTGTCGTTGAGACCCTGGACAGCCTGCGTGGACATGTACTTCCCCCTGAGAGGTGCCTGTTGGAGCCGGGCGGGCCCGGTCGGACCCGGTTGCCCCGGAAGGTGCGGTTCGGGGGGAACGTAGGCCAGGCACGCGCCTCGGCGACAGGACCCCCAGCCCCAAATGATCGCCAAGTTGTCCGGAATGACACATTCCGCTGCGGTCGGGGGTGAGGGGGGTGTACGGGAGCTGACGAAGAGGGGGCCCGGATCTGCGGTCAGGGCCGCAGGCCGCGGACCACGAGGTGGGTGACGGCCTCGAACTCCGTGGCGATCGAGGGTGATCGCCACTCCGCCGCGTACTGCGGGTCGTGGAAGCGGCCGGTCGCGTCGAAGACCGCGCGGGCGGCGGCGGGTGCGTCCGGGGCCTCGAGGGTGCCGGCCGCCACGCCCTCCTCGATGATGCGGGTGAGCTGGGCGACGAGCTCCGCGAGGTGGGCGTCCACGACCCCGCTGTTCTCGGAGAGCAGCACCGTGTACGTCGCGAACAGCTCGGGGTCGTCACCCGCCTTGTGCCGCTTGGCCTCGAACAGCGCCTCCAGCCACGCCTCCAGCTTGCTGGGAGCCGGCTCGCCCGGGGCGGAGGCGATCTCCTCCAGCCGCCCCACGGTCCTGCCGAGCCAGCGGTCGGTGACCGCCTCGCGCAGCGCCGACTTCGAGGGGAAGTGCCGGTAGACGCTGCCGTGGCTGACGCCCAGGGCGCGCGCCACGTCCACCACGGTCGCCTTGGTGGGGCCGAAGCGGCGCAGCACGTCCTCGGTGGCTTCGAGGATGCGCTCGGGGGTCAGGGGCTCAGCGGCGGGGGGCATGAGTACGACCGTACCGTCAGCTCAGTGCTCGCTGTCGAGGTGGGCCATCTGAGCCTCCGGGTAGCGCTCGCCGGCGGCCGCCCCGGCGGGCACGGCCTCCTCGATGGCCGCCAGGTCCGCGGGGTCCAGCTCCACCGCGAGGGCTCCGAGCGCCTCGGTCAGCCGGTCCCGGCGACGGGCGCCGACGAGCGGCACGATGTCCTCGCCCTGGGCCAGCACCCAGGCGATGGCCGCCTGCGCGACCGTGACGCCCTTGCTCGCGGCCACCCTGCGCAGCGCCTCCACCAGGTCGAGGTTGCGCTGCAGGTTCTCGCCCTGGAAGCGGGGGCTCATGCCGCGGAAGTCGCCGGGCGCCAGCAGCCGGTCGCGCGTGAAGTGCCCGCTGATCAGGCCGCGGGAGAGCACGCCGTACGCCGTGATGCCGATGCCGAGCTCGCGCGCGGTCGGGAGGATCTCCTTCTCGATGCCGCGGGAGATCAGGGAGTACTCGATCTGGAGGTCGGTGATCGGGGCCACGGCGGCGGCCCGCCGCAGGGTCTCGGCCCCCACCTCGGAGAGTCCGATGTGCCGCACGTGCCCGGCCTCGACGGCCTCGGCGATCGCGCCGACGGTCTCCTCGATCGGGACGTCCGGGTCGACGCGGGCGATCCGGTAGACGTCGATGTGGTCGCGGCCGAGCCGCTGGAGCGAGTACGCCAGGAAGTTCTTCACGGCCTCGGGGCGGCCGTCGTACCCGGTGAAGCCGCCTTCGACGGTGCGCAGGGCGCCGAACTTGACGCTGGTCAGCGCCCGGTCGCGCAGGGCGGCGGGGGCGGTGCGCAGGGCCTCGTTGATCAGCAGCTCGTTGTGGCCCATGCCGTAGAAGTCGCCCGTGTCGAGCAGCGTCATCCCGGCGTCGAGCGCGGCGTGGATCGTCGCGATCGACTCGCCGCGGTCCGCCTCGCCGTACAGGGCCGACATGCCCATGCAGCCCAGGCCGAGGGCGGAGGTGACGGGGCCGGTCCGGCCGAGGGTGCGGGTGGGGAGGGGGGTGTTCGAGATCGTGGTCATGCAACGACTATGACATGAGCGATGACAGATTTCAATATCTGTCATTCGATGGTGTCGCCCTGCACCCGTTTGCGCCGCTTTGGGACCTGGTGTGGACTCGGAGGTCGTAAGAGGGGGGCGGATCCACCGAGAGGAACGTGCCGATGTCCCCGAGCAAGCCGAGCATCGTCTTCGCCCACGGCCTGTGGGCCGACGGGTCCTGCTACAGCAAGCTGATCCCCGTCCTGCAGCGCGAGGGGCACGAGGTGGTGTCCGCGCAGAACGCCCTGGACTCGCTGGAGGGCGACGTCGACGCCGTGCGCAGGGCGCTCGCACGGGTCAGCGCGCCGGCGATCCTCGTGGGCCACTCGTGGGGCGGCTTCGTCATCACGGCCGCGGGCACCGACCAGCGGGTCGCCGGACTCGTCTACATCGCGGCCCTGGCCCCGGACGCGGGGGAGACGCCGCAGGACCTGATCGGGAAGTTCGCCCCGCCCCCGCTCTTCGCGCACCTGGACGCCGAGGACGGGCGGCTGTGGATCGCCCGCGACGGCATCTCCGACTTCTGCGGGGACCTCCCCGAACCCGAGCAGCAGCTCGTCTGGGCGACGCAGGGGTCGGCGGCGGAAGGAGTGCTCGGGGCCACGGTCGACGAGCCGGCCTGGCGTACGAAGCCCAGCTGGTTCTGCGTCACCAAGCAGGACCACGCGGTGGTCCCGGACCTCCAGCGGTTCGAGGTCGAGCGCATGGGGGCCACGGCCGTCGAGGTCGACTCCTCGCACGTCCCGATGCTGTCGAAGCCCGAGGTCGTGCTGGACCTCATCCGCGACGCGGCGCGGTCGGTCTAGGGGCGGCCGGCGGAACGGGGTCGCCCGGCCGTGATCCGCCGGCACCCGAGGGAGACGGCCGGAACCCCCCGGTCCCCGCTCGGGCCGACGTACGGTCATGGCATGCAGACGGACGACGGAACGCCGGGCGGCCTCGCCTACCGCCCGGCACGGCCCGAGGACGACGCGGCCCTGGCGGAGCTCGACGGTTCCTTCACGACGGACGCCGTATACCGCGTGCAGGCCACCGGCACCGGGTTCGCGATCCGACGGACACCGGTGGATCCGCCGCTGCGCAAGGTCTTCCCCGACGACGACGGCGACCCCGGTCCGGGGGACCGGACCGTGGTCGCCGTCGATGGCGACCGGCTGTGCGGGGTCGTGCGGACCTCGTACGAGCCGTGGAACGCGCGCCTGACCGTCGACGACATCGAGGTCGCGCCGGGCTGGCGCGGCAGGGGCGTCGGGCGGGCCCTGATGGACCACGTCTTCGACCACGCCAGGGAGTGCGGGGCCGGGCAGGTGTGGCTGGAGGTCAGCAACGTCAACGCCCCGGCCATCGACGCGTACCTGCGGATGGGCTTCGCGTTCTGCGGCCTCGACGCCTCCCTCTATGACGGCACCGAGTCGGCCGGCGAGCAGGCGCTCTTCATGGCCCGACGGGTCCCCCCGGCCGCATCCCCACGCCCCGCGGTGTGAACGGCGTCCACCAGCCTGCGGCACGAACTGAAACCACCGCGCTGCGGCGTGCGGGGAAGTTCCGACCCGGAGCCGGAAGGGGAGTCTCCCGACCCGGGTCCGAAAGCGGTCGAACCGCGACCCGTGCCGCCTTCCCCAGGGAGTGGCCGTCCCGTGGTGTGTGGGGGAGCCTCTTGAGGCGGCATGGCAGGCTGGTCCGGAGGCAGGCCCGGGCCTGGGGTGGCCGTAGGCCAGGGCCGAAGGCCCCGAAGCCCCAGGGGTGGGCCTGCCGCAGGGCCTGCAGGCCATGCCGGGTCAAGAGGCGAGGGGACCCACACGCCACGGGACGGCCCCGAAGCGGGCCACCGCAACCCCAACCACGCACCAATGCTCCACCAAGCAGCAGCCACGCCTGCTACCCGACCCGACCCGGTACTACCCGACCCGATCCGGCCCGCCCTCAGCCCCGTCCTCCGCCAACGCCCGCAACACCGCCAGCGGATCAGGAGCCCGGGCGAAGAACTCGCCGTCGACCGCCTCCACCGCCGCGATGGCCCGCGGGGCCAGCTCGGCTCCCGCCGCGGTGACGCGCACGCGCTTCGCCCGGGTGTCGGCGGGATCGGTCTCGCGCTCGACGAGCCCCTTGGCCTCCAGGGTGCGCAGCACCTGCGAGGTCATCTTGACGTCCGTACCGGCCTGTCGCGCCACCGCCTGCTGGTTGGGGCGGCCGCCCTCGCCGTTGAGCCACCAGGTGCAGGCCAGCAGCACGAACTGCACGTGCGTGAGCCCGAGCGGCGCCAGAGCCGCCGTGACGGCGCGCTGCCAGCGCAGCGTCACGTGCCACAACAGGAAGCCGGGGCTCTGCCCGGGGGTGAGCATCAGGCTTCCGCGCGGCGCGCCAGCGCGGCCATGGTGTCGGGCCAGTCCGCCGTGATGCCGGGGCCCACCTGCGGCCCGACGGCGTCGGCCGCGGCGCCGGTGATCTCCATGCGGTAGGTGATGCGGGCTCCGCCGGCCGGCAGCGGGGCCGTGCGGTGGGTGGTGCGGAACAGCAGCCCGTCGAAGCGGGCCTCGTCCACGAACACCTCGGGGGCGCGCACCTCCGCCAGGGTGAGCTCCACCGGGTCCTGGCCGGCCGGGTGCATGGTGATGCCCGTGCCCGCCGCGAACGGGCCGGTGGTCTCGATCTTCTCGATGTCGGCGTTCCAGGCGCCCCAGTTCGCCACGTCCTCCCAGTGCCGCCAGACGGCCTCGGGCGCGGCGGTGGTCTCGACGCTGTGCTCGTACGTCCACATGGTGCGTTCCCCGTTCGCTTCGTGAATGACGGCCGGGTGGTCCCGCCGGCGTGACGCCACCGGCCCGGCCGAATCAATCTGTGCGCAGACTATCTGTGCGGAGAGTATTTCGCCACGGACTCGCAGTCCAGTGCGCTCGGCGGACTCACCGTCACCGTCCAGCGCCGTGCGCGCGGTTCGCCGTCGACATGGCCCAGCGGCCCGTGGTCAGGGCGCCGACCGCGAGCACCACGGCGCCGCAGGCGGCGATGACCCACCACGCCGGGCGGCTCGCCGCACCGAAGTCGGCGCCGCCGGCCAGGCCGCCCGCCAGCACCGAACCGATCACCGCCACGCCGAGGGTGCCGCCGGTCTGCCGGCTGGTGGAGGCCACGGCGGCGGCCACGCCCGCCTGCGCACGGGGCATGCCGGACACGGCCGTGTTGGTGATGGGGGCGTTGACCAGTCCGAAGCCGGCGCCGAAGAGGACGTACGCCGCGAACAGCGGCACGTCCGAGCCGTCCGGGGTGACCAGGCCGGGCCAGGCGAGCAGCACGGCGCTCGCGGCCATCGCCGCGCCCGCGACCAGGAGCGGCAGGCGTGGGCCGCGGGTGCCCACCAGCCGTCCCGACAGGGGCGCGAAGAGGAAGGTCAGGGCGGCCATCGGGAGCATGTACAGGCCGGCGTCGAGCGGCGAGAGCCCGCGGGCCTCCTGGAGGAAGAGGGTGTTCAGGAAGAGGAAGCCGCCCAGCGCGGCGAACGCGCACACCGCGATGACGACCGCCCCGCTGAACGGGGCGCTCGCGAAGAACCGCGGATCGATCAGGGGCTCCGTGCGCCGCCGCTCGTACCGGACCAGGCCGGTCAGGGAGCCCACCGCGACGGCTCCGCACAGCCAGGTGGCCCAGGCCGGGGCGTGCGGGGCCTCGATGATCCCGTACGTCAGGGAGCCGAGCAGCGCGATGACCAGGAGCTGGCCCACCGGATCCGGACGGCGGGCGTGCGGCGCGCGGGACTCGGGCACGTACCGCAGGGTGAGCACGAGGGCGAGCAGGCCGACCGGCAGGTTCAGCCAGAAGATCGAGCGCCAGCCGACGGTGTCCACCAGCAGGCCGCCGATCACCGGGCCGGCGCCCATGGAGATGCCGACCACCCCGCCCCACACGCCGATCGCGCGGGCGCGTTCGCGGGGCTCGGTGAAGGTGTTGGTGATGATCGACATGGCGACGGGGTTGAGCATGGAGCCGCCCACCGCCTGCACCACGCGGAAGGCGACCAGTGCCCCCAGGCTCGGGGCCAGTGAGCACAGCAGCGAGCCCGCGGTGAAGACGACCAGGCCGGTGCCGAAGACCTTGCGCCGGCCCACCCGGTCGCCGGTGGAACCGGCCAGCATGAGCAGCGAGGCGAGGACGAGGGTGTACGCGTCGATGGTCCACTGCATGCCGGCGACCGAGGCGTCGAACTCGCGCCGCATGGACGGCAGGGCGACGTTCAGCACGGTGGTGTCCAGGCTGACGAGCAGGAGGCTCATGCAGCAGATGCCGAGGACCAGAAGCCTGCGGCGCGGGTCGGGCGGCGCGGCGGGACCCGGCGGGGAAGGGGTGGGGGCGTGTGGCCCGGGCGGCGCGTGCTCTGCAGCGTCGGGGCGGGGCTTGGGGAACCTGAACCGGGCCATAACAATATAGTACGCCTAACTAACCACCTGTCGGCGTGGTGCGCGACAATGGGGCAATGACCACGCTCGACCTGACGCCCGCCACGGGCCCCGCGGCGGCCCCCGCCCAGGCCGCCCCCGCGGCGCCCGCCCTCACCATCGGACCGCACACCGTGCAGCCGCCGGTGGTGCTCGCGCCCATGGCCGGCATCACCAACGCCCCGTTCCGCACCTTGTGCCGCGAGTTCAGCGGCGGCAAGGGGCTGTTCGTGAGCGAGATGATCACCACGCGAGCCCTGGTCGAGCGCAACGACAAGACCATGCAGCTGATCCACTTCGACGAGACCGAGAAGCCCCGGTCCATCCAGCTGTACGGCGTCGACCCCGTGACCGTCGGCAAGGCCGTCCGCATGATCGTGGACGAGGACCGGGCCGACCACATCGACCTCAACTTCGGCTGCCCCGTCCCCAAGGTCACCCGCAAGGGCGGCGGCTCGGCCCTCCCCTACAAGCGGAACCTGCTGCGCGCCATCCTCCGCGAGGCCGTCGGCAACGCCGGGGACCTCCCGGTGACCATGAAGATGCGCAAGGGCATCGACGACGACCACCTCACCTACCTCGACGCCGGGCGCATCGCGGTCGAGGAGGGCGTCACCGCCATCGCGCTGCACGGCCGCACCACCGCCCAGCACTACGGCGGCACCGCCGACTGGGAGGCGATCGCGCGCCTGAAGGAGCACGTCCCCGAGATCCCGGTGCTGGGCAACGGCGACATCTGGTGCGCGGAGGACGCGCTGCGCATGGTCCGCGAGACCGGCTGCGACGGCGTGGTCGTCGGGCGCGGCTGCCTGGGCCGTCCGTGGCTGTTCGGCGACCTGGTCGCCGCCTTCGAGGGCCGTACGGACGAGCTGGCGCGGCCCACGCTGCGCGAGGTCGCCGCGGTCATGGTCCGGCACGCCACCCTGCTGGGGGAGTGGATCGGCGACGAGTCCCGCGGAGTGATCGACTTCCGTAAGCACGTGGCCTGGTACCTCAAGGGGTTCTCGGTCGGTTCCGAGATGCGCAAGAAGCTGGCGGTCACCTCGTCCCTCGCCGAGCTCGACGCTCATCTGAGCGAGCTCGACCTGGACCAGCCCTGGCCCGAGGGTGCGGACGGTCCCCGGGGCCGGACGTCCGGAAACAACCGGGTTGTCCTCCCGGACGGCTGGCTCAAGGATCCGTACGACTGCGCCGGGGTGAGCGAAGAAGCGGAACTGGATACGTCCGGAGGCTGAACGGACGGCGTGATATGCGCCACGCATGCGTGGGGTTGCGCTCAGATGAGCGGAAAAACCACGGCTGCAACTCTCAAAGGGTGGCACTGGGTGCCACCCATTGTTCGTTCAAGAAGTGAACACAATTGTATCGATCATCGCTCATCTGAGCTGGATCATGGGGTCTGGGGCCCGCGCGACTTCGAGACCTGAAAGCTCTTCACGCGTTTGGGCTACCGATCGGTTACTTTCGATCTGCTGGCGGACGGGTGGTTGGAGCCATGGGACCGCCAAGTGGGCGTACCCAGATGCCTTCGATCTGGGTATGTTCCTCGCCGTCAGGGCAGCCACCGAGTCCTCGAGGAGTCGAGACCCGTGTCGGAAAACGTTGAGCAGAAGTTCGTCTACGACTTCACCGAGGGAAACCGCGACCTCAAGGACCTCCTCGGCGGCAAGGGAGCAAACCTCGCCGAGATGACCAACCTCGGTCTCCCGGTCCCTCCCGGCTTCACCATCACCACCGAGGCCTGCAAGGTCTACCTCGACAGCGGTGAGGCGCCGGCCGCGCTCCGTGACGAGGTCACCGCGCACCTGGAGGCCCTCGAGGCCACGATGGGCAAGAAGCTCGGCCAGTCCGACGACCCGCTGCTGGTCTCCGTCCGGTCCGGTGCCAAGTTCTCGATGCCCGGCATGATGGACACGGTCCTCAACATCGGCCTCTCCGACGAGTCCGTCGTGGGCCTGGCCGCCCAGGCCAACAACGAGCGCTTCGCGTGGGACTCGTACCGCCGCCTGATCCAGATGTTCGGCAAGACCGTCCTGGGCGTGGACGGCGAGCTCTTCGAGGAGGCCCTGGACGACGCCAAGGCCGCCAAGAAGGTCACCGTCGACACCGACCTCGACGCCGCCGACCTGAAGAAGCTCGTCAAGACCTTCAAGAAGATCGTCGCCAAGGAGACCGGCCGCGACTTCCCGCAGGACCCGCGCGAGCAGATGGACCTCGCCGTCAAGGCCGTCTTCGACTCCTGGAACGGCGAGCGCGCGAAGCTGTACCGCCGCCAGGAGCGCATCCCGGGCGACCTCGGCACCGCCGTCAACATCTGCTCGATGGTCTTCGGCAACCTCGGCCCCGACTCGGGCACCGGCGTCGCCTTCACCCGCGACCCCGCCTCCGGTCACCAGGGCGTCTACGGCGACTACCTGCAGAACGCGCAGGGCGAGGACGTCGTCGCCGGCATCCGCAACACCGTGCCGCTCGCCGATCTCGAGCAGATCGACAAGAAGTCGTACGACCAGCTGATGCAGATCATGGAGACCCTCGAGACGCACTACAAGGACCTGTGCGACATCGAGTTCACCATCGAGCGCGGCCAGCTGTGGATGCTGCAGACCCGCGTCGGCAAGCGCACCGCCGGTGCCGCCTTCCGCATCGCCACCCAGCTGGTGGACCAGGGCCTGATCGACGAGGCCGAGGCCCTCCAGCGCGTCACCGGAGCCCAGCTGGCCCAGCTGATGTTCCCGCGCTTCGACGACAAGGCGAAGGCCGAGCTCGTCGGCCGCGGCATCGCCGCCTCCCCGGGCGCGGCGGTCGGCAAGGCCGTCTTCGACTCCTACACCGCGGTCAAGTGGTCCCGCTCCGGCGAGAAGGTCATCCTGATCCGCCGCGAGACCAACCCCGACGACCTCGACGGCATGATCGCCTCCGAGGGCATCCTGACCTCCCGCGGCGGCAAGACCTCGCACGCCGCCGTGGTGGCCCGCGGCATGGGCAAGACCTGTGTCTGCGGCGCCGAGGAGCTCGACGTCGACACCAAGCGCCGCCGCATGACCACCGCGTCGGGCCAGGTCGTCGAGGAGGGCGACGTCGTCTCCATCGACGGCTCCACCGGCAAGGTCTACCTCGGTGAGGTACCGGTCGTACCGTCCCCGGTCGTCGAGTACTTCGAGGGCCGCATGCACGCCGGCGCCGACGAGGCCGACGAGCTCGTCGCCGCCGTGCACCGGATCATGGCGTACGCCGACCGCGTCCGCCGCCTGCGGGTGCGCGCCAACGCCGACAACGCCGAGGACGCGATGCGCGCCCGCCGCTTCGGCGCCCAGGGCATCGGCCTGTGCCGCACCGAGCACATGTTCCTCGGCGAGCGCCGCGAGATGGTCGAGAAGCTCATCCTCGCGGACACCGAGGAGGAGCGCGACGTCGCCCTCGTCGAGCTGCTGCCGCTGCAGAAGACGGACTTCGTCGAGCTGTTCGAGGCGATGGACGGCCTGCCGGTCACCGTCCGCCTGCTCGACCCGCCGCTGCACGAGTTCCTGCCCGACATCACCGAGCTGTCGGTGCGCGTCGCGCTCGCCGAGGCCCGCGAGGACCACAACGAGAACGACCTGCGCCTGCTCCAGGCCGTGCACCGGCTGCACGAGCAGAACCCGATGCTGGGTCTGCGCGGCGTCCGCCTCGGCCTGGTCATCCCCGGCCTGTTCGCCATGCAGGTCCGGGCGATCGCCGAGGCCGCGGCCGAGCGCAAGAACGCCAAGGGCGACCCGCGCGTCGAGATCATGATCCCGCTGGTGGGCACCGTCCAGGAGCTGGAGATCGTCCGCGAGGAGGCCGAGGCGGTCATCGCCGACGTCGAGCGGGCCACCGGCGTGGAGCTGAAGCTCGCCCTCGGCACGATGATCGAGCTGCCGCGCGCCGCCGTGACGGCCGGCCAGATCGCCGAGGCGGCGGAGTTCTTCTCCTTCGGCACGAACGACCTGACCCAGACGGTGTGGGGCTTCTCCCGCGACGACGTGGAGGCCAGCTTCTTCACCGCGTACCTGGAGAAGGGCATCTTCGGCGTCAGCCCGTTCGAGACCATCGACAAGGACGGCGTCGGCTCCCTGGTCCGCCTGGCCGTCGAGGCCGGCCGGGCCACCCGCCCCGACATCAAGCTCGGCGTCTGCGGCGAGCACGGCGGCGACCCCGAGTCCGTGCACTTCTTCCACGAGGTCGGCCTCGACTACGTCTCCTGCTCGCCCTTCCGGATCCCGGTGGCGCGCCTGGAGGCCGGCCGCGCGGCGGCCGAGGCGAAGGGCAGCGACAGCCGCTGATCCCGCTCTCCCAGGCCCGGCCGGCGGCGCGAACCGCCGGCCAGGGCGGGTGGCACGAACCACCCGCGCACGGCTGCTCGGGACCCGGGATCCCTGACCCCCCGGACCGTCGGCCGCTTCGGAACCGTCTTCCGCTCAGACCTCGACCCTCATGAGCGGGAGGCGGTTCCGGCATGTCCGGGGTGGTTCCTGCGGGTCACGGGTGGTTGCGGCGGGCGCCGCGGGACCTATATCCCGGCTTATCCATAAACGAGCGTAAATAGACCAGCAGGCGGCGGGCGGATCCCCACCCGCCCGCCGCCTCCTGTCAATCAACCGGACACGTCGGCGCTTCCCGTTGCGACCGACCGCCAGGCCCCGCAAAGCCCCCCACGGCCTTCGCGGAGCGTTTCCGGTCGCCCCGGAGTGTGCCCGGCGGACTACAGCATTTCGCTTGTCACGCCCCTGCCGAAAGGGGTTTCAACTGTGGCCGAAAGGGCGTGGTGACGTCGCGTGACGGTGTGCATACTCGTGGGGCGGGGTGATTGCGGTTGCACAGGTGGGGGTTCGGTGCTGCGTATCCATTTCACTGGAGTGGACCTGGCACGGGTGCGGATGGCGGGTAGACCCGATGCGTTGTGGGAAACGATTCTGAGTTTTCATCGCTTAAGAGATCGGCGGGACGCCAGGCTGTTCGGTGAATGGCGTACAGAGACCCGTACCCGGTTGAATGGTGAAACACGCCTGCTGAGCGCGCTCATACCGTCCCGGGGCTATTTCCCGGACTTTCTGACGCCCTCGGAGGGCCGGTACGGCATGGAGCTCGGCCTCGACGCGCTGCGGGGGACCCGGGCGTCCCGGCTGCGCAAGGAGCTCTCCCTGGTGTCCTCCGCCGGGGCCGCCACGGCCCAGCGGCTGCGGGACTTCGCCGAGGGCGGCCCGACCCAGATCGGTCGCCTGCTCGCCGAGTTGCGCACCTACCACCGGGCCGCCGTGGAGCCGTACTGGACCCACATCCAGGCCCAGGTGGAGGCCGAGCGCGCGGCGCGCGGCCGGGCGCTCCTCGACGGCGGCGCGGACGAGCTCCTCGCCTCGTTGCCGCCGATGCTGCGGTGGCGCGCGCCGGTGCTGGAGTGCGACTACCCGGTCGACCGGGACCTGTGGCTGCGCGGGCGGGGGTTGCTGCTCCAGCCGTCGTTCTTCTGCCGGCGCACCGCCGTGACGCTGGTGGACCCGGAGCTGCCGCCGGTGCTGGTCTACCCGGCGGCCGCCCAGCTGGTCTCGACGGCGGCACCGCGCCGGGCCGACCCGGGGGCGCACAAGACGCTGGGCAAGCTCGTCGGGCACACCCGCTCGGTGGTCCTGCGGGCCATCGGCGACGGTGCGACCACCAGCGAGCTGGCCCGGCGGGCGGGGGTGTCGCTGGCCTCCGCCAGCCAGCACGCCTGCGTGATGCGCGAGGCGGGCCTGGTGACGACCCTGCGGCACGGCAACGCGGTGCTGCACACGGTGACCCCGCTGGGGGCCGCACTGCTCAAGGGCGGCGCCGTGGCCTCCTGAGGGCCGGCGCGCGGCGGCCTGCGTGGGCGTGCCGGGGTGCTCTGCGTCTGCGTGCCCGTGGTGCCCTGCGTGTGCCCGCGGCGTCCCGAACCCTGCGGTCCGGTCCGGGAAGCCCGCCGCGCGGGAGGCGTGCCGCCCGTACGGCCCCGCCGGAGGTCCTCCGGCGGGGCCGTACGCGTTCCGGGCGGTCGGGTCAGGGGGCTGGGCCGAGGGGGTGGTCGGCGCGGGCCGGCTCGGTCGGCGTGGGTCGGGGTGCCCCGGGGTGCCTCGGGTCGGGCGGCGGGTCAGGTGCGGAAGGGGCCCGTCACCTCGTACGTGATGCCGCCGGTGGAGCTGCCGGTGGTGCCGCGCTGGCTGGAGAAGTACAGCCGGTCGCCGGCGGGGGAGAAGGCCGGGCCGGTGATCTCCGAGGAGGACTGGCCGGTGATCCGCAGGAACGGCGCCACCACGTCGTCCGGGGTGATCAGGCAGATCTCCATGTTGCCGCCGTCCTCGGCGACGTAGAGGTCGCCGAACGTCGAGCCGGTGACGTTGTCCACGCCGGTGAGCGGGGCGCCGCCGCCGACCACGAGGGAGTCGTCGTAGGCCAGCTCGTACGTGCCGCTCGCGAGGTTGAGCTGCCAGACCCGGTTGTCGCCCTTGGTGGTGAACCAGACGGTGTCGTTCGCGTAGTGGCAGCCCTCGCCGCCGTTGAAGTGCTTGGCGCCGGAGACCTGGCTGCGGGTGGCGGTCGGGGACCCGTCCGGGTCCGGGACGTTCTGCCAGGTGAAGGTCCCGGAGGTGGCCGAGCCGGCGACCATGACCTGGAGCGTGCCGGCGGACAGGTTGCCCCAGGTGGTGGGGACGAAGCGGTAGAAGCAGCCGTTGGTCTCGTCCTCGGTCAGGTACACGGCCTGGCGGACCGGGTCGGCCGCGGCCGCCTCGTGCTTGAACCTGCCCAGTGCGGGCCGCTGCACGGCCGCGTTCACGCCCCAGGGGTCGGTCTCGTAGACGTAGCCGAGGCTGACCTCCTCGCAGGAGAGCCAGGTGTTCCAGGGCGTCCGGCCGCCGGCGCAGTTCTGGCGGGTGCCGGAGAGGATCCGGTAGGCGGAGGTGACGGTGCCGGCGGAGTCGAGGCGGACCGCGCTCGCGCCGCCCGAGGGGTTGACCTCGGAGTTGGAGACGTAGATCCAGCCGGTGCCGTCGGCGAAGCAGGCGCCGCCGTCCGGGGCGCTGTGCCAGGCGTACGAGGTGCCGGGGACGGTCTGGCCGGAGCGGGCGATCACCCGGCTGGAGAAGCCGGCGGGCAGCATGATCCCGTTCGCGTCGGCCGCGCCGAGCGCGCCGTACGGGCCGGGGCCGGGCTGTGCGGGGGCGGCGTAGGCGGCACCGTGCATCAACGTGCCGCCGAAGGCGGCGGCGGACGTGCCGACGACGGCGCCGCGCAGGAAGGTACGACGTTCCACGGTCACACTCCTCGACGAGGGGGGACGGCCCGCGCCCGGGGGCGGGGCGGGGGTGGAGCGCCGAGGAACCTAGCCACCTGGTGTGGCCCCCGCGCCAACGGCGGATGGCGCGCGGGCGGCCGCTGCCGGACGAGGGGGAGTGGAGGTCGGCCGGCGCGCGCCGGATGCCGGGAGCAGCCGTGGCACGCCACCGTGGACGGGCTGCACCGGGGTCCGGACGCCGAGGAGAACCCCGGGTTCAGCCCCTCGGCCGCCCTCGAGCTGCGCTCCGCGACCTGAAGGCCTGCCATCGCACCCCATCTGACCTGCGGGTTCGATGGACGGAAGAAATCTTCGAGAAAAATCGCCCGCGGGCGATGAGTCCCGTGGGCACCGCCGGTCTATCCCTCTGAAACCGCCACCCGGCCCGGGCGGCGCACCCGAGAGAGAAGAGACGGCTGATGTCCGCCACGATGATCTTCGTCAACCTGCCGGTCAAGGACCTGGAGGCGAGCAAGGGCTTCTACGGCAAGCTCGGCTTCACCTTCAACCCGCAGTTCACCGACGAGACCGCGGCCTGCATGGTGATCAGCGACACGATCTTCGCGATGCTGCTCACCCACGAGAAGTTCGCGGAGTTCACGGACCGGGAGATCGCCGACGCGCACAAGACCTCCCAGGTGCTGCTGGCCCTGAGCCGGGACGACCGCGCCGCGGTCGACTCGATCGCCGACGCCGCGGTCGCCGCCGGTGGCAGCGAGCCGCGCCCGGCCCAGGACATGGGCTTCATGTACAGCCGCGCCTTCGCGGACCTGGACGGCCACGTGTGGGAGCCGATGTGGATGGACCCCGCGGCCGTCCAGGGCTGATCCGGTCCCGCCCGTCAGGCCGCGCGTACCTCGCGCACCTCGCGGCCCTCGCGAACCTCGCGGACCTCGTACGTCGCCACCGTCACCTCGTCGTCGTCCAGGCAGCGCCCCGACTCCAGGTCGAAGCGCTGCTTGAGCAGCGGCGAGGCGACGAACGGCCGCCCGTCCGCGGAGCCCAGCAGCCCCCGGGCGAGCACCTGCGCGCCGGTGAAGGGGTCCTGGTTGCCGATGGCGTACGGACGCCCGGCCCGGTCGAGGAACAGCGCGACCTGCGTCCCGTCGGGCAGCAGGGCGGCCACCCCGCGGCCGGGGGTGAGGGCGGCCAGCTCGCACACGGCGAACCACTCCTCCCCCGTGAGCAGTTCGACGGTCGAGGTGCCGGCGGGAGTGGTGGGCGTGGTGCTCACGGTGCTCGCGGTACTCATCGGGGCGTTCCTTCCAGCAGGCGGGCGGGGGAGAGGGTCAGGACCTCCAGATCGGGCTTGATCTGGTCGCGCTCCGCCACGAACCGCACCGTCGGGTCGGGGGCGCCGGGCGCGTTGACGAAGGACACGAACCGCCGCAGCCGCTCCGGGTCCTCGAGCGTCTCGGCCCACTCGTCGCGGTAGTGGGCCACGTGGGCGGCCATCATGGCCTCCAACTCGTCGCACAGCCCCAGCGAGTCGTGCACGACCACGTCCCGCAGGTGGTCCAGGCCGCCCTCCAGGCGCTCCAGCCACACCGAGGTGCGCTCCAGCCGGTCGGCGGTGCGGATGTAGAACATCAGGAAGCGGTCGATCAGCCGGACCAGTTCCGCGTCGGAGAGGTCCTGGGCGAGCAGATCGGCGTGGCGCGGCGTGGCGCCGCCGTTGCCGCCGACGTACAGGTTCCACCCGCCGGCGGTGGCGATCACTCCGAAGTCCTTGCTCTGCGCCTCGGCGCACTCGCGGGCGCAGCCGGAGACGGCGGACTTCAGCTTGTGCGGGGCGCGCAGGCCCCGGTACCGCAGCTCCAGGTCGATCGCCATCCGTACGCTGTCCTGGACGCCGTACCGGCACCAGGTCTGCCCCACGCAGGACTTCACGGTCCGCAGGGCCTTGCCGTACGCGTGCCCGGACTCGAAGCCGGCGTGCACGAGCCGTGCCCAGATGGAGGGCAACTGCTCGACGCGCGCGCCGAAGAGGTCGATCCGCTGCCCGCCCGTGATCTTGGTGTAGAGGCCGAAGTCACGGGCCACCTCGCCGATCACGATGAGCTTCTCGGGGGTGATCTCGCCGCCGGGGATCCGCGGCACCACCGAATAGGAGCCGTTGCGCTGCAGGTTGGCGAGGTGGTGGTCGTTGGTGTCCTGGAGGGCCGCCTGCTCGCCGTCGAGCACGTACCCCTCGGCGCCGATGGCCGGTGCGAGCGAGGCGATGATCGAGCCGACCGCCGGCTTGCAGACCTCGCAGCCCTCGCCGCCCCGGGCGGCCTCCCGGCCGTGGCCGTCGAGCAGCGCGGCGAACGAGGTCAGCCGCAGGGTGCGGACGATCTCGTACAGCTCGGCGCGGGTGTACGGGAAGCAGCCGCACAGCCCCTTGTCGGTGGAGGCCGGCAGCAGCTGGCCGATCACCTTCAGGCAGCTGCCGCAGCCGGTGCCCGCCTTCGTGCACTTCTTGACCTCGGGGAGGGTGGTGTGCGCGGTGATGGCCTTCTTGGTGACGTTGTGGCAGGAGCAGATCACCGCGTCGTCGGGGAGCGCGGACGGGCCGATGGCCACCGGCGCGCCGGCCCCGGCGGGCAGCACCAGCTGCTCGGGGGCGACGGGCGGCACCGAGCCGGTGAGCGGGCGCAGCAGCCCGTACGCGTCGGCCTCGCCGACCAGGACACCGCCGAGGAGGGTGCCGTCGCGGGCGATGACGAGCTTCTTGTAGACGCCCGAGCGGGAGTCGGAGTAGACGACGTCGAGGCAGCCCTCGGCGGTGCCGTGGGCGTCACCGAAGGAGGCCACGTCGACGCCGAGCAGCTTGAGCTTGGTGGACAGGTCCGCGCCGGTGAACTCGCGGGTGGGAGGTGCGTCCGGGGCTCCGGCTGCGGCTGCGGCCGGGTCCGGGTGCGAGGCAGGGGCCGGGGCCGCAGGCTGCGTGGTGCGGGCGAGCAGGTCGTCGGCGGCGGTCAGGGCCATCTCGTAGCCGGGGGCGACCAGGCCGTACACGCGGCCGTCGACGGCCAGCGCGCACTCGCCGATCGCGTACACGTCCGCGTCCGAGGTGCTGCGGCAGCGGGCGTCGACGGCGATGCCGCCGCGCTCGCCGACCGCCAGCCCGCAGTCGCGGGCGAGCTGGTCGCGGGGGCGCACGCCGGCCGAGAAGACGACCAGCTCGGTGTCGAGGACCGTGCCGTCGGACAGCCGCATGCCGGTGACGCGGCCCTCGGGGCCGGTGACGACCTCCTGCGTGCCGGTGCCGGTGTGCACGCTCAGGCCCATGCCCTCGATGGTGCGCAGCAGGGCCGCGCCGCCGCCGTCGTCGACCTGCACCGGCATCAGGCGGGGCGCGAACTCCACGATGTGGGTGTCCAGTCCGAGGCCCTGCAGGGCGCCCGCCGCCTCCAGCCCGAGGAGGCCGCCGCCGACCACGGCACCGGTGGTGCGGCCCTCGGCGTACGCCTCGATGGCGAGGAGGTCCTCGATGGTGCGGTAGACGAAGCAGCCCTCGGCGTCCTTGCCGGGCACCGGCGGCACGAACGGGTACGAGCCGGTGGCCAGGACCAGCGCGTCGTAACCGAAGACCCGGCCGGAGCGGGCGGTGACGGTGCGGGCCGTGCGGTCGACGGCGGTGGCGGGGTCGCCGAGGTGGAGCTCGATGCCGTGCTCCGCCATGAACCCGGCCGGGGTCAGCGACAGGTCCTCGGCGCTGCTGCCGTTGAAGTACGAGGTCAGGTGGACCCGGTCGTAGGCGGGGCGGGGCTCCTCGCACAGGACGACGACCCGGTGGCTGCGGGTCAGGCCGCGCTCGGCGAGCGCCTCGAGGTAGCGCTGGCCGACCATGCCGTGGCCGATGAGCACGAGCGTGGGGCGGGTGGACGGGAGGGTGGTGCTGGTGCTGGTGCTGGTGCTGGTGCTGGTGGCCGGTGCGCTGCTTGGGGTGGTGTCCGTCGTCACGGTCAGGAGCCTCCGTCGTCGGTGAGCAGGTGGAGCGGTGTGGCGGCGGGCAGGACGTCGTCGGCCTCCCAGGTGCGGGCGAGCGCTCCGACGGTGGAGAGTTCGCCGAGCAGGACCCCGCCGACGAGCCGGTCGTCGCGGAGGACGACCTTGCGGTACGTGCCGCGGGTGGCGTCGGCCAGCCGCAGTACGTCGTCGCCGGGGCGGGGGGTGGTCTCGCCGAAGGCGGCGAGGTCGAGGGGGCGGTCGCCGGTGGCGAGGGTGAGGCGGGTCAGGGCGCGCGTGCCGGTGTAGGGCGGGTGGGGCGCGCTCCCGCCGGAGCCGCTGAGGTCTGCGGTGAGCATGCCGGCGAGGGTGTCGGCCTGCTCGAGGGCGGGGCCCGCGAGCCCGTACACGGTGCCGCGGTGCTCGGCGCAGTCGCCGATGGCGTATACGTCGGGGTCCGAGGTGCGCAGGGCGTCGTCCACGACGATCCCGCGGCGCGTGGTCAGGCCGGCCGCCTGGGCGAGGCCGATGCGGGGGCGGACCCCGCAGGCGATGACGACCAGCTCGGCGTCCAGGCGGTAGCCGTCGGCCAGTTCCACGGCGGTTACGCGACGGGGGGTGGGGTTGGGGGTGGTGGTGCTGGGAGTGTGGCTGGTGCTGGTGCTGGTGCTGGTTGCGCTGGTTTCGTCCGTGTGCAGGCCGCGGGCTCGGCACTCGGTGTGGATTTCTACGCCCAGGGCGGTCAGGTGGTCGCGGACCAGTGCGGCCGCGTCCTCGTCCAGCTGGCGCTCCATCAGGCGGGTGCCCTGCTGGGTCAGCACCACCTGGGCGCCGCGGGCGGCGAGGGCACGGGCGGCCGAGACGCCGAGGAGCCCGCCGCCGATCACCACCGCCCGCACGCCGGGGCGGACCGCGGCCGACAGGGCCAGGCAGTCGACCATGGTGCGGAACGGGTGCACGCCGTCCGGGAGCTCGCCCCCGCTCGGCTCGAACAGCCCGCGCAGCGGCGGCAGTACCGGGTTCGAGCCGGTGGCCAGCACCAGCGCGTCGTACCGCAGCACGGTGCCGTCGTCGCAGTGCACCGCCTTCTCGGCCCGGTCGAGGCGGACCGCCCGGACGGCCCGGTGCAGGACGGGGCCGGGGTCGGGCAGGGCCGCGATCTCGGGCCCGTACCGGCCGGCGAGCACCTCCGCCAGCAGCACCCGGTTGTACGGGGCGTGCGGCTCCTCGCCGAGGACGGTCACCCGTACGCCGGGTACGCCGGCGAGGCGCTGGGCGAGCCGGGGCCCGGCCAGCCCGCCGCCGATCACCACCACATGTCGCGAGGTCATGTCAGGAGCGTGCGGGGTGGCTGTTTCCCGGCCGCATCGCGTCTGTTTCCCGGGGGGAACGCTGCCCTCCCTGGCGGGGGCGGCGTGTTGTGAGGGGCTGCGCGGGTGGGCGGCGTCGGGGGCGGGCTCGCTTCGGCGGTGGGTGCCGGTTCGGGGGTGGGTGCCGGTTCGGGGGCGGGTGCAGGTTCGGGGGTGGGTGCCGGTTCGGGGGCGGGTGCAGGTTCGGGGGTGGGTGCCGGTTCGGGCCTGCTCGCTTCGGGGGTGGGTCCCGTGGTGTGTGGGTCCCCTCGGCGCTTGACAGGGGTGGCCTGCAGGCCCTGCGGCAGGCCCACCCCGAGGGCTT
>NZ_JBIVNX010000068.1:0-35832 GCF_044753805.1 Streptomyces sp. NPDC093225
CGACAGAAGCTGGCCGCCGCCGCGCTGCTTCGAGAACAGCTCTCCGACGTCGAGTGGGACCACTACCAACACACGCAAAACGCCCAGACGGCTACTACTGAGCTGAACGAGGCGATCGACGCGCACCGCCATGCGGTCGAAGCGTTCACGGCGCGGGCCGACGACGAAGTGCTCTGAGCAGAGCGGGCCTTGCTGGCCGGCCCGGTTCGGCGGGGCCGTGTCGCAGCGGGTATGTGGAGCGCGCTGTGTAGACGTGCCGGGGCTGCCCGGCCGGGAGGGCTGGGCAGCTGTGGGCGGCCGCGGCCGCAGGCCGGCAGTTACGGTGCGGGCTCGTACGCGACCGTGGTGGTGGGGCAGTCCTCTGCGAGGCCGAGGAGGGCCTGGCGCTCGTTCTCGTCGACGGCGAGGTCCCACCGCAGCCTCGTGCCGACCCAGGTCGCCGCATACGTGCAGTGGTAGGCGCCGTTCGAGGGCAGCCATTCGGCTGGGTCCTTGTCGGCCTTGCTCCTGTTGGAGGCGGCGGAGACAGCGATCAGGGTGTCCGGGGACGCTTGGTCGTTGGCGTACGCCTCGCGCCGGGCCGCGGTCCAGGGAGTCTGTTCGGAGTCGTAGACCTCGGCCAGGGGCACGAAGTGGTCGACGTCGAGCCGGGCCGCGTCGGTGACGACCACGTTGTCGTACGCGCTGCGCCAGGATCCGCCGGTCAGCTTGCATCCGGCCGCGGTCTGCGGCGCCTCGAGGGCCTCGGCCAGGATGACCTCCTTGCGGGTGTCGCACCCGTCGGTGGCGTTCAGCCCTCGGTTCCAGTGCTTGTACAGGGTCTGTACGTAGCCCTCGCGGTGCTCGGCGGCGACGGGCAGGCGGTCGATTGCGTCGAACAGGGGCAGGGGAACGCGGACTGCGGACGGCTCGGCCGCCGTCGTGACCGAGGCCGGGGCGGCCTCGAGGTCGGCGTGCGCGGGGAGGGCCGCGGTGAAGAGGGGCAGAAGGCCGAGGGCGAGGGCGGGCAGGCCGCGCAGCATCAGGTTCTTGATCACAAAGGTCGGTGTAACGGTCCCGCCGGGAGGCCTGACAGGCGCGCGATGGCCAACTCACCTGACCGGGACGGTGCGATTCACCGCAGAAACGCGCCTGCGCTGTGCCTACGAGACCTGTTCTCCAAGAGTCAGCTGGGGAGGGGTGGGGCAGCTACCAACCCACTACGGTAAAAGATCTTGGTTGTTTGAGGCAGCGGATGGGCGCTCTCGTTCGACTCGGGGGCATGAACGCATTCTTGGCGCACGGTTTCGGTGCATTGACGACAGTGGCCGAGCACCCGTGGACCGTCCTCGGCGTGTGTCTGCCGGGCGCTCTTGTGGGGGGACTTGCTCTTCTGGCCGAATGGCAGCGCAGGGCCACGCTGTTGGCCCTGGTGCGCAACGCGCCGTCGGGCACAGTGGTGGTCCAGGAGCGGGGCAGGGGAGGACCGGCCATGCGCGTCCACGTCGGCGCCTCGGGAACGAACGAGGGGGGTCATGAGTGACACACCGTCGCATCCCGCGCGATGTCGCGGAACAGGTCGCCGAGCTCTGGGACCGCGAGGCCGGAGCCTTAACCAAGTACGCCGTCTGGCGAACGGCCGGTCAAGGCGCTGCCGCCGACCTGGTGCAGCGCACCTTCATGGCCGCGGCCGAGGACTGGATCAAGCTGGCCGATCTCGATGACGACGCCCGCCGCAGCTGGCTGCGCAGGGTCTGCAAGAACAAGTGGATCGACGACTGCCGACGCAGCCAGCGCGGCCGCGACCTCCACCCCCAGGTCCACCGCCTGTACGAGCGGAGCGAGCCAGACCCCGCCGACATCGTGATAGCACGAGAGGACCTGGCCCGCTGCTGGCAGGTGTTCGAGCAGTTGCCCCCGGTCCGCCGCCAGGTCGCGCTGTTGTACTTCGTCGACGGCCACTCCGACCTCGCCATCGCCGAGCTCCTGGGGACCGGGGCCTCCAACGTCCGCAAGCACGTGGCTCTGACCCGCAAGACCCTCCGCGCGGCGCTCGGGGAGGCCTTCGGCTGGGCCACCCGCGCTGAAGGAGTACGACCCGTGGGTCGAGAACAGGGGGAGACGGCATGAACCACCACACACGATTCGCCCCGCTGGACGCAGACACCGTGATCGCCAACCTCGTGCAGCAGACCGAGGCGGTCGTCGAGGTCGACCAGCAGAGCCTGGCCGACGGCAAGCGCGCCCTGCTCAGCTGGATGGCGCAGGATACCGATGACGACGGGCCTGCCACAGGACCCGCTGCGACCCCGCAGGGCCGCCGTCGGCCCGTGGAGCGGCCGCTCAGCGAGGTGTGCTTCCTCACCGTCGGAGAGGTGGCGGAGGTCATGAGGGTCTCGAAGATGACCGTCTACCGCCTCGTGCACAACGGCCACCTGCCGGCCCTCCGCGTCGGACGATCCTTCCGCGTCCCGGAGCACTCCGTACACGAGTACCTGAGGGAGAGCTACGCGGAGTGGACCGTCTTGCACGCCGGCCAGCCGGGGCAGGAGTAGTCGGACGAGGCCGCGCTCACGCGCGCAGCTCCGCCGTCCAGCATGGTGAGCCCCCGAGGGCTTGGAGGATCAAGATCCTCCAAGCCCGTCCGCTCACGCATGGCACGGCTGCAGCCTGGGGCAGCGTCGGCTGCAGTGCGTGACCCCACCGCGCTCAGCGGGCGCGACTCAGACGATGCTGTTGTACATCTGCCAGCCGGTCCCGATCTTCGTGCGAGCGGCGAACGGCGCTGAGGACTGGCCGCTGCCCTTGTACAGCCAGAGCACGCCGGCCTTGTCTCGTGCGACGAGGTCGGCCTTGCCGTTGTCGGTGACGTCGCCGACGACGGACAGGGTGTTGTAGCCCTGCCAGCCCCCGCCGACCTTCGTCCGCGCGGCGAATGGCGCCGAGGCTTTGCCTGTGCCCTTGTGGAGCCAGAGGGCGCCGGATCCGTCCCGCGCGAGCAGGTCCGGCTTGCCGTCGCCCGTGAGGTCAGCCGACCCGGCGAGCATGTTGTACGTTCCCCAGCCCCCACCGATCCTGGTGCGGGTGGCGAAGGGGGCGGTGGTCTTGCCGGTTCCCTTGTAGAGCCACAGCACGCCGGTCTTGTCCCTCGCGAGCAGGTCCGACTTCTTGTCGCCGTCGAGGTCTCCGGCGCCGGTGATGGTGGTGTAGGTGTTCCAGCCCGTGCCGACCTTGGTGCGAGCCTTGTACGGGGGTTGGAAGTTGAACTGGCGCTGGTAGTACCAGAGCGTCCCGCTGGCGTCCCGTGCGACGAGGTCGCCGTGTCCGCGCTCGACGCGCGTGGGCACGGGGTTCTCGAAGTAGTAGAGGTTCTCGCTTACCGGTTCGAGCTTGGTGATCTGGCTGTAGACGCCCCAGCCGCCACCGATACTCCGGACGTACCCGAACGGCTTCGCCGGGCTGCCCGTACCGTAGATCCTCTGCAGGGCGCCCGAGGCGTCCCGCGTGATCAGGTCGTGTCGGGGGCGCAGATCGCCGGTTCCTGCGGTGAAGGTGGCCTTGCGGTCGAGCGCGCTGCCGTAGTGGGCATAGTCGTAGATGTCGTGCACCACGTGGGTGTCGAGCTTCCACGTGTCCATGCCGGCGGGCGCCGCGACCGTGTACTCGATGGTGTGGTCACCGCGGCCGACCGTGCAGTCGAGGTTGATCGACGCTCCCAGGATGTGGTGGGTGTCGACGGTGCACGATGCGCCCGAGGTGGCGGTGACGTCCTTGACGAGCACCTCGTCCTTACGCCATTCGGGTTGGCCGTCGGCGGGCATGTACCGCGTGAACACCTTGCCCGGGTCGGTGGCGTGGATGCGCAGCTTGTGCCGGACGGTGCGCCCGGCGGGGACCGCGGGGGTGTCGAATGCGACGGTGTTCCGTGCGGCAGCGGTTGTCTTCGTGACGATCTTGAGAGCCCCGTGGCCGTGTGTGGAATCGGTGGGTGAGGCGTCGGCTTTGACCACGTCGGCGACGGCCGCGTCGACGTCGCCGCCGCGTGGGACGAACACGAACCCGTAGTGCGCTTCGGCGTCCGGTGTCGTGGCGTCGACATGGAAGGTGAGGCGGCTGTACCGGGAGGCGGGGATCGTACGCTCGCAGGTGTAGATCCCGGATCGCCCGGAGACGGCCTGGCACTCCGTGGCCTCTAGGTGCAGGGATGCCGGCAGGGCGCGCACTGTTCCGGTGAGGGGCTTGCCGGAGACGGCGACGACCATCGTGCCCCTGCGCAAAGGGCCGGTTTGCTGAACAGGGTCCGCTTCCCAGAGTCCGCCCGGGGCGACGACGACGTCGGAAGCTGCGAAGGCCAATGGTTCTTCTGCCGCCGAGGCGGACCCGAAGGCCAACGGCCCGGATATGAATGCGGCTGCGGCGGCAATCGCCGCCGCACGCCGGTGTGTGGTGCGCAAGGAATCTCCTACCTGGATGGCCCCCGGTCCGGGGAAACGGGGGCCATCCAGTATGAAACGAAAGGGATCAGAAGATGCCGGTGATGGACGTGGTCCAGGAGCCGGTACCGACCAGCCGGGGCGGCCGGTGAGCTGTCAGGCCGCCCGGGTAGAAGAGCAGGCAGCCGGTCGGGCAGGTGGTGCTGGCCGCCGCGCCGTCGTCCTTCACATAGGGCACTGCAAGGTCGGGATCGGCGGCGGTGGTGGCCCACAGGTCGCCGGCGCCCTCACCGGTCGTGGGAACGAACTGCTTGTAGGTGGTGGTGACGCCATCGAGGGGGACGGAGAAGGTCTTGACCGTTCCCTGCGCGTTGCCGGCGGAGGTCAGCAGCGGTCTGCTCGCCCTGTGCCAGCCGCCGCTGCCGTAGATCACCCTGTTGTCGAAGTCGAGACCGTACTCGCCAGAGCTGCTCTTCTTGCCGTGGAAGAGGATGAGCTGGTGGGTGTCGTCGTCCCTCGCGAGGATGTCGCCGAGGCCGTCACCGTCCTGGTCACCGATGGACAGGATCGTGCGGTTCAGCCACGCGGTGCCGCTTCCGATCGTGTTGACCGTGTCGAAGTCGAAGAGTGATCCCTGGTCCGGCCGACCGCTTCCGGTGGTCATGCCGGAGTAGAGGAGGACCGTGGCGTCGCTGCATCCCGAGTCGGTGCACTGGACGGTGACGAGGTCGTTGCCCTTGGCGTAGCCGGTTGAGGTGCGCTCGTCGAGGTCGCCCGGCAGGATCATCTGCCTGACGCTCTTCCAGCCGCCCGCGTTCTTGCTGCTGGAGGGCGGGGCGAGCTCGCGGCGGGTCCAGTACCAGGGTTCGCCGCGTCCGTTGCCTGCGTACAGGTATGTGTTGCCGTTGCTCAGGCGGGCGATGACGTCCTCGTAGCCGTCAGGTGAGTCAGTGGTCAGGCCGGCGTAGTCGCCTCCGTGGGCAATGAGGGCATCGCCCCAGCCGCTGCTCCCCACGAAGACGGAGGCGCCGACCTTGCCGGTGCCGTCGCCACCGTAGAGGCGGAGACGCCCCAGGGTGTCGGTGGCCAGCATGTCGGCGTAGCCATCACCGTTGAGGTCGCCGAGGCGGTCGTGCGGGTAGGTGCCGAGGGTGTTCGGTGTGATGCCCGGCTCGTAGACGTAGTCGGCCGGATTGGTCTTCAGCGTCGTGATGTCCTCGTCGCCGTCCGTCGGCGAGTGGTTGCCGGCCTGGTCGTAGGCGAGTACGTAGAGCGTGCTGCTCGGCCAGCCCGTCGGGACGACTTCGATATAGGCGGTGTAACCGCTGGAACCGACCGGGACCCAGTTGCCGTTGGAGCACCGGGTGCTCGAGACGGAGATCGGGTGGTCCATGGCCCAGCAGAAGCCGGCGAGGTCACCGGCCGGGTTGTGGACCTTGAAGTGGGCCGTGGTGCGCGCCTTGAAGCGGGCGGCGGAAGGGATCGGGTCGCCGTCCTCGGTCCACACGTCGACGCCGTACTTGGGGCCGACGCGGTCGACGGTGAAGGAGCAGTCCGCCGTGTAGGCGCTGGCCGGGCCCTCGCCGTCGGTGGCACGGACCTTCCACTTGTACGTGCCGTTGGTGAGGTTCTTGGCCAGGACGGTCGCGGTGGCCGTCTGGCCGCTGGAGACCTTCGTGGCGTAGCTGACGGGGACGGATCCGCCGCTGGAGTTGGTGACGGCGAACTCGGGCGTGACAGTGCCGCCGTCCTTGTCACGGAGCTTCGCGGTCAGCGCGAGGCCGCTGTTGCCGATGGTGGCGCCGCAGGCAACGGGCTTGTTGCCGTCGCCACCGGGGGTCCAGGTGCCCTCGAAGGCGTCGGCGTCGAGAACCTCGGGCTTGAAGTTGTAGGTGATCTCCAGGTTCGGGTTGTTGCGGAATCGCTTGAAGCTGTTGACGTTGCCGCGGTACGAGTCCGGGGTGCGCAGGCCGAGGACGAGGGGGTCCCAGCCCTTGTCGGCGGCTTCCTGGACGTAGTCGGTCAGCGCCGTGGACTTGAAGTCGTGGCCCTGTACACCAGGGCAGACGATGGGATTGCCGTGTGCGAAGGAGTCCGCGTCGAGCTTGGAGCCCCAGTAGTTGTCCTGGGTGTTCCAGGTCGGGAGCGTCTTTATGCTCTTGGCGCTCCACAGCTCGGTGGGGCCGGCTGCTGATGCGTCGCAGCCCCAGGAGTGGGTCTCCTCGACGGCGAAGGTGACACTGGTGATCGTGGCCCCGTACAGGCCGGTGGTGTCCATGGCGAAGAACGAGCTGGTGTCGCCGGAGCCGTTGTAGCCGACCCGCGGCTCGTCGGCGGGGTTGTCGGACCTCCAACCGATGCCGTTGGGGTAGTCGTCGTTCGGTGTGGCCGAGTAGATGACGGCCCACCCGTCGGTACCGCCGCCCGAGAAGATCGGGTCGATGACCAGCGGGAACTGGTCCGCCGTGGTCAGGAGGTCCGCGTCCGGGGTGAGGGTGAGGGTCGAGCCGGTCACGTCCGCTGCGACCGGGGCGGTCTCGGGCCGCTCGGCGGGTTCTGCGTCGACGGCCGGCGACACGGCGGTCATGGAGGCGGAGTAGCTAGCCGTCTTGGCGGTGGTCGCCTTCGACTGGGCTGCGTTCTTGGCGGCGGCCGTGGAGGCCCCCTCGGTCTGTGCCGCCTCCGGGGCGGTCGCGGGCTGCTCCCACATCTTCGGCTGCGGCGCCTTGAAGATGACGTTGCCGTCCACGTCCTTGGCGAGCAGGACGTCACCGGCGGTGTCGTCGAGCGTCACGCCGCGGGACTCGATCCCCAGCCTGATGTTCTTCAGCGCCGGGTTGACGGCGGCCTCCGGCGTCTTGACCAGGAGGTGCTGGGCGAAGCCGTCGACGTCTGCGGTCAGCGTCAGGTCCACATCGGGCAGGACCGACTTGTAGAGCGCGGTGTTCCCCTCCACCACCGGCTCGGGAAGAGTGGTCGGCCACTTCAGGGAGAGGCTGTTGCCGTTGTCCTTCATGGTGACGAGGGGCGTGGTGCCGCCCGTCGAGAAGCTGATGTCGAACGTCGTAGCCTTGGGCCCGAGAGAGCCGTCCTCGCGCCTCGCAACCGTCGGGTCCGTCCTGCGCCAGGTGAGGTCGGAGCGCGTCCAGATGGGCCGTGCGTACTGGCGGCGTGTCATGGAGCCGTCGGGGTTGGCGAACGTCTCCGCGGTCTCCTCGCGACGGTCGACGATTTCGATGCGGTGCCCGGTCTTCGCGGCGAGATCGAACGCTTTCGATTCGGAGGCGGAGGCGATCCGGCCTTCCGCTTCGGCTGCCGACTCGGTAGTCGGGGCCGCCGCTGCCGCGGGGGCGAGGGCGGTGAGGGCAGCCGCAGGGAACGCCAGGGCGAGGAGTGTCGCCAGGGGGCGTCTGGAGCGGCTGCCGCGAGAGGTGGTCTGACTCATGCGCGGCACTTTCTCAATGCGTGAATTGCTGTAGCGGTAGCACATTACGCAAGTGGCCAGGGAATTGCGAAGCGGGTACTTCAGTGGGTGAAATTTCCCCGAAAGGTCCGATTGGGCCCTCTAGGTGATCTTCGTCGTGTTTGATGACGGTGCGTCAAGCCTGGCAAATCTGCAGGTCAGGGTGTTATCAAGATCACTCTTGCACTGTTAGCGCAGAGAGCGTTAGATGCGGAGGCTAGTTATCTGTTTTTAATTTGGGGTGGGGTATGAATACCGGCCGTCCATTTTTCCGTGAGCAATTCCGGGGACGGGGGTGGATCAGTGAGAGACGGCGGCGACTGCGTGCCTCCGTCGTCGGCGTCACCGCGACGGCCCTGACCGTCTCGCTCCTGTCAACACCCGCCTGGGCAGCGTCGCCGGCCGCCTTCAAGCCGCGCGCTGTGGAGAAGACGAAGTCCGTCGATGGACACGACCTCGTTCTCCCGCAGCACAAGTCAGCTACCGCTGGTCGAGATATCTGGAAGCCGGCTGCGGTGCGGTGGCCGGCCGCAGCGAGCCACGACGTCAGCTTGACCGCCCCCGCCAAGAACGGCACAGGGGCGGCATTGCAGGCCGGATCCTTCACCGGCGCGGACGGCACGCCTGTCAAGGTCGCCGCAGCCCAGGGGACGAAGAGCGCCAACACGACCGCACCAGGCAAGGTGCGCGTCGCCGTAGCCGATCGTGCCGCCACGGCCAGGGCAGGCGTCAAGGGCGTGCTCCTGTCCGTGCAACGCACGGACGGCTCGGCTGCTCCGGGCACGGCCCGCGTCGAGCTCGACTACAAGGCCTTCCGCGACGCTTACGGCGGCGGCTGGTCCTCGCGGCTGCGGCTGGTGAGCCTGCCTGTGTGTGCCCTGACCACGCCGGAGAAGCCCGAGTGCTTGGAGCGGACCCCGCTCGACACGCGGAACAACGGCAAGGCCGGCACCCTGACGGCCACAGTTGGGCTCCCGATAGCCGCGCCCACCACGAGCAAGGCAGCAGTCTCTCCCTTCGTGGCGCAGACGGGCGGCATCGCGCTGCTGGCTGCTGAGGCGGCGGCGAGCGGTGACGACGGCTCCTTCAAGGCGACCTCGCTGTCGCCGAGCGGCTCCTGGTCGGCAGGCGGGAACTCGGGCGGGTTCGGCTGGAGCATCCCGATCGGCGTGCCCTCGGCGCCGGGCGGCCTGACGCCGAAGATCAATCTCGGATACAACTCGTCCGCCATCGATGGCCGTACCGCTTCGAGCAACAACCAGTCGTCGTGGATCGGTGAGGGTTGGGACTACTCCCCCGGCTTCGTCGAGCGCACGTACGCGTCCTGTGAGAACGACAAGCAGGGCGGCGCGAACAACACCGAGAAGGTCGGCGACCTCTGCTGGAAGTCGGAGAACGCCACCCTGTCGCTGAACGGATCCAGCAACGACTTGGTCTGGGACGCAGGCAAGAAGGTCTGGAAGCTCTCCGGAGACGACGGCTCCCGCGTCGAGCGCCTCTACGACTCGACCGACAATGGCTCCGGAGACGACGACTTCGAGTACTGGAAGGTCACCACGACCGACGGGACCCAGTACTTCTTCGGCAAGAACCGTCTGCCGGGCTGGACCACGGGCAAGCGGGAGACGAAGTCGGTCAACACCGTCCCCGTCTTCGGCAACCACGACGGCGAGCCAGGCCACGCGAGCGACTTCGCCTCCTCCGCCGAGCAACAGGGCTGGCGCTGGAACCTCGACTACGTCGTGGACCCACACGGCAACGCGATGGCCTACTACTACACGAAGTACATCGGCTACTACGCGAAGAACAACAAGACCGACAGCCCGACGGCGTACACGCGTGACGGCGTCCTGACGCAGATCGACTACGGCCTGCGAGCCGGCCAGGTGTACACCACTGCCAACCCCGCCGGCCGAGTGACCTTCGGCCTCTCCGACCGCTGCACCGCGGAGGACTGCACCCTCGACGAGGCACACAAGGCCGACTGGGGCCCGGACGTCCCCGTCGACCTCCTGTGCACCAGCGGCACCAAGTGCTGGCAGTCTGCACCGAGCTTCTGGTCCACTAAACGTCTGAAGTCCATCAACACGTACTCCCTCGTGGGCAGCACGCTCACCACCGTCGACAGCTGGAACCTGGTCCAGTCGTGGCCAGCCACGGGTGACACCGCGCGGCGTGCCCTGTGGCTCAACTCCATCCAGCGCACTGGCAAGGCGGGAGGACTCGGCGACCTGTCCCTCCCGGCGACGACGTTCGAGGGCACCCTCATGCCTAACCGCGTCGACGCCGCGGACGGCAAGCCCCCGCTGAACAAGCACCGCATCACGAAGATCACGAACGAGACCGGCGGTCAGACGCTCGTCACGTACAGCCCCACCGAATGCACCACGGCCACCCTGCCCGCGCCCGACAAGAACACCAAGCGGTGCTACCCGTCGTGGTGGACGCGCGACGGCGCCGTGGACCCGGAGAAGGACTGGTTCCACAAGTACGTAGTCACGCAGGTGACGGAGGACGACACCACCGGTGGCACCGGCTCACCGTCCAAGGCCACGAAGTACACATACGCCACGCCGAACTGGCGCAGGGACGACGGCGAGTTCACCCTCAACAAGCACCGGACCTACAACCGGTGGCAGGGCTACACCGCGGTCAACACCTACGTCGGCACCACCAACCAGACCAAGACCGGCACCACCTACTACACGGGCACGGGCGGCGACGTCTTCGGCGTGACCGACCGGCCCGACTTCGCCGGCCGCACCGCACAGACCCGCACGTACGAGGGCACGTCCGGCCCCTACGTCGTCAAGACGACCAACATCCCCTGGATATCGGGCGAGACCGCCACCCAGCCGGTCAAGGGCATCACCGACCCCGACGAGCCGAGCAAGCCGGCGCCCGACCTCCCGGCCAAGACAGCCCATCTGTCGGGCACGACGACGACCTTCAGCGACACGCTGCTGGACGACGGCACGACCTGGCGCCGCAACACCACGACGCGCACCTACGACCCCGTCTACGGCCTCCAGCTCACCGAGGGCGACGACGGCGTCGGCGGCAAGACCGAAGCCCAGTGCACCAAGACCTCGTACGTAACGCCAGACACCACGAACTGGCTGATCAACTACGCGGCCAAGAAGGTCACCACCAGCCACTACCCGTGCTCGGAGAGCTCGCCGAACGCCGAAGTCACCGGGGCGTCGCGCACGTACTTCGACGGCCAGGCGTACGGGGTCGCCCCCAAGCCAGGTCTCACCAACGCCACTAAGGCCGAGGAAGCATCCGGTCTCGACTCGGGCGGCCTGTTGGACTGGCAGACCACCGCGCAGTCGACGTACGACCAGTACGGCCGTTCACTGACCTCAACCGGTGAAGACGGCCAGACCACCGCCACCGACTACACACCCGACGCGGGCGCCCAGCCCACGTCGATCAAGGTCGCTGACCCCAAGGGCAACACCTCCACCACCACGTTCGACGGTCTGCGCGGGCTCACGCTTAAGACCACCGACGCGAACGGCCGGAGCACCAACTCCGCATTCGACTCACTCGGCCGTCTGACCAGCGGCTGGGCCAAGGGCCGCACCACCACCGACAAGCCGAACGTGAGCTTCACCTACCAGCTGTCGTCCACGGCGCAGTCCGCGGTGACGACGGAGCAGTTGTACGAGGATGGCACGACGGGCACCTCCGTCACCCTGTACGACTCCCTGCTGCGCCAGCGGCAGACCCAGTCCGACTCCGTCGGAGTCGCCGGTCGCATCATCAGCGACACTTTCTACGACGACCACGGCCGGGTGGCGCGCACCAATGCGCCCTACCACAACAGCGACCCTGTCTCGACAACGCCGTTCGTCGCCACCGACAACCAGATCCCCAGCACCATCACCACGGAGTACGACAACCGCGACCGCACCACGGTCAGCACCCTGCTGTCGCTCAACGTCCCAAAGTGGTCGACTACCAACACCTACGGCGCCGACTGGTCAGCGGTCCTCCCGCCGGACGGCAGCGCAGCGACGCTCTCCGTCACCGACCCCCGAGGGCGTGTGGTCGAGCGGCGCCAGTACAAGGACCGCACCCCGCTGATCGGGGCCGCGTCGAGCAAGTACGAGAAGCACACCTACCAGTACGACACCGCCGGCCGCCTGGCCCAGGTCAGCGACAACTCCGGCCGCAACGCGTGGGTCTACACGTACGACCTCCGGGGGCGCCAGCTCACCGCCAAGGACCCTGACAAGGGTCTGGCCACCACCCACTACGGGGCGGACGGTCGCGTCGACACGGTCAAGGACGCCGAGGGCAACACCCTGGCCACCACGTACGACGAGCTTGGCCGCAAGACCAGCCTCCGCAAGGGGTCGGTCACGGGCACCAAACTCGCCCAGTGGACGTACGACACCGTCACGGGCGGCAAGGGCCTACCGGCCACGTCCACCCGCTACGACGGCACCGCCGCCTACACCACCTCCGTCGTCGGCTACGATGCGACCGCCACGGCGACCGGCACCAAGCTCACCGTCCCGGCGGTGACCGGCGAAGAGGAGCTCGCCGGCACCTACACGGTCGCCACCACCGCCACGGACGTGAACGGCCTGCCGGAGACGGTCAAGTACTCGACCAGCAACACCGACGCCGCCACTGCCCTTCCCGCTGAAACAATCACCAGCACCTACGGCGCCCAAGACCAGCTGAAGACTGTGAGCGGAAACCTCTCACAGGACTACTTGGCCGGTTTCAAGCCCACGCCGTTCGGAGAGGTGGCACAGGTAGAACTCGGCAACCTCGGCAAGCGCATCGTCGAAACATTCACCTACGAAGCGTCCACTCGGCGCACGGCAACCAACCTGGTCCAGCGCGAGGCAAGCAACCCGGCCGTGCTGTCCGATGTCCGCTACACCTACGACGACTCGGGCAACGTCACCCGCATCAGGGACCTCCAAAACGACGCATCGGTCGAGGACGACCAGTGCTTCGACTACGACTGGGCCGCCCGACTGACCGATGCCTGGACCACCGCGGGCACCTGCACCACCAAGCCCACCACGGGCGCCGGCGCCGACGTCCTCGGCACCGTCGACCCCTACTGGACCAGTTGGACCTTCACCGACACCGGCCAGCGCGCCACGGAAACCCAGCACAAGGCCGGGCCCGTTACCGCTGACACCAAGCGCACCTACACCTACCCGACCACCGCCGCCGCGGCCCAGGCCCACGGCGTCCGCAGCGTGACCGCCACCGGCGGCACCACAGGCACGGACACCTACACCTACGACAAGACCGGCAACCTCGAAACCAAGATCCCGGCCGTCGGAGCCACCCAGACGCTGACCTGGAATGAGGCAGGCAAGCTCGCCACCTCCACCGTGTCCGGCGCCACCACGTCGTTCCTCTACGACCCGGAGGGCACCCGACTTCTCAAGCGCGAGCCCACGAAGACGACCCTCTACCTGCCGGGCGGCCAGGAACTCATCCTGACCAAAGCCAGCAGCACCCTCGCCGGCAACCGGTACTACAGCGTGCCCGGCGGGTCCGCCATCCGCTCCAGCGACGGCTACGTCCGATTCCTGATCGCCGACCACCACGGCACGAACACCCTGTCGGTCACCGCGGCCAACCTCGCCGTCAACCGCCGCAAGCAAATGCCCTACGGCGCCGAACGCGGCACCCCGCCAGCCTTCTGGCCCGGCCAGAAGGGCTTCGTCGGCGGCGACATGGACGCCACCACCGGCCTGACACACATCGGCGCCCGCGAGTACGACACCAAGCTCGGCCAGTTCATCAGCGTCGACCCGATCCTGTCCCTTGACCAGCCCCAGTCCCTCAACGGGTATGCCTACGCCAACAACAGCCCCGTCACCGGCTCCGACCCCACGGGTCTGCAGCAGATGTGCGGTGAAGGCGGTGCAGCCTGCTACCCGGACGACTGGAACAACGACGGCACCGGCAACAAGGACGGCGACCGCAGCACCAGCGGCAACGACGAATGCGGCCACGACCCCGAGTGCAAGAGCGGCTGGACCCAAAACCCCGGAACGAACAGCAACAGCAACAGCAACAGCAATGGCAGGAACAAGCAGCCAGAACCGCCCCCGTGTTCGCCGAGCGGATACCCCGCCTACTGCAACCCCAAGCTTTCCTCGGAGCCGCAGGTACCGACTGCGGGACAAATCCCCGACATCCCTTGCTCTCCGCCAGACTCGCCACGTACCTGCAACGCCCGTAATTCTTGGTTCAAGACAGCAGTGACCGTGGGCCCGGCCCTTGGTCTGGGCGTCAGCGCCAGTGCCTGGGCTCGAGGGTCGTTCGGTCGCGGGCCCGTCGCCCCAGGAGGGGGCAACTGCTTCCTTGCAGGAACACTCGTCCTCATGGCTAACGGCTCAACCAAGGCCATTGAAGAAGTGAAGATCGGCGACAAGGTAGTCGCCACGAACGCGGAAACCGGAGAATCGGGCTCCCGAGAGGTAACCCAACTCATACGGTCGGAGGGAGAGCGAAAACTCAACCGCCTCTCCATTGAGACCCCAGGGGGCACGAAGTCGCTATCCGCGACGCGCGAGCACCCCTTCTGGTCGCCCTCCGAAGGCAAGTGGGTCGAAGCCGGTGCTCTGCGCCCGGGCATGACCCTCCGAACTGCCAAGGGCGAGACCGTTACCGTCAGGGGGAACCTCCCTTACACGGCCCGGGTGAAGACGTACAACTTCACCGTCGCGGACCTGCACACGTACTATGTACTCGCTGGGGCCACGCCAGTGCTGGTTCACAATGACTGCGGGGATAGTGTTGTACTGGGCGTCCGCGAGCACTCCGATTCTCTGGCGGCATCGCGGCGAGTAGCCGGTGATTCAAAGGCTCACACATTTAATGATAGTGATTACGGCGATGTTGCCGAGAATGGCCTCCCTGGATGGATGAATGGCGTTCAGGAAGCGGCGAGAAATCCGAATATTCGGCTCACAGTGTCGCTTGACGGACTTCCCGGGGCAACCCCTACCGAAGCGTTCGCTAATGCCTATATTCGAGGAGTCCGGGGCGGCATGAAAATGGCCACGCAGTCTGGTTATGGCACGGCCTGGGAAATGAGTGTAGTCGGCAGGAATGTCATGTTGGGAAACCGGGGCTGGGGCTCGATCAACTGGTACTGGAATGGCTTGCCAGCGACGATGCACGTGCCAGATTTTGCTGGCCTGCGGAAGGCGGCGGGGATCAGATGAACTTGCTGTATGAATCTGACAGAAAATTCGAGGTTTGGAGCTTTAGTGCATCGCATCGGCAGCTGATCTTGCGCAGTAATCCCGATCGCATTGCTCGAACGGTGACTCGGGTCGAGATCTATTTCGGACATGTGGAATTCATGTCCACGAGGTCAACTTATCGCGGTATTGCAATCGCGGAAGCTGGCCCGGAAGAGGCTTTGAGTGTAGCGAAAAGAGTCCCGGCTGATTTGAAATCCGATGGGATCTATCTGCTTGAAGGGGATCTGCTGAGTTTTGTCATTTCGGCAAAACCGGCATGGCGCGAAGCTGAGTGTGATTTTGATGCGCCATCGCTCTTCGGGTTCCATGTGTAGCCAGATCGCCGGGCCTGGTAATTAAGCCTCCTTTTGGCCCCGCCGGACGTAATGTGCGGTGGGGCTAAAAGGGTTCTGACGGTAGAAGTTTGAACCGTTCTGATTTCTCTGCCGCTCGAATGTGAGCCATTGGAGAGGACGGGACACGTGCCCAAGAAGATTGACCCCGCGCTTCGAGCCAGGCTGTGAGGGTCTTCCTACCTCTGGCTCAGGGTGCATGGTGGATTCGCCGCGGGTCAGTACGGTGGGGCCTTCGACTGTTCCCTCATCACAGCGGCGATCCGGGCCAGGACCTTGGCATTCTTAGCGAGGTGTGCCGGGAGAACCGTCGCCTGTGTGGGGCGGGCGGACACCAGTTGCTCAACCGTCAGAACCCTGGCCTTCTTCAGGTCGGCCCCGTGCAGGTGGGCCCCAGGCAGGATTGCCCCGTCCAGGCGGACGCCGTCCAGGTTGGCCTTCTCCAGGTGGGCCCCTTCCAGGTGGGCTCCGTCCAGGCGCGCTCCTTGCAGCTGGGTTCCCTCCAGGCTCGCGCCTTTCAAGTATCCGTTGGTCATTTTCGCCCCTCGCAGGTCGGTACGGGCCAGGTCGAGTTGGAAGGGCTCATCACCGTCGCGGGGCCGACGGCCAAGTACGGTCAGTGCCGCCTGGACTGATTCGGTTGGGCGCTGGTACGCATTGTCAGCAGTGTGTCTGCTGTGAGTGCTCGCGATCGGCGCTCCGGCCCGCAGGCGCTGGCGGGCAAGCCGCAAGTGATCCTTCGTGGCAGTCTCCACCGGGGCAGTGGCATGCGAACGGACGAATGCGGCGAGGACCTCGACGATGGTTGCGTGGTCCTTCACGGAGTCCCGCATGATGCGCTCCAGTGCATAGATCCCACCGAGTTGCTCGACTGGCTTGTCGGAGGCAACCTGTCCGATGGCCTTGGTGTACCGGTCGGTGACCTGTCCTTCGCGGTTCTGGTGCAGGGTGCGGTGGGTGTAGATGACACCGACCGCCGCCAGACCGCCGGCGCCCAGGGCCAGCAGAGCGGTGCGCACACCAGTGACTGCGGTGGCCTGGGCCGGTTCGATGTGCTCGAGATGGTTCTCATCCATCCACCAGGGAACTTGCCACAGCGCCACGAAAAACACGCCGACACTTACGAGTACCGCCAGGGCGCCCCACACCCCCCACGACTTCCGAGATCTGGTGCTCATGCCCTCCAGCACAACTCTCCCTACCCTGCTCAGATGGGTGGCTCGGCGGAGGTCACGCACAGAGGGGGCTATGTTCTCCCGACGGTGACACGGGACGGCACTCCCATCAGATACACCGAGCGGGGCATGATTCCGACTCCCGCGAACCCGAGGCCGGGTAATGAGCGAATCGTGACAGGAAGTGACGGCTCGGTATATTACTCACCGACGCATTACCAAACCTATTACAGGTACAAGTGACGTGATGGCGGCGGCTCGGGCCCCTGTGCCCGGGCCGCAGCATCCGATTCCCGTGCCCCAGATGCGCACTGAACGGGTGTCGCCGATCAGTGAAGCTGCGCGGTCGTCGTGCTTTTGACGTGGGGTTGTGCAGGTTGGTTGAGCGAGTTGCGGCTGTGCTGACTCAGTGAGTGTGTGCAGAGTGCGGGTGCGTCGGCCGTTTGGCCTGTGCATTTCCCTGGTCGGGGTTTGGTTGCGCAGGTTGGTTGAGCGCTGCGCAGTTTCACTGGTCCGCGACAGTGGTGTCCTTTGACAGCCAAGTTAGAGGTCCTAACAGAAGCTGTTGATCATGTGACTTTCGGTTCGGATCGTCGTTGGTCTGGTCGTGGGGAAACGTGAGTCGCGGCCGTGGATCGTGTCGGATGAACTGTGGTCGCTGATCGAGCCGTTGCTGCCCGAGCCGGCACCGAAGCAAGTGGAGGGCCGGCCGCGGGTGCCCGACCGGCAGGCTCTGTGCGGGGTCCTGTTTGTGCTGCATACGGGGATCCAGTGGGAGTACCTGCCGTAGGAGCTGGGCTTCGGTTCCGGCATGACGTGTTGGCGGCGGCTGGCCGCGTGGAACGACGCCGGCGTGTGGGACCAGCTGCACGTGGTGTTGCTGAAGAAGCTGCGGGTCGCGAAGAAGCTGGACTGGTCGCGGGCGGTGATCGACTCCTCCCACGTCAGGGCCGCTCGGCGGGGCCCAAAAGCCGCCCCAGCCCGGTCGACCGCGCACGTCCGGGCAGCAAGCACCACCTCATCGTCGACGGCCAGGGCATCCCACTCGCCGTCTCGCTGACCGGCGGGAACCGCAACGACGTCACCCAGCTGATGCCTCTGCTGAACAAGATCCCGCCGGTCGCCGGCCTCGTCGGCCGGCCCCGCCGACGGCCCGACACGCTGCTGGCCGACCGCGGCTACGACCATGACAAGTACCGCCGCCTGGTCTGGGCGACCGGAGTCAAACCCGTGATCGCCCGCCGTGGAGTCCCGCACGGCTCCGGCCTCGGCGTCTACCGGTGGGTCGTGGAACGGACCATCGCCTGGTTCCACGGCTTCCGCCGCCTCCGCATCCGATGGGAACGGCGAGACGACATCCACGAAGCCCTCCTCGGCCTCGCCACCTGCCTCATCACCCACCGCCACGTCCAACGCCTTTGTTAGGACCTCTAAGACCGTGTCCTATGTGGTGAGGCGGTCGTTGGATAGTCCATGGGGCGGGGCACGTGGAGTTGGATTGTTCCGGACGGGCTGTGGGAGATCGCGGAGCCGTTGATCCCGGCGTCGAAGGTACGGCCGCAGGGTGGCGGAACGCAGGACACCCCTGATGAGACGCTGTTCGCGGCCATCATCTACGTGCTGGTCAGCGGCTGTGCCTGGCGAGCCCTGCCACCCTGCTTCGGGATATCGAAGTCGACGGCCCACCGCCGGTTCCTGATCTGGTCGCGGGCGGGCCTCTGGGGCCGGCTGCACGAAGAGATCCTGCACCGGCTCCACGACGCCGGGCTCCTCGATCTCTCCCGAGCCGTCCTCGACTCCGCACACGTGCGGGCCAAAAAGGGGGCGAACTCACAGGTCCGAGCCCCGTGGACCGGGGCAAGCCGGGCTCCAAGATGCACGTCCTGTCGGACGCGGCCGGACTGCCCCTCCTCGTCGGCCTCTCGGCCGCCAACACCCACGACAGCCAAGCTCTGAAACCTATGGTGCTCGGTCACCAAACGAGACACGACCCCCATCGCGGCCGCCACTTCAAGCCCCGGAAACTCCACGCAGACAAGGCATACGACATACCTGAACTGCGGAAATGGCTCCGCGGCAAACGGATTGGCGTCCGCATCGCCCGCAAGGGCATCGAGTCGAGCGAACGACTAGGGCGCCGGCGGTGGGTGATCGAACGGACCAAGTCCTGGCTGACCGGCTACCGCCGACTCAACCACCGCTACGAACGCAACCCACGTAACTACCTGGCCTTCCTCGGACTCGCCGCAGCCCTCTGCTGCTACAAACGCCTCCTCCGCCTCACCACATAGGACACGGTCTAAGTGGTCGGTGGTTCGCGCGAGGGCGTAGACGAGCTCGTCGTAGCTCATGCTCGACCGGCCGCGGATGCCGGCATTCGTTGCCTTCTCGTGCATCGCGGCCTTGGTGAGCGACCGAAGCGACTGGGAATGGGAGGTTCCGGAAGTGGCTCGGTGCTTCGTGGCCCGGCTTCTTCCTCGATTCCGTTGCCTGGGCTGCGGAAGCACGGGCCGCTGAGCAGAGTCCTACTCCTGCGTGGCGTCTGCCTGGCAGCACTGCCCCTCGACCTGGTCGACCGCAAGAGCGTCCTGGACGCGGTGCCGGCCGCGGCGTTCCTGGGCCGGACCATGACCGAGGTACTGCCGGACATCCATCGCTCCGGCGAGATCCTGTGTACGGTCCTCGCCGACGGACAGCCCCGCACACTGGCGGTCACAGGCACCACACGCGCGGCCTCGCCGTTCCGGGCGCCGTCAGTGGAGCGCGGTCTGTCACCGGCTGGAGGACAAAGGGCGGGTGCTCGGCCTGCGCGGCATCGGAGTCGAGGTCAGCGGACTGCGCCAGTACATGGACGATCCGCCCCAACGCCGCCTGCCCGGCCAGGGGACCGAAACCCAGCCGCGCCCCGGACCCGGACGACCTCCCGGCCGACGAAACACCCGGCCCACCCGCCACGACGTCCACACACCCCGTAAAAGGGGCCCCCACGTCCCGGAGCAGGAAGTCGACCACTCCGCGACGTCGCCGCACGGGTTAGGGATCAAGCTAGTACAGCCCTGCGTACACCTGCCAGCCGGTGGCGATCCGGATGCGGGAGCCGAAGGTGCCCTTGCCGGTGCCCGCGTAGCGCCAGACGACGCCGGACGTGTCGCGGGCGATCAGGTCCGCCCGGCCGTCGCCGGTCAGGTCACCGGCGCCGACCAGGGCGTTGTACGCCGTGCCCCAGTTGTCGGCGAGCTTCACGGGCGCGGCGAACCTCCCGCCGCCCAGGCCGCTCATGCGCCACAGCTCGTTGCCCGTGTCGTGCAGGACCAGGTCGCCGTGGCCGTCGCCGTTGAGGTCGCCGGCGCCGGTGATCCGCTTGTAGGCCTTGTACGCGCCCGGGACCTGCTTCCGCGCCGCGAACACGCCGTCGGCGTTGCGGGCGTACAGGTACAGGGCGCCCGTGGTGGCGTTGCGGGCGACCAGGTCGCCGCGGCCGTCGCCGGTCACGTCACCGGGCGAGGTCAGCACGTCGTACTGGTTCCAGCCGGTGCCGATGAGCTTGCTGGCGGTGGACGGGGTGACCGTCTTGCCGCAGGAGGGGGTGTACCGGCGCAGCTCGCCGGCCGAGTTGCGGACCAGGAGGTCGTTGCACCGGTCGCCGTTCATGTCCTTGATCGGTACGGGGCGGATGCCGGCGGGCCAGCCGGAGCCGGTGGCGGTGCCGTAGAACGCGCCCTTCCCGTCGCCGTACACGAAACGGAGGCCGCCGGTGGTGGTATGGGCGAGGACGTCGCCGATGCCGTCGGGCCCCTGCTCGAAGTTGCCGTAGTCGTGCGGGGCGGCTCCGCCGCCGGAGACTCTGCTGGTACCCGAGGCGACGGTGACGGCCGTCGTCGCGCCGTACGGGACGGCCTTGACGGCCCAGCGGAAGCCGCCGTTGGGGGCGTAGGCGCCGGTGGCGGTCTTCAGGTCCCAGTCCACCGCGAGGCGTCCGGGGCCCGCGCCTCCCGTGAGGGTCCGCAGCGGCGTGCCGGCCAGGTCGGTGAAGGCCATGGTCCAGGAGGCCACGGGACGGCTGAGCAGGAAGTCCCAGCGGACGGGGGCGTACCTCGGGTCGACGCTGCCGGGCGAGCCGCTCTCCGTCACGGTGAGCGGGGACGGGGCGATGCCGGCCGACCGTACGTGGACCTTCTCGGCGGCATCGACCCAGGCCACCAGGTTGGTGAACTCGTCGACGGCCCAGCGCACGCGGCGGTCCAGGGCCAGGCCCATCACAGGTACGCCAGCGGCGAGGGTCCGGCTGGTACCGGTCCGCGCGTCGGTCAGGACGAGATTCTTGGCGGTATGGTCGTGACGCACGGTGAAGCCGTCGCCGAGCAGTACGTCGCCGGCCGGCACGGCCTTAGACGTCTCGGTCACGGTGTCGAAAACGCCCGCGGGACCGGTGCTGCCGCAGCTCCAGTACAGCCAGCGGCCGCGGGCCTGGAGCTCCTCTGGCATGCAGGGCGCGCCGGTCTCCACGGTGACCGCGCTGCTCGTGGGCGTGCTCCGCTTCTCCAGCCGGCCGGCCGTGGAGGTGGCGCTCCACAGGACACCGGCGTCGAGCGCGGCGGTCCGGACGGACCGCTTGAGCAGCTGGCGGCCGAACTCGGCCACGTACTGGGCCGGCGCGGCCCCGCCCGAGTTGAAGAGGACGTACCCGTCGGACACGTCCGCGAGCGAGCCGCCCGTGGTCTCGGCGAACTCCAGGAACTCCTTGCTGTCGAGCGCCCTGACCCGGTCCCGCTCGCCCTCCACGTCGGCGCGGTACTGGACCACGTCGCCGCCGGAGCCGGCGTTGCCCCACAGCGGGGTGCAGTTCACGGAGGAGACCGGGCAGGGGCCGTCGGTCTCGGTGCCCGCGGTACGGGCCGAGGCCGTCAGGCCGGCGGTCGGCGAGCTGCCGATCTTCCAGACGCTGGTGCGGTCCGTGGCCGTGCTGGTCTGGTCCTCGGCCACCCGCAGCACGCCGCGGCTGATCGCGATGCCGGTCTTGCGGTAGCCGGGGCCGGGGACGTTCTGCAGCTCGGCGGCCGCCGGCTTGCCGTCGGCGGCCTTGCCGATGCGCTGGACCCACCAGTCCGCTGCGTTGGTGCCGCCTACCGTGAGGACGCGGCCGTCGGGCGTGGGGACGAGAGCGGTCAGGGCGGCGGGGAGGACCGTGCGCTCGGCGCCGCCGGCGACCGGGGCGGCGTACAGGGTCTCGTACTCACCGTGGATGAGCACCCAGCCGCCGAGCAGGGCGGCGGACTTCGGCCGGTACAGCTCGCTGTTCTCCTCCTCGAAGGAGACCGTCTTGGCGGGCCCGGTGAGGGCCGTGCGCTCCTTGGTGACCAGGTACGGGCCGTCCAGTAGGCCGACCCGTGAGCCGTCCAGCAGGGGAATCGACTCCTCCGACGCGTCGAAGGCGTCGGTGAGCGCGGCGGAGGCGAAGTCGACGTACCCGGCGCGGGTGTCGTCGAACTCGCCCTCCTCGCTGATCCGGTAGGTCACCAGCGCGCCGGCCGTGTCGCCCGCGCCCCCCGGCCACACGTAGACGGTCACGGTCTCGCCCTGCGGCAGGCCCGTGACAGTACGGTCGCGCCGCTCGCCGGACGGGAAGTCGGTCAGCACCACGGCCGAGGTCGTCAGGTCCTGCGTGATCACGGTGGAGCCGAACGTGCCCACGTACTCCCGGCCCTGGAGGTCCACCGTGACCGGCGCCGAGCCGTCGGGGCGCCAGAGGGTCAGGCTCTCGGGATCGCGGTCGTTCGGCAGGGCGACCAGGTCGGCGCCCTGGCCGTACCAGCCTCGGGAGGGGCTCGCCGGCACGGGGGCGGTCGCCGGGAGCGGCACGCTCACGAGGTCGGCGTACCGCGTCCAGACCGGGGCGGTGGCGCCCGGCGGGACGTGGAGGAAGCCGGTGGTGCCGGAGGCGAGCAGCCGGTCGTCGCCGGGTTCCGCGTTCGGGTCGGGCGCGTCCAGGACGAGCTCGGTGACCGGCGGCGCGGCGGTCGCGGCGGCGGTCGCCGTGCCGGGGCCGGCGAGCGAGGCGCCGGTGGCGGCCAGCAGGCCGAGCGAGAGCAGCGCCGGGACGGCGCGGCGCACGCGGGTGTGACGGGGCAAGGGGGCCCTCCGGGGCGGATGCGCGGGAGGGCGTGCCGGACCGGGCGCGTGCGCGCCGGACTGCCCGGTGGCCCCCGCTGAGAATGGCGTGATCCTAACCGGGAGGTTGGCCGAAACCGTGAGGGGGCCGGGCCGGTGAGCGGATTGGCCATAGGTGGATGCTTTTGCGCCGCCCCTGGACCCCCGGCGGCGGTGCCGTCGTGGCTCGGATGACCCGCCCCGGGTCGAAGAGCCGTTCGCCGTTCCCCACCGCGCGGCCGCCGACCAGCGCCAGCACACTGGGCCCCCAGCCAGTTGGCCGGTGGGCGGACGGCGGTCAGGGCCGGGGCGGTGAATTCGGTGGGCGGAGCCGTCGCGCACGACCATGCACACGTTGTCGGGCAGTGAGCGCCCCCTGACACCGGATGCCGCGGATCGCGCCGGATGCCATGGCAGCCGCGACGATCGCGGGAACCCTGGGCCGGCAGCGGGGCGTCCGCCGCCGAGCACTGCAGCGGGGCTTGCCGTGACTGATGGCCAGGTGGGTGGGTGGTGTGGTCCTGGGTGGGGACCTTGCTGATGTCAGGTGGTGGGCCGGTGAACTGGCGGCCCAGTGCTACTGGCCCCCACAGCGTCGTGCACACCCTCGCTGAGGACTGACATGACTGCCGCAGCGGGTACGCCCCACCGGGGGAGGGGCACGCGGTTGGAGGTCACTCGTGGGCCGCGTGAAATACGAAACTAGACGTCATGAACACGTCTTCCATTTGGGAGGGTTGTGCGATAACTGGTTCTTTGTCGCTGGGGTATACCTGTCTGAACGTTCAATTTTGTCCGATGCGTGGCTACCTGCATATCTGCGGCTCGAGGGGTGGCCATTGGCTGATCGCCGACCCGAATACCTCGCTTGACCCCCTTGACCTGCGGCGATGCGGTGCTGTGTGTCGGGGATCACCCTTGACGTGGTCAAAGCGGAAGTTGATATTTCTCCAGTTAAATAAAGCTTTGATAAGCCCTGGGGGTGGTCCGTGAAGGGCTTCTATTGGCGTGTGCGAAAGCGTGCGTGCGCCGTTGTTGCCACTGCAGTGGTGGTGACCGGTATTCCGGCAATGACCGTGCCGGCGTGGGCCGTTGACTCAGCAACGGACGAGTCCGCGGCACAGGCTCCTGCGACGCCTGAGGAGCAGGCTGCGGAGCGTGCGAAGGAGTCGGGGAGTCGTGCGGAGGTGTTGGCGCGGCGTTCGGAGTCCCGGCAGGTGTTCGCGAACCCGGACGGAACGTTCACTCTGGAGTCGAGTGCGGCTCCGGTGCGGGCGCGTCAGGACGATGGCTCGTGGGCTCCGATCGACACCACGCTCGTCACGACGGGTGATGGCCGCGTGCGGGCGAAGTCGACGACGAGCCGCGTGGAGTTCTCCGGTGGTGGCACAGCTGGAGACATGGCGGTCCTCACGAGGGGGGACAAGCGGTTCTCATTGGACTGGCCGACGCCGCTGCCTCAGCCGGTCCTGGCCGAGGACAGCGCAACGTACAAGGACGTGCTTCCCGGGGTTGACCTGAAGCTGACCGCAGTGGCCACCGGCTTCACCGAGATCCTCGTGGTGAACACCGCAGAGGCCGCGAAGAACCCGGATCTGGAGAAGCTGAAGCTGTCGGTCAAGGCCGACGGGATGACGGCCACCAGATCGCGCTCCGGTGGCCTGCGCTACGTGGACGAGGACGGGGCGACGGTCTTCGACAGCCCGGCCGGCCGCATGTGGGACTCCTCCGGCGACCAGGCCCAGGCGGCCCCCGAGAAGAACTCTCCAGCACAGACCGCATCCGTGCAGACGGCGCGCACCACGGCAGTGCAGGCAGCTGCCTACACGGTCCCTGTTGCCGACGCGCCCACCGATTCTGACGACGGGAAGCCGGACGACGCAGGATCCGAGGATCCTGCCGACGCACCAAGCCCGGGGGACAAGACGGCCGACGTCTCGGTGAACGTCGTAGGACAGACGCTGGAGCTCACGCCCGACCTGGACCTCCTTCACAGCCAGGACGCGGTCTTCCCGCTCTATATCGACCCGCCGGTCAAGGGTCTGACGCCTGCGGACTGGACGGCCCTGTCCTCTGACGGGGACGCGTTCTGGGAGTTCAGCGGCGACAAGGGTGTGGGGCACTGCTCGAACTACGCCGGCTACCTGTGCTCGTACGACCCCTACGATCAGCGCCTCTACTTCGAGTACCCGCTGGCTTCCCTGTACGGGAAGAAGATCCTGGACGCGACGTTCGAGGTCTACCAGAACTGGAGCTTCACCTGCGACCAGCAGCTGTACTGGTTGGTGCGGGTGGACGAGAACCGCGGCATCTCCTCCTCGACCCGTTTCGCCACCAAGCCCGCCTACGTCGACCTGATGGGTGACAAGTGGTCGGCCATGGGTCGCAGCACCCTCTGCGGTCCCGCGCAGCCGGCGGACTGGCTGCGGTTCAGTGACAACGTCAGCGGCGGTGAGACGGACGAGAACCTCACCCCCACGATCCAGAGCATGGTCGACGGCCAGAAGCCGAACATCACCCTCGAGCTGCGCGCGCAGGACGAGTCGAACGCCGCGGCCTGGGCCCGCTTCCGCAACGACGCCAAGCTCTCGGTCACCTACGTGTCGAACCCGAGCGCTCCGGATCCGGTGGGCGTGCAGAAGGGCACGACGGGACGGGCCTGTAACGCCTCGACCACCCCGTTCATCACCAGCACCACCACCCCGAAGATGCTCGCGACCGTGCAGTCGGGCGACGGCTCTCAGTCCCAGCTGCGCGCCGTGATGGAGGTCTGGAAGGCCGACGGCTCCGCTCGAGCTTGGACGGTGAACTCCCCGCCAACCACCTGGGTCGCAGATGACGCCCCTCGCGCCGAGGCAACCTCGGTGCTCCCGGCGCAGACCACGTACAAGATGCGTGCGAAGACGCAGGCCTACTACTACACCGACCGCGGTAAGACCGGCATCCTGGACTCGTCGTGGTCGACTTGGTGCTACTTCCGCATCGACACCGACAGCCCGCCAGCGCCGATCATCAAGAGCGCGGACGGCCTGTACCAGCCGGCCGACACCGACCCCGCCTCCGGCGGTGTGGGTGTCCCGGGTAAGTTCACCTTTACCCCGGCGGACACGAATCCCGCCGTCTCCGGTATCCAGTCCGACGTCACCTCCTACAAGTGGCGCCTGAACAGCGGCACCGTCTCCGCCCCGGTCACGGTCCCGATCGGCACCTCGTACACCAAGTCCATCGAGCCGAACCAGGCGGGTGAGAACACCCTCCAGGTCTGGGCCTACGACGACGCCGGGCACATCTCACAGACCGGCTACTACAGCTTCGCCGTCAAGGGCGCCGAAAACCCCGTCGGCGTCTGGGGCATGGACGGCAACGGCGACGACACCACAACAGCGTCGACGAAGCACCCCCTTACAGTCACCGCCGCCTCGGAGTACTCCTACCGCGAACGCGCGGGCACCCGCGCACTGTGGCTCAAGGGCGCCACCGACCAGTACGCCAGGACCGACACCGCGCCCCTCGACACCTCGAAGTCCTACACGGTCTCCGCCTGGGCCCGCCTGAGCGCAGGCGCCACGCAAAACGAGACTGTCCTAGGCATCGACGGCGACGTCTACAGCGCCTTCTACCTGTCCTACCAGACGGACAAGAAGACTTGGACCCTGCGCACCTCCCCCTACGACTCCACGAGCGGCAACATCTCCACCCAGATCGTCGTGGCCGATCAGCCGGCAGTCGCCAACGCGTGGACCCACCTGAGTGCCATCTACGATGCGGCAGACCAGGAGATCCGCCTCTACGTCAACGGCCGCTACCAGGGAGCGCACTCCGCTGCGCCCTCGTGGAAGGCGACTGGCGGTCTCCAGGTTGGCCGGGTGCTGTGGGGCGGCAACCACGTCGACCACTTCAACGGCTCGATCGACGAGGTCAAGGTGTGGAAGCGCGCCCTGTCCGAGGACGAGATCGCCCAGGACGCACGACTGGAGGACGAGGACGCCAGCGACAACGATGCAGGCGACCCCATCACCGCGGCGGTCGGGGACTGGGACGCCACCAAGGCCTCCGGGACCGTGATCGCGGACACCACCGGCTTCGGCCGGGACCTGACCCTCAAGAGCGCCACCCTCGGCATCGATCCCGCAACCGTCGACAACCCCGACATCGGTCTGCCCACCCGCCAGGTCATGGCGCTCAACGGCAGCAGCGGCTACGCCACGGCCCCGGGGCCGATCGTGGACGAGACGGGGTCGTTCACTGCGACGGTCTGGGCCCGGCTGGACTCCGAGAAGCTCAAGGACACCACCAAGAGCTACCGCGTCCAGGTGATGGGCCAGTCCGGCGGCACCCACTCCTCCTGGGGCATCTGGTACGACCAGCCCTCCGGCTCAACGGCGGGCAAGTGGCGCCTTGGCCGTCCCACCAAGGACAGCGGCGACCCGGTGTGGATCACCGCCGACTCCGGCGTAGCGGACAAGGACCAGTGGGTGCGCCTGACGGCCGTCTACGACGCGCAGCAGCTCGTCAAGGACGGCGACGGCGACGGGGCCCAGCGCGGAGCGCTGAAGCTCTACGTCAACACCGCCCAGCTCAACGGCCGCGACGGCGTCGCCTACTCCGCCCCCTGGCAGGGCTTGGGCGCGTTCGAGGTCGGCCGCGGCCTGGTCAACGGCACCAACCAGCGCTACTTCCCCGGCCACGTCTCCCACATCCGAGTGTGGGCCGGAGCCATGAGCGGCACCAAGATCGCCGAGCTGTACACGGCCGACAACGAATAGCAGCCCCGCCGCCGCTGACCGTGTGGCCCCGCCGAGCACGGCGGGGCCACACCCCTCACCTTCTGTTCTTCTCCCACCCGCCCTGAGGGTGCGGAGTTCTTCCCTACATGTCTGAGGAATCGACTGTGACATCAGCTGCTCGTGGCGCACGGGCCCGGACACCCCTGGGCCGCTGGCTCGGGCGCACCGCCGTGGCCGTGTCCCTCGCACTGCTTCCACCGCTGTTGAGCCAGCCCCCCGCTGCCACAGCCACACCGGCAGCTGCAGCGCTGCCGCACCCGCCCAAGCCGAAGATCAACAAGGTGGTGCCCTTCAAGGCCCGCCCCTCGAAGGCCCCCCACGACCAGGCCGCCCCCGCAGCCGCGCGCGAGCGCGCCCGCATCGCGGCAGCCCACTGGCCCACCGCCGGCCAGGCAACGCTCAGCCCGCTCCCCGGGACGGCGGCCAAGGGCCAGGTCGGCGGCCTGCCCATCACCATCACCACCCCGCACATTCCCAGCAAGGCAGCGAAGGCAGCCCCGGCGGACGCACCGAGCGTCTCCGTGCACGTCCATGACCGCAAAGCCTCCCAGCGGGCGGGCGTCAAGGGCCTTCTGCTCGACCTGACCCCGAAGAACTCGGGTGCGCAGGCGGGCCCGGTGAACCTGTCCCTGAACTACTCCTCCTTCGCCTCCATGTACGGCGGCAGCTACGGCGCCCGCCTCCGGCTCGTCCAGCTCCCGGCCTGCGCGCTGACCACACCGAACAAGCCGGCCTGCCAGACCCGACAGCCACTGCCGTCGAAGAACGACCCGACCGCCCAGACCCTCACCGCCGACGTACCCGCCAAGGCGCTGGCCTCCGGCATGACCGTCCTGGCGGCGGAAGGCGACTCCTCCTCCGCGGCTGGTGACTTCGGCGCCACCGCGCTGGGCCCCTCGGCCACCTGGGAGGCGGGCGGCAGCACCGGAGACTTCAGCTGGAACTACCCGCTGCGCGTGCCCCCGGCCACGGCCGGCCCGGCCCCGAGGCTGTCGATCGACTACAACTCCGGAAGCGTCGACGGACGCACCGCCGCGGAGAACAACCAGACCTCCGTCATCGGTGAGGGCTTCTCCATCACCGAGTCCTACATCGAGCGCAAGTACGCCTCCTGCAAGGACGACGGCAACACCGGCAAGGGCGACCTGTGCTGGAAGTACGCCAACGCCACCCTCGTCCTCAACGGCAAGGCCGCCGAGCTCGTCAACGACTGCGACCCCAAGGTCACCGGCGCCTGCAGCGCCGCCGCCCTGTCCGAGGCCGCGGGCGGCACATGGAAGCTGAAGAACGACGACGCCACCAAGGTCGAGCACCTGACCGGTACGGTCAACGACGACACGAACGGCGAGTACTGGCGCGTCACCACCACCGACGGCGTCCAGTACTACTTCGGCAAGCACCGCCTGCCGGGCTGGAGCGACAACGGCACCAACCCGGACGACCCCGTCACCAACTCCGTCCTGACCGTCCCGGTCTTCGGAGACGACGCAGGCGAGCCCTGCCACGGCGTCACCTTCAACGACTCCGACTGCGTCCAGGCGTGGAAGTGGAACCTCGACTACGTCGTCGACACCCATGGCAACGCCATGACCTACTGGTACGGCAAGGAGTCCAACTACTACGCCAAGTCCGGCGTCGCCTCACCCGGCACGTCCTACCACCGCGCGGGCTACCTCAAGCGCATCGACTACGGCCAGCGCAGCGACCAGCTCTTCGACAAGCCCGCCGCCCAGCAGGTCACCTTCACCTACGGCCAGCGCTGCGTCGTCGAAGGCGGCTGCACCAGCCTGACGGACACCACCAAGAAGGACTGGCCCGACGTACCCTTCGACCAGATCTGCTCCAGCACTGAAGCCTGCACGGGCCTGATCGGACCGTCGTTCTTCACCCGCTACCGCCTGAGGGACGTCAACACCTACGTCTGGACCGGCACCGGCACCACGATGCGCCAGGTCGACAACTGGCACCTCGAGCAGAGCTTCCCACCCAGCGGCGACGCCTCCGCCCCCAGCCTCTGGCTCGACTCCATCCAGTCCACCGGCAAGGCCGGCGGCACCGACGCCCCCACTCCGAAGATCGTCTTCGGCGGATCCCAGTTGCCCAACCACGTCGAGGGCGGTGGAACCACCCTGCGCTACATCAAGTGGCGCGTGCGCACCATCACCACCGAGACCGGCTCGGTCATCACCGTCAACTACTCCGACCCCGAGTGCATCCGCGGCACGAGGATGCCCGCCTCGGAGGACAAGAACGGGCTGCGCTGCTTCCCGATCAAGTGGTCGCAGGCCGGCGGCACCCCCACCACCGACTGGTTCCACAAGTACGTCGTCACCGACGTCTTCCAAGAAGACGCCCAGGGCGGAAGCGACACCCAGGAGACCTACTACAGCTACCCCTCCGGCGGAGCTGGCTGGGCCTACGCCGATGACGAGGGCCTGACCAAGGACAGCAACCGCACCTGGTCCCAGTGGCGCGGCTACGAGAAGGTCACCACGACCACCGGCAACGCCACCGGCCCCAAGGGCAAGACCACCACCCTCTACTATCGCGGCCTGAACGGCGAGAAGGAGCTGGACGGCACCCCGCGTGTCGAAACGGTCACCACCTCCACCGGCGTGACCACCAACGACGACCGCCAGCTGGCCGGCTTCGTCCGCGAGACCATCACCTACAACGGCGCCGACGAAGTCACCGGCACCATCACCGACCCCTGGACCCTCAAGACCGGCTCCCACACCTACACCTGGGGCACAACCGAGTCCTGGATGGTCAAACCCCGCACCACCACCACGCGCACCAAGGTCAGCACCGGCACCCGCACCAACGCCGCAACCACGTACTACGGCACCACCTACGGCATGCCGGTACGCGTGGACAACCAAGGCGACGTGGCCAAGACCGGCGACGAGTCCTGCACCGTCACTAGCTACGCGCGCAACACCGCAGCCTGGATCGTCGGCACCGTTTCCCGCACCGAGTCCTACTCCGTGGGCTGCGACGACCGCGCCACCATGACTCTGCCCGACGCGGCGATCTCAGACGTCACGATCGGCTACGACGGCCAGGCAGTCGGCACGGCACCGACGAAGGGTGACGCTACCTCCAGCTACCGCCTCTCCGGCTACGTATCCGGCCAGCCCGTCTACCAGGCGCTCTCGTCGACCACGTACGACCAGGGCGGCAGGGTACTGACCACAACTGATCCCTACGGGCGCGTCGAACGCACCGACTACACGCCCAGCGACACCGCCTATGGCCCCCTGACCTCCAAGACCGTCACCGACCCCAAGGGCTTCTCCTCCTCCACCACCATCGACCCCGCCTGGGGGTTGGCGACCAAGCTGGTGGACGCCAACGGCAAGACCACCGAGTGGAGCTTCGACGCCCTCGGCCGGCTCGTCGCCGTCTGGAAGCCCAACCGCGTGCGCACCCTCGGCGACGCCGCCAACATCACCTACACCTACAACATCACCAACAGCCGGACATCCAACTCCTACGTCCGCACCGACACCCTCAAGGCCGACGGCAAGACCTATAACAGCTCCTACCAGCTCTACGACTCCCTCCTGCGCAAGCGCCAGACGCAGGTGCCGTCCCCCTCGGGCGGCCGACTGATCTCGGAGACCCTGTACGACGACCGGGGCCTGGCCTACATGGCCAACTCCCAGGTCTACGACAACAACGCACCTTCCGGGACCATCGCCGGCACCCTGCCCGGCTCGGTACCCGCCTCGACTGAGACCGTCTTCGACGGCGCCGGCCGCGCCACGGCCTCGATCTTCCGGGTCAACGGCCAGCTGAAGTGGCAGACCGCCACGGACTACAGCGGGGACGAGGTCGCCGTCACAGCCGCAGCCGGCGGAACCGGTATCCGCACGATCACCAACGCCCTCGGCCAGGTGACCGAACGCCGCCAGTACAGCGGACCCAACCCCACGGGTGCGGCGTACACGAGCACGAAGTACACGTACACCCCCCGTGGCGAGTTGGCGGCCATCACCGGCCCAGACAAGTCGAAGTGGACCTACACCTACGACCTCCGCGGCCGACTGGTGACCAAGACCGACCCCGACTCCGGCACGACCACTACCACCTACGACGACGTCGACCAGGCCCTCACCACCACCTTCACCAAGGACGGTGCCACCAAGACGCGTCTCAACGACTACGACGAGCTCGGCCGCAAGACCGGAACCTGGGACGGAGTCAAGGACGACGCGCACCAGCTGACCAAGTACACCTACGACACCGTCGCCAAGGGCAAGCCCACCGCCGCCATCCGCTACGTCGGCGGCACCACCGGCAAGATCTACTCCCAGGTCGTCACCGGATACGACGCCATGGGCCAGCCCACGGGAGTCAAGACCGTCCTCGCCGCCACCGACCCGCTCGTCACCGCTGGCGCGCCGCAGACATTCACCACGCCCACCGCGTACAACCTCGACGGCACGGTTCAGAACACGGTTCTGCCCGCCATCGGTGGCCTCCCGATCGAAGCAGTCGGCTACACCTACAACGACCTGGGCATGCCCACTGGCGTCGAAGGTATGACCGACTACGTCCGCTCCGTCGGCTACACCCAGTACGGCGAGACCGAGGAAACCGTCCTCGGCACCTCGACCACCGCCAAGCAGATGCAGGTCCTCAACCGCTTCGAGGACGGCACCCGCCGCCTGGCCAACCGCCACACCATCGACCAGACCAACGCCGGCTACACCAGCGACGTCGACTACACCTACGACGACTCCGGCAACGTCCTCTCGGTCAAGAACAAGGCCGGCAGTGACGACAACCAGTGCTTCGCCTACGACGGCGAGCGCCGCCTCACCGAAGCCTGGACCCCAGCCAGCGGCGACTGCACCGCCACCCGCAGCTCCGCGACGCTCGGCGGGCCCGCCCCTTACTGGCACAGCTGGACCTACAAGGTCGGCGGCCTCCGCGCCACGCAGACCGTCCACACCAGCGGCGGTGACACCACCACCACGTACAACTACCCCGACGTCAACACCGACGGGGCGGGCCAGCCGCACAAACTGACCAGCACGGTAACCGGGAGCACGACCACCACCTACGGCTACGACGAACTCGGCAACACCACGAGCCGCAAGGGCCCCACCGGTGCGACTCAGTCCCTGAAGTGGAACTCCGAGGGCGACCTCGCCAGCCTCACGGAAAGCGGAAAGGCCACCACCTACCTCTACGACGCCAACGGCGACCTCCTCATCCGCACCGGTCCCGACGAGAGCGTCCTCTACCTCCCCGGCGGCCAAGAACTCCACTACAACCCCACCATCCAAACTTTCTCCGCCACCCGCTACTACGGCATCGGAGACGGCACAGCCGTACGCACCAACAACGGCCTGAACTGGATCGTTGACGACCACCACGGCACCGCGTCCCTGAGCGTCGACTCCACCACCCAAGCCGTCACCCGCCGCTACAGCAAGCCCTTCGGCGAACGGCGCGGTACCGCACCCACCACCTGGCCCGACGACAAGGACTTCCTCGGCAAGCCTGCCGATGACACCACCGGCCTGACCCACGTCGGCGCACGCGAATACGACCCTGTCATCGGCCGCTTCCTGTCCGTCGACCCCGTCTTCGCCCCTGAAGACCACGAATCCCTCAACGGTTACGCCTACGCGAACAACACCCCCGTCACCCTCGCAGACCCCACCGGTCTCCGGCCCGACGGCGCCTGCGGCGGAACATCCGCCTACTGCAACGGCGGAATAGAAACCTGGAGGCTCAACAGCCACGGAGGCTGGGACTGGACCTACAAGAAGACCACCAACATCAGGGGCACCGACGGCACCGTCCTCAGCGTCACGGTCACCCAGACCTCCTGGCGGACCACCTACCGTGCCACCTACAAGATCGGTCCAAGCCCACTGCCCCGCGCGATCGACATCGATACACAACAGGGCAACGCCACCCCCAGCCCCAGCCCGGGCCCCGCACCCGAACTGAAGAAGGGACCGGCGCCGCCACTGGGCGTCGCCGGCGAGATTCTCCTCGCTCTCTGCGGCTTCGTCCCCGTAATCGGCGCCGGATGCGACGCGGTCGACCTCGCACGTTCCGTCTCCAAGGGAGACAAGCTAGGAATGGCCCTAGGAACGGCGGGCTTCGTGCCGCTCATCGGCGACGCGGTCAAACTGCCTAGGCAGCTCGACAACATCTGGAACGTCATACGCAAAGTCGACTGCAAATGCTTCCTTGCAGGCACCCGGATCCTGATGGCTAATGGCACTGTCAAACCCATCGAACAAATCAAGGTCGGCGACCTCGTGCGCGCCACCGACCCCCGCACCGGAAAGACAGCAAACCGCAAGGTATCCCGGCTCATCGTCACGACAGATGACAAGCACTTCAACAAGCTCTCCATCGCCACGAAAACCGGGATAGTTCCGCTCACAGCGACGCACGAACACCCCTTCTGGTCTCCGTCGAACAATGCCTGGGTCGAAGCCCGATTCCTCGCGACCGGTATGACCCTCAGGACCGTCGCTGGATCTCCAGCCATTGTGGTGGCTAACCAGCCGTTCACTCGGCACGCCACCACGTACAACTTCACGGTCGCTGACCTCCACACGTACTATGTGCTGGCTGGCGAGACTCCGGTCTTGGTCCACAACACAACTTGTCCGGTTGGTTTCACAAACCTCGGCGGGAATAAGTTCCAGTCCCCAGGAGGTCTCATATATGGGCCCGGATCGGTTCACGGCCATCGTTTGGATCACGTGATGGCGCATGCAGCTCCCGACCCGACGAAGCCGTCCCACAGTATGTTCATGGACTCCGATCAAGCGAGTATCGTGTCACTACTGGATGAGGGATGGGCGCGACGCGGCGCGCCCGACCCCAATGACCCAGCGAAATACATCGTTCCTATGGGGCGAGTGGTAGGCACCGCAGGTGAAATGAATCTGCGAATCGTTGTGGTCCCTGGAACCAGTAAAGTCATTACAGCGTTCCCGCAGCAGTAAGGAAGAAATAGTGATAGCGTGCCCTCGTTGTGGACAAGGTTGGGTAGTTGCGTGTCGAATCACCGGAAGGTCGGAGACCTTCATGGTGTGCGAGGAATGCGACACGGTATGGGAGGGTGAGCCGACGGGCAAGCCACCGTTCGTAATCCTTGAGGAGTACATGTCGCAATTTGACATGGATCCCCTGTGGTCCAATCTTGAGCGCCTCTAAGAAGGTTCGACGCAGGAGATGTTCCGCTCGCGGGGTGGGGCCTCTCCTGCGGCCCGTCAGATGATGACGGCGGACTCGGCAGTCATCGGTACCAGCCTTAGGGTCGTATCTGGGGCCTTGGCGAGTTCCCATGATGCCTATAGCTAGGATGAGGCCATCGCTCCCGAGACCGGCTTTTGGGCGCTTGATCATCGGGTAAAGGATTCTCCTGCAAAACGGAAGCCCCACCAGGTAGGTTCTGGTGGGGCTTCCGTATGGGTTAATATTCACCTCTCCTTTCGTAAGTTCGGTGGGTGTGGCTGCGTAGGTTTCAGGCGAGAGCACTTGTTGGTGGGTTTCGGCATCACGCAGTGACCGATGAGCCCGTGAATGTTGGTGGGAAATAAGAGCACCCTTGGGTGGCGGGGGCTCGATCACGCGTGCGATGCGGGCTGCGTTCGTGGCAGGATGGCGGCATGTTGATCAGAAAGGGCGATGCCGCGTAGGCGCCCGAGGGCCGTCCGTGATGAGCGGTGGCGGCCGCGCAGACACGTTGTAGTTCGGCGGATCCGGGGCGTTTCCGCGAGGACTCGTGCAGCTGTCCGCCGCGTCGAGGATGAGCGGATGTGGCCTGGTGCTGTTGCCGACGCGCTCGCCCGCTTCGAGTGGGCCTTCAGGCAACCCGGCCGTTATCTGAACGCATCCCCGGTCTGGCAGCCCGGACTGGAGGTGGAGTATGCCCGCGACGATCTGGAAGAGGTCATGCTTGACCTCCCTCACGGTGCCCGGCGCGATCTCGGCCGGCTGGTCGCTCGCATCGACGATGAGTTCGAGCGTCGCACTCTGCCGAATCCTGGGCCGGTGAACGCCTTCACGGTGGGCGGCTGGTGGTGGTCAAGGAGCCGTGAGCACTGACGATGCTCACGCAGCCTCGTGCGCCCAGGTCAGGTCGTGGTCGGCTGTTGTTCAGCGCGGGCTCGGGTGGTGGCGAGGTGGTAGGAGTCGGTGCCGGTTTCGATGATGGTGCCGTTGAAGGTGAGCCGGTCGACGATGGCGGCGCAGAGCCTGGGGTCGGTGAAGG
>NZ_JBIVNX010000069.1:0-34394 GCF_044753805.1 Streptomyces sp. NPDC093225
AGGCCCGGGCCTGGGGTGGCCGCAGGCCAGGCCGAAGGCCCGAAGCCCCAGGGGTGGGCCTGCCGCAGGGCCTGCAGGCCACGACGCGTCAAGCGGCGAGGGGACCCACACACCACGGGGCGCCCCCACGAAGCGGGCAGCCCGCCCGACACCGCGACCTCGCCACAAACGACCCGCCCGACACCGCGACGTCGACAGCCCGTCAGGCACACCCCGGCGGGCCCTCCGGCATGCCCCGCGGAGTGCGTGCCACGCACCCGACGCCGTGAAGTAGGCAGCAAGAAACGGGGGTGTGGGCACGCGGGCCCGACCCCGAGGGTGGGAGCAGACAGCACGGAGCGCCCCGCCGGCCCGAAGGCCGGCCGAGCGTCCGTGCGCGCCCCGCCGGCTGGCAGGCCGGCCGAGGCAACTCCTTCTTCTCGCTCGTGCCGGCTGGCAGGCCGGGCCCGAGCTCTTCCCTTGTCGCTCCGCCGGCCCCCTACCGGGCCGCCGGCCGAGCTCTCCCACGTTCCGCCCGTACCGGCTGGCAGGCCGTACGGGCGTGTTCCCCCTTGGAGGCGTCATGGCCGTCCACCCGGGCGAGGTCTACTACAACCCGCGCTGCAGGGAGAAGATCGTCATCAGGACCCCCGCGGCCGCCACCGGCGGCCATCGTGCGGTGATGGACCTGTACGTGGAGCCGGGCGGTTTCGCCGCGGGCTACCACGTCCACCCGTACAGCGAGGAGATCTTCACGCTGGTACGGGGAAGTCTGCGCGTGCACCTGGGCGGCCGCGACATCGTCCTCGACGAGGTCGGGCAGACCGTGACCGTGCCGGCGGGCACGGTGCACCGCTGGTTCGGGAACACCGAGGACGAGACCTCCTTCGCGGTCGTCGAACTGGTCAACCGGGCCGAGCGCTTCGAGCAGCTGATCCTGCGCCAGCTGTTCGGGCTCGCCCAGGACGGCAAGACGGACGCCGAAGGCCGGCCCTCGCTCCTCCAGCACGCCGTCACGATGCGCGAGTTCCAGGACGTCCTGCGCTTCACGGACCGGCCGTGGGCGCTGCAGAAGCTCGTGAACGGCGCGCTGGCGCCGCTGGCCCGGCTGTTGGGCTACCAGGCCTGCAACCCCGACTACATGAACCGGCGACCGTCGGAGAACGCCGCCCTCGAGGCGCTCCCCGACGTGGTCGCCGCCCGCCTCGACCCGGCCACCGACCGGGTCTGAGGCGGGGACGGGCGGCCCGGCCCGCTGGCTGGTCACACCCGCGGACCGGCCCTGTGCCCCATGCACGTCGTGCACCACGTGCACTTCGTGCACCTCATGCCCCATGTGAGCCCTGGAGGGCTCCGGAGGCTCAGAAGGTCTTGACGAAACCGGCGTCGACGGCGAAGTCCGCACCGGTGGTGCTCGCGGACCGCGGCGAGGCGAGCAGCAGCACCGCGTCGGCGACCTCCTGCGGGTCGATGAGGCGGCCGGTGACCTGCCCCATCATCTGCGGGGCGATGGAGTCCATCACCGAGTCGCGGTCGGCGCCCGCCATGCCGGCGATGACGTCGGCGGCGCCGCCCTCCTCGGTCCACCAGGCGGTGCGCACGGCACCCGGGGAGACCGTGTTGACGCGGACGCCCTGGGAGCCGAACTCCTCGGACAGCGCCTTGGTGAGGTTCGACAGACCGGCCTTGGCCGCGCCGTACTCGATGTTGACCGGCGCGGGCTGGCGGGCCATGCCCGTGGAGATGTTGATGATGGAGCCGCCGCCGCGCTCGACCAGCTTCGGGATGGCGGCGCGGATGGCGCGGACCACCGAGAACAGGTTGAACTCGAAGATCGACTGCCACTGGCCGTCGTTGCTGTCGAAGAAGCCGGTACGGGGCATGGTGACGCCGGGCGGCGGGCCACCGGCGTTGTTGACGAGGATGTCGAGGCCACCGAAGTGCTCCACGGCGCGGGCGATCACCTGCGCGGGGGCCTCGGGGTCGATCAGGTCGGCCGAGACGTGCAGCAGGTTCGGGCCCGCGAGCTGCTCGAGCTCGGGGGTGTTCTTGCGGGAGACCGCAACGACCCGGGCGCCCTCCTCGAGCAGCGAGCGCGTGACCGCGAGACCGATTCCCTTGGAGGCGCCGGTGACCACGGCGACCTTGCCGGACAGCTGAAGATCCATGGTTGTCCTTCTCTTGTTCGGGCCCTGACCCGGGAGGCGGGGCCGGGCCCGGGAAGCAGGCGAGCGCTCTGTCGGTGCGCTCTCGGTGGTTGAACACCGGGTCGCGCGAACGGGTTGCACGGGCTCGGTCGCAGGGTTCGGCCGGCGGGGTCGCGCCCGGGTGGCAACCGGGGGTGCGGCGGCGGGGTTCTGACCCGCGACCCTTCCCCTTCTCCCCCGGGAGTTCCGCATGCCCGCTTCCGCCTCCGCCTCAGCCTCCGTCTCCTCCGACCTGCGTACGGCGCCCGGAGCCGCCGGGCCGACGACGGCCGGGCCCGCGACCGCCGGACCGTCGCCCGGACCTGCGGCCGGTCCCTCGGCTCCGACCGCATCTGCGCCTGTACCTGCGTCCGCGTCCGCCTCTGCGTCCGCGTCCGCGTCCGCCTCTGCGTCTGCGTCTGCGTCTGCGTCTGCGCCCGCGTACCGGCCGCCGCGGTCCGTGCTGGCGCTCGTCTGCCTCGCGCCGCTGCTGGCGAACGCGGACGCCGGTCTCGTCGTCCTGGCCGTGCCCGACATCCAGCGCGATCTGGGCCTGACCCTCACGGGCGCGCACTGGGTGACGAACCTGTACGTCCTGCTCGTCGGCGGGCTCCAACTGCTGGGCGGGCGCCTGTGCGACCGGGTGGGCGCCCGCCGGCTGTTCCTGGGGTCCCTGGCCGGCTTCGCCGCCGCCTCCGCCGTGTGCGGGGCGGCGCCGGGCGGGGGCGTGCTGCTGGCCGCCCGGGCCGGGCAGGCGGTCGCGGCGGCGCTGCTCGTACCGGCCGCGATGTGCATGCTGCTGACGGTGGTTCCGCAGGCCCGCGAACGCCGCCGGGCCCTCGCCCTGTGGGCCGCGTGCGGAGGGCTCGGGTCGATCGCCGGAGTGCTGGCGGGCGGCGTGGCGGTCAGCCGGCTGGACTGGCGGTGGGCGTTCTTCCTCAACGTGCCGATAGCACTGGCCGCCTGGGCGGCGGGGCGGTGGCTGTGTCCGCCGTGCGCGCACGGCGGAGGACGGGCGCCGGGCGGTGCCCGGGAACGGTCGGGCGTGCCTTCGGGCGTGCCTCTGGACGTGCCCGGGGCGGTGTTCCTCGTCGGGGGGCTGCTCGCGTTCGTGTACGGGCTGGTGGGGATCGGCGAACGGGGGGTGTCGGGGACGACGTGGGGGGTGCTCGGGGCGGCCGTGGTGCTCGGGGCGCTGTTCCTGCGCCGGCAGGCGGTGGCCGCGGACCCGCTGCTGCCGGCGGCGCTGTGGCGGGACCGGTCGCTGGCGGCGGGCGCGGTGGGCATCGGGTTCGTCGCCGCGGGAACGGGGCCGGTGGTGTTCGTGGCGAGCCTGTACCTCCAGGAGGCGCACGGCTACAGCGCCTGGGCGGCGGGGTGCGCGCTGCTGCCGGTGGTGGGCGCCGTGCTGGTGGTGGGGCGGCCGTGCGCACGGTTGTTGGACCGGTTCGGGCCGCGGGTGCCGGCGCTGGTCGGCTGCGCGCTGAGCGGGGCGGGGCTGCTGATGCTCACCCGGGTGGCGCCGGGGTCCTCGTACGCGTCGGGGCTGCTGCCCGGGCTGGCTCTGGTGGGGGCGGGACTGCCGTTCCTGTGGATGGCGTACGAGACCGCCGCGGTGGCGGGGGTCCGGCGGGACCTGCTCGGGTCCGCGGCGGGCGTGGTGCAGTGCGCCGGGCAGATCGGGGCCGCGGTGGGGCTGGCGGTGGTCGTCGCGGTGTACGGCTCGGTGGCGGGACCGGGATCGGGTGTGGGCGCGGATGCGGGCCCGGGTGCGGGTGTGGGTGTAGGCGCGGGTGAGAGTGCCGTCGGCCTGGCACGGGCCTTCTGGGTGTGTGCCGTGCTCGTCGGCTGCGCCGCCCTCACCGCGCGCTTCGGCCTGCCGGCCGCTTCGCGGCGCGGGGCTGCCGCTCGGGGGCGGCGCCCGGGCGAACTCCCCGCGGGTGCCCTCGACTCCGCCGACTCCGGCTCGCGGTGAGCGGGGGGCGGGGGTCAGGGGCGGGTTCGGGTTCTGGGCCGGGGTCGTGGTGGGTGGGTGGGGCGGTGTCGGGGTGGGGTGGGTGACGGCCGCCGCGTGGTGTGTGGGTCCCCTCGGCGCTTGACCCGGCAGGGCCTGCAGGCCCTGCGGCAGGCCCACCCCTGGGGCTTCGGGGCTTCGCCCTGGCCTCCGGCCACCCCAGGCCCGGGCCCGCCTCCGGACCAGCCTGCCCTACCGCCTCAAGCACCTCCCCCACACACACCACGCGGCGGCACTCCCGTGAATGCGTGCACCCGGGGCTTCGCTGACGGGTGGGCGTCCGGTGGGCGGCACGCGCGTGGTCATCCCGGGCGAAGGGGGCCTTGCGGGTCAGGCGGCGACGAGGGTGGGGACCGCGTCCAGGGTGAGGGGGAGGTGGCCCGTCGTGGGCGGTTCGAGGCGGGGGTGGCCGGTGAGGATGTCGGTGGTCAGGCGGTGGACGTCCGGGCCCGGCGTGGTGGCCAGGTCCTCGCGCAGGGCGTGTCGGAGGCGGTGGAAGGCGGCGAGGGCGTCGGCCTGTCGGCCGGAGCGGTACAGGGCGAGCATCAGCTGGGCCGTGAGCTCCTCGTGGGTGAGGTCCTGGTGGACCAGGGCGCAGAGCTCCGATACCAGCTCCTGGTGCCGGCCCAGGGCCAGTTCGGCGTGGATGCGCCGCACCGTGGCCTCCGTGCGTTCGCGTTCGATCGGGGCGAGCGCGGCCCGCAGCAGCGGGCCGGTGGGGGCGTCGACCAGGCCGGTGGTGCCGCTCCACATGGCGTCGGCGGTGCGGAGCAGGCGGGCGCCGGCGTCGGGCTCACCGGCGTCGAGGAGGGCGCGGCCGGCCCGGAGCCGGCTCTCGTACAGGTGCAGGTCGAGTTCGCCGTCCTCGACGCGCAGCAGGTAGCCCTGCTCCCGGGTGACGAGGCGGCCGCAGGCGACGGCGGTCGCGCCGCCGTGCAGGATGCGGCGCAGCTGCATCACGTAGGTGTGCACGGCGGCGACCGCGCGCGGCGGCGGGCTGTACTCCCACAGCTCCTCGACGAACTGGGCCATGGAGACGACCTGGTTGGCGTTCATCAGCAGGAGGGCCAGCATCTGGCGGTGCTTGGGCGCGCTGGGCGTTCTGTCGTCTCCGTTTTCGGTGACGGACATGGGCCCCAGCATACGGAAATGCATTACCCCTCCAGGGAATGAGCCGTCGTGACCATTCGACCGTAACGACGATTCGGGAGGGGCGCACAAGACCATTCCCACTTTGGCAACTCGGGGCCGTCGCACCTTTGTCGACGCGGCTGCCGGCGGGCGTTTGAACGACCCGGCGAGCACAAGCGGAATTCTTGATTCGGTATTTATGGAAAGGGGTCGGTGAATCCCGCGCTAATGGCCGGTGACCTTTGCCACCAGGCCCTCGGGGTCGCGCGGGGCCCGGTTGCCGCGCCAGGCGATGTGCTGGTCGGGCCGTACGAGCACGAGGTCGCGCCCGTACAGCTCGCGGGCCGCGCCGTCGTCGACCCGGACCACGCTCAGCGGCACCCCGGCCGCCCGCGCGGCCGCCTCGACGGCGGCGGTGCCGGAGTGCACCGGGCACAGGCTGAGCAGGGTGAAGCCGGGGCCGAGGAGGTCGAAGAGGGAGCTGCCCGGGCCCCGTTCGTCGTCCAGCCACAGGTGCGGGGCGCGCCCGCCCGGTACCCCGGAGGGCGTGTACGTGGTGAAGGCGTCGGGCGGCGGGGTGTCGCCGGCGGCGGCTATGAGCGGGGAGCCGTCGTAGCGGGCGCCCAGCTGCACGCCGAGGGTGTCGAGGGTGAGTTGCCCGTACTCGGCCAGCCGCTTCGCGGTGCGGGCGCGGGCGGCGCGGCCCTCGGCCGTGTCGGCCTCCAGCTCCGCGGGGCGCTCGATGGCGCCGAGGCCGATGTTGAGCTCGCGGGCGGCGGTGGTGTTGCGCAGGGCGACGGGCCGGCGCTCGGCCTCGTACGAGGGGAGCAGGCCGGGGCCGCCCCAGCCCTGGACGGCCCCGGCGAGCTTCCAGGCGAGGTTGGCGGCGTCGTCGACGCCGGTGTTCATGCCGAAGCCGCCGTTGGGCGTGAACAGGTGCGCGGAGTCGCCGGCCAGCCAGACGCGGCCGCTCCCGAAGCGCTCGGCGACCAGTGCGGCGCCGGGGGTCCAGGCCCGGCGGGAAAGCACCTCCACGTCGAGGTCGGTGCCGGCGGCCCGGCGTACGAGGTCGGCCACCCGGGAGTCGTCGGGGTCGTCGGGGTCGGCCGAGCTGGTGAGCAGGAAGAACTGGTCGTCCCCGTCGAGGGCGATGAGGTTGAGGGCGAGCTCCGCGTTGACCACCCAGTTGCTCCAGCCGGCCCGGTCGCGCAGGAAGCGCCGGTACATGCCGGGCACGCGCAGGTGCGCGGCGGTGGCCCGGCGGCCGAGGACGTCCTGGTCGAGGGAGCCCTCGCCGGCGTAGGCGATGCCGAGCGTGCGGCGGACCAGGCCCTGGCCGCCGTCGCAGCCGGCCACGTACGCGGCCCGGACGACGTCCCGGCCGGCCGGCCCCTCGACGGTCAGGGCCACGGCGTCGGCCTCCTCCGCGAGCGCGGTGACGCGGTGGCCGTAGCGCAGGGTGATGCGCGGGCGGGTGCCGGCGTGCTCGCGCAGCAGGCGCTCGACGTACATCTGGTTGGCGCGGTGCATGGGTTCGGGCACCTGGTGGGTGCGCGGGGCGGCGGCGGTGGCGGCGCGCACCTCGTCGGCGCCGGGGTGCGGCAGGTGGGCCAGGAGGTGGCCGTCGTAGCGGGTGAAGAAGGTGATGCCCGCGCTGTGGCCGCCGGGCAGGCCGAGCTCGCGCACCCGCGGGGCCAGGCCGAGGCGGCGGTAGTGCTCCATGGTGCGGGCGCCGTGGGTGCTGCCGCGCGGCTCGGCGGCCACGGACGGGGCGGCGTCGTAGACGGTGGACGCCACGCCGTGGTGGTCGAGGAGCAGCGCGAGCACGAGCCCCACGGGGCCGCCGCCCACGATGGCGACGGGCTGGTGCGGGGGGCGGACGGGGACCATGGGGGCCTCCAGCGTTCGGTACGGGCGGGCGTGCGGCGGGCGGGCGTACGGCGGGCGCGGTGCATCGTCCCAGCGGTGCCTGAAGGACGGATAAAGGGGCGGTGACGGCGCATCGCGGCCGCCGCGAATTCACGCCGGCGCACGCCCGCGATTTCCACCTCCAGAGGATCTTTAGACGCCCCCGGAAGACTCGGCGGCGTACTGGACCGGCTCTCTCGGATCGTCCCTGGTCTCCTTTCCGGGCCGTTGCACCGGATCGGATCTCGACGGAGTGTGAGGTATTCCATGTTCCTGATAGGCACGCACCGCTCCGTCGTGCAGCGCCTGCGCCTCACGGCCGACCGCGAACTGGGCGCCGGAAACTTCTTCTGGCACGCCTGGCGCATTTCCCGTGACCGGGACCGGCCGCTGCTGTTCCACCCCGACGTCTCCGTACCGGGGTGGGAGGAGCGGGAGTTGACGGGACTGTCCCTGAACGACGCCAGGAACGCCGTCGTCCGGTACGCCGCCTGGTACCGGGAGCAGGGCGTCACCTCCTCCTCGCACGTGGGCCTGTACACCCGGCACGGGTTGTTCGGCCTGCTGCACCACATCGCCGTCACGAGCCTCGGCGCCGCAGCGGTGCACTGCAACCCCCGGATGGCCCCGCAGACGGCGGCCGAGTACTTCCTGCGCACCGGCGCCCACCTGGTGGTGGGCGACGCCGACCTGCTCAAGGACCTGGCCTCCGCCTGGCAGGCGTCCGACCGCACGCAGGTCCCCGCGCTGCACGACGTGGCCGAGGTGGACGCGCGGGCGCCGCGGCCGCGCCGCCCGCTCGAGGACTTCCCGTACCGGCACACCGCCGACGACCTGGTGATGATCTCCCACTCGTCGGGGACCACGGGCCGGCCCAAGGCGCCGGTGTTCCACCACCGTTCGTTCTTCGTCGGCAAGCGCGAACGGCTGTGGACCTTCCCCTCGCTGCGCACCGACCGGCTGCTGACCGCGCTGCCGCACAGCCACTCCGCGGGCATCAGCTACCTGTCGATGGCACTGCTGCTGGGCATCCCCACCCTGGTCCTGGACGGCGCGGACGGCGACCGGCTGGCCCGCGCGGTCAACGCCTTCCGGCCCACGATCGTGCTGGGCTTCCCGCTGACCCTCGCCGAGCTCGACCCGGCCGCCGTCGACCTGGAGGCCGCCCGGCGCGTCCACACCTGGAACGGCATGGGCGACGCCTCCCACGAGCGCCACATCCGCCCGCTGACGGCGCTCGGTGCGCCCGGCACGGGGTCGGTGTACCTGGACGGGCTGGGGTCGTCGGAGATGGGCATGGTGCTGTTCAAGGCGGCCCACACCCGCACCTCGGAGCGGTACGGACGGCTGATCGGCCGGCCGGCCGGGGTGGTGCGCAAGGCCGCCGTGCTCGCACCCGACGGGCGCGAACTGCCCGACGGGCAGGCCGGCATGCTGGGGGTGCGCACGCCCAGCGTGACACCCGGGTACTGGGACGATCCGGGCCTGAACAAGGAGTCCGTGCTCAGCGGGTACTTCCTCACCGGCGACGTCGTCCGCAGGGACGCCGAGGGCAACTGGTACCACCTCGACCGCACGCCCGACGTCATCCGGGCCGCGGCCGGGGACGTCCACAGCCTGCCCCTCGAAGAGGTCGTCCTGAACACCACGCAGGCGCTGGACGCGGCGGTGGTGGCGGTGGCCGACCCGCAGCAGCCGGGCAAGCACTGCCCGGCGGCGGTCGTCTACTACGCCGACGGCGTCGAGCGGATCCCGGCCGACCTGCTGGCCGCGTGCAACGCGGCGCTGGACGCGGCCGGTCTGCCGCGGCTGAACGCGCTGGTCCTCGCCGGGGAGCGGGAGGGGCTGCCGGTGGGGGTCACCGGCAAGGTGCTCAAACGGGTGCTGCGCGAGCGGCACCGGGACGTGCTGACCGAGCCGGCCGGCCCGGCCGTCGCGAGGACGGGGGCGTGAGGACCGTGACCGTACGCGCGGAAGGGACGACGGCCGGTACGCCGGCCGGGACCGCCCCCGGCACCGTCGAGGGCCCCGGGGCGGACCAGGAGCGGGTGCGCCGGCTCGTCGACACCGTCACCGGCACGTGGCGGGCGCAGGCGCTGTACGCGGCCGTGGCCCTGGAGCTGCCGGACCACCTGGCCGGGCGGCCGGGCGGGCTGACCGCGGCGGCGCTCGCCGACGCCGCGGGCGCCGACGCCGACGCGCTGGCCCGGCTGCTGCGGCTGCTGGCGGCGCTGGACGTGGTCGAGACCGACCCACCGGCGGGCGGGAGCGCGGGGCCGGGCGAGGGCGAAGGCGACGGCGACGGCGACGGCGACGGCACGTACCGCCTCACCGCCACCGGAGAGCTGCTGCGCAGCGACGCGCCCCGCTCCCTCGCGGCCATGGTCCGCATCTACGGCGAGGAGTTCCACCGGGCCTGGGGCGCGGTGGTGCCGGCGGTGCGCACCGGGACCTCCGGCTTCCAGCACGCCTTCGGCAAGACGCTCCACGAGTACCTGCGCGACCCGGCGGCCGCGGGCCGCTTCCAGCGGGCGATGAACGCCGGGAACGTCTTCTTCCCCGACGTCCTCGACGCCTACGACTTCGGCGGCGCCCGCCACGTCGTGGACGTGGCCGGCGGCAGCGGCATGCTGCTGGGCACCGTGCTGGCCGCCCGTCCGGAGCTGCGCGGCACCGTCGTCGACCAGCCGCACATGGTGCCGGTGGCCACCGCGCACCTGGACGCGGCGGTGGGGCCGGGACGGTACGAGGCGGTGGCCGGCGACGTGTTCACCGGCGCCGGGCTGCCGCGCGGCGCGGACGTCTACCTGCTCTCGCGGGTGCTCCAGGACTGGGACGACGCGCACTGCACGACGCTGCTGTCGCACCTGCGCGAGGCGCTCGCCGCCGGGGACCGCCCGGGCGACGGCCGGCTGCTGGTCCTGGAGCGGGTGGTCTCCGAGCCCGGCGCCCCGCGGCTGCTGCCGCTGCTGTACGACCTGCACCTGCTCATGGCCGCGGGCGGCCGGGAGCGCGACCTGGCCGGCTACCGCGCGGTGCTCGCCGCGGCGGGGCTGCGGCTGGAGTCCGTCCACGAACTGTCCCTGGAGACCAGCCTGCTGGTCGCGGCCGTGGCCTGAGCCGGCCGGCCCTTCGTGCCGGGCGCCCCGTACGCCATCTCGTACGCCACTTCGTGCGCCACTTCGTGCGCCCACCTCGTGCGTCACCTCGTACTTCGTACCACCCGAAGCACCCGAATCGCCCGTTCCGCGGGTACCGCCCGTATCGCCAGTATCGGAGAAGCGTGATGAGCAGCGGGGATCTGACGGTCTGCATCGTCGGTGCGGGGCCGCGAGGCCTGTCGGTGCTGGAGCGGATCTGCGCCAACGCGCGCAACCGTCCCGCCGGTTCCGCCGTGACGGTCCACGTCGTGGACCCGTACCGGCCGGGCCCGGGCAAGGTGTGGCGCACCGCGCAGTCGCGGCACCTGCTCATGAACACGGTGGCCTCGCAGGTGACCGTGTTCACCGACGACAGCGTGGAGATGGCCGGTCCGGTCGAGAAGGGCCCGAGCCTGTACGAGTGGTCGGCGGCCCTCGCGCTGCCGGGACTGGCGGCCGAACCGCGGGGCGCCGCCGACGCGGCGTTCCTGGCCGAGGCCGGGGAACTGGGCCCGGACGCGTACCCGAGCCGCGCGCTGTACGGCCGCTACCTGGAGGACTGCTTCGAGCGGATCGTCGAGGCGGCGCCCGAGCAGGTCACCGTGCGGGTGCACCGGGCGCGGGCGGTGCACCTGTCCGAGGGGACCGCGGCCGGTGCCCGCGGCGCGCGGGGCGGGCCGCAGCGGCTGACGCTGTCGGACGGCACGCGGCTGGCGGGGCTCGACGCGGTGGTGCTGGCGCAGGGCCACGTCGAGGCCCGGCCGACCCCGCAGGAGGCCCGGACGGCGGAGGAGGCGCGGGCGTGGGGCCTGACGCACGTCCTGCCGGCGAACCCGGCCGACGTCGACCTCTCCGCCCTGCCCCCCGGCCGGGCGGTGCTGCTGCGCGGGCTCGGCCTGAACTTCTTCGACCACATGGCGCTGCTCACCACCGGCCGCGGCGGCCGGTTCGAGCGGCGGCCCGGGACGGGGACGCTGCGCTACGTCCCCTCGGGGCGGGAGCCGCTCCTGTACGCGGGGTCGCGGCGCGGGATCCCGTACCACGCCCGCGGCGAGAACGAGAAGGGCGCGCACGGCCGCCACGAGCCGCGGCTGCTCACCCCCACGGCGATCGCGGCGCTGGCCGCGCGGGCCGTGGACGGCGAGCGGGTGCACTTCGGCACGGACGTGTGGCCGCTGGTCGCCAAGGAGGTGGAGGGCGTCTACTACGGCGCGCTGCTCACCGGGCGCGGCCGGGCGGCGGCCGAGCGCGAGGACTTCACGGCGCGCTACCTCGCGGCCCCGGCGGGCGGGGAGGAGGAACGGGCCCTGCTCGCGGAGTACGGGATCGCGGCCGCCGACGCGTGGGACTGGGAGGCGGTGGCGCAGCCGCACGGCAGCCGGGTGTTCGCCGACCGGGACGCGTTCCGGGAGTGGGTGCTGGCGCACCTGGCCGCCGACGTCGCCGCGGCGCGGGCGGGCAACGTCAGCGGACCGTTGAAGGCCGCCCTCGACGTCCTGCGCGACCTGCGCAACGAGATCCGGCTGGTGGTGGACCACGGCGGGCTGGAGGGCAACTCCTACCGCGACGACCTCCAGGGCTGGTACACGCCGCTGAACGCCTTCCTGTCGATCGGCCCGCCGGTCTCGCGCATCGAGGAGCTCATCGCCCTCGTGGAGGCGGGCGTGGTGGAGCTGCTCGGGCCGGGGATGCGGGTGCGGGTGGCCACCGGGGGACCCGGCGGGCCGGCCTTCGAGGCCACCTCCGACCGGGTGGCCGGGCCGCCGGTGCGGGCGGGCGCGCTGATCGAGGCGCGGCTGCCGGAGCCCGACCTGCGGCGCACCGACGACCCCTTGATGGCCCAGTTGCTGACGGAGGGCCGGCTCGCGCCCTACCGGATCGCCGGGGCCTGCGGCACGGCGTACGAGACCGGCGGCGTCTCGGTGACCGAACGGCCCTACCACGTGGTGGACGCGGCGGGCCGGGCCCATCCGCGCCGGTTCGCGTACGGGGTGCCGACCGAGGCCGTGCACTGGGTGACGGCGGCCGGCATCCGGCCGGGGGTCAACTCGGTGACGCTGGGCGACTCGGACGCGATCGCGCGGGCGGTCCTTGCGCTGGATCCCGTCCGGGGCGCGGCCGCGGAGCCGGGCGGCCGCGGTGCCCTGGGCGCGGACGTCCCCGACGACCGGTGGGACGCCGACCTGTCGGGGGTGACCTCGTGACCGGCCGGCCCGGGCGGCCGGCCGGCGGGGCCGGCCCGGCGGGGCTCGACAGCGGGCTGCTGTCGCCCGTGCGGGCCGGGACGCCGGTGGAGGCGGCCGTGGCGGACGAGGCCTGGGTGCAGGCCATGCTCGATGCCGAGGCCGCCCTGGCCCGGGCCCAGGCCCGGCTCGGCACGCTGCCGCCGGCCGCGGCCGAGGCGGTCACCGCGGCCGCGGACGCCGCCGTGTACGACGTACGGGAGTTGGCGCTGGCCTCCCGGGAGACCGCCAACCCCGTCGTGGGGCTGGTCCGGGCCCTCGGTCGGCGGGTGGCGCAGGCGGACCCGGCCGCCGCCGAGTACGTGCACCGCGGCTCCACCAGCCAGGACATCCTCGACACCGGCGCCATGCTGGTGGCCCGGCGCGCGCTGGCCCTGATCCGGGCCGACCTGGCGCGGACGGCGGCCGCGCTCGCCCGGCTGGCCGTCCGGCACCGGGACACCCCGATGGCCGGCCGCACCCTCACCTTGCACGCCGTACCCACGACGTTCGGGCTCAAGGCCGCGGGCTGGCGGGAGCTGGTCCTGCAGGCCGACCGCGGGCTCGCCGCGCTCGGGGCCACGCTGCCGGTCTCCCTGGGCGGGGCGGCCGGGACGCTGGCCGGGTACCTCGAGTTCGCGGTGCTGGACGGCGGACCGGGGGCGGACCGGGCCGGTCCGGGCGGCGGCCGGGGGGACGGCGGCGACTACGCCGAGCGCCTCGTCGGGGCCTTCGCCGCCGAGACCGGGCTCGCGCCCCAGGGCCTGCCCTGGCACGCCCTGCGCGGCCCGGTCGCGGAGCTGGCCGGCGGGCTGGCCTTCACCGCCGGGGCGCTCGGGAAACTGGCCGTCGACGTGCTGTCGCTGGCCCGTACCGAGGTCGGTGAGGTGGCCGAGCCCGGCCCGGCCGGCCGGGGCGGCTCGTCCGCGATGCCCCACAAGCGCAACCCGGTGCTGGCCACCCTGGTCCGCAGCGCCGCGCTCCAGGTGCCCGCCCTCGCCGGCGCCCTGACGCAGAGCCTGCTCGCCGAGGACGAGCGGTCGGCCGGGTCCTGGCACGCCGAGTGGTCGCTGCTGCGCGACTGCCTGCGGCTCGCGGGCGGCGCGGCGTACACGGCCGTCGAGCTGGCCGAGGGGCTGGTGGTCCGGCCCGACCGGATGCGGGCCAACCTCGGTCTGACGGGCAGCCAGGTGGTCTCGGAGCGGATCGCCGCCGTGCTCGCCCCGCCGCTGGGCCGGGCCCGGGCCCGGCGGCTGCTCGCCGAGGCCTCCGCCGCGGCCGAACGGGACGGGGCCCCGCTGTACGCCGTCCTGGCCGCCCTGCCGGAGGTCACGGCACACCTCGACGAACGCCGGCTGGCCGCCCTGCTGGACCCCGCCGGGTACACCGGCGCCGCGGCCCGCCTGGTGGACCGGTCCCTGCGCGAGGGACCGGAGCCGCCCGGCGACGGCCCGGGGCCGCCCGGCCCGCTGCCCTGACCGGGCCCACGCCGACGTACCCGCACGTCGTACCCGCACGCCGTACCCGCACCCGTAGCGCCCCGTGGCCGTAGTCGGCCGCCGCAGCACTCGACGCACCCGACCCGCACACCTCCAGGAGCTGCCGCATGTCCCGTCGTCTGTTCACCTCCGAGTCCGTGACCGAGGGCCATCCCGACAAGATCGCCGACCAGATCAGCGACACGATCCTCGACGCCCTGCTCCGCGAGGACCCGACGTCCCGCGTGGCCGTCGAGACCCTGATCACCACCGGCCAGGTGCACGTCGCCGGCGAGGTCACCACCAAGGCCTACGTCCCGATCGCCCAACTGGTCCGCGACACCGTCCTCGGCATCGGCTACGACTCCTCCGCCAAGGGCTTCGACGGCGCCTCCTGCGGCGTGTCCGTCTCCATCGGCGCCCAGTCCCCCGACATCGCGCAGGGCGTCGACACCGCGTACGAGCAGCGCGTGCACGGGGAGTCCGACGCACTGGACCGGCAGGGTGCGGGCGACCAGGGCCTGATGTTCGGCTACGCCACCGACGAGACCCCGAACCTCATGCCGCTGCCCATCGAGCTGGCCCACCGGCTGTCCCGCCGCCTCACCGAGGTGCGCAAGAACGGCACCGTCCCCTACCTCCGGCCCGACGGCAAGACGCAGGTCACCATCGAGTACCTCGGCTCGCGCGCGGTCCGCCTGGACACGGTCGTGGTCTCCTCGCAGCACGCACCCGACATCGACCTCGACGCCCTCCTCACCCCCGACGTCCGCGAGCACGTCGTGGAGCACGTGCTCGCCGGACTGGCGGCGGACGGCATCAAGCTCAAGACGGACGAGTACCGGCTGCTGGTCAACCCCACGGGCCGGTTCGAGATCGGCGGCCCGATGGGCGACGCCGGCCTCACCGGCCGAAAGATCATCATCGACACCTACGGCGGCATGGCCCGGCACGGCGGCGGCGCCTTCTCCGGCAAGGACCCCTCGAAGGTGGACCGCTCGGCCGCGTACGCGATGCGCTGGGTCGCCAAGAACGTCGTCGCGGCCGGCCTGGCCGAACGGTGCGAGGTCCAGGTCGCCTACGCCATCGGCAAGGCCGAGCCGGTCGGCCTCTTCGTCGAGACCTTCGGCACCGCCCGCGTGGCCACCGGCCGGATCGAGGAGGCCATCGGCAAGGTCTTCGACCTGCGGCCGGCCGCGATCATCCGCGACCTCGACCTGCTGCGCCCGGTCTACGCCCGCACGGCGGCGTACGGCCACTTCGGGCGCGAGCTGCCGGAGTTCACGTGGGAGCGAACGGACCGGGTCGACGCGCTGCGCGCGGCGGTCGGCCTGTAGCCCGTACACGCGCCCCCGACCCGAACCGAGATCCGAGATCCGAGGAGAGACCGACCGTGCGCATCGCCATCACCGGCTCCATCGCCGTCGACCACCTGATGGTCTACCCGGGGCGGTTCGCGGACCAGCTGATCCCCGACCGGCTCGACCGCGTCTCGCTGTCCTTCCTGGCCGACCGGCTGGAGGTCCGGCGCGGCGGCGTGGCCGCGAACATCGCGCTGGGTCTCGGCCGGCTCGGCGTACGGCCGCTGCTGGCCGGCGCGGTGGGGACGGACTTCGACGAGTACCGGAGCTGGCTGCACGCCCACCACGTCGACACCGGCCTGGTCCTGGTCAGCGACACCCTGCACACCGCCCGCTTCGTGTGCACCACCGACGCCGACCAGAACCAGATCGCCACCTTCTACGCCGGCGCGATGGCCGCGGCCCGGGAGATCACCCTCGCCCCGGCCCTCGCCGACCCGGAGGGCCTCGACCTGGTGGTGGTCGCCCCGAACGACCCGGCCGCGATGCGCCGGCACACCCAGGAGTGCCGCAAGCTGGGCATCCCGTTCGCCGCCGACCCCTCCCAGCAGCTGGCCCGGCTGTCGGGCGAGGAGGCGCGGGACCTCGTGGACGGGGCGCGCTGGCTGTTCACCAACGAGTACGAGGCCGCCCTGCTCCAGCAGCTCACCGGCTGGAGCGAGGCGGAGGTCCTGGACCGGGTCGGCAGCTGGGTGACCACGCTGGGCGGGGACGGGGCGCGGATCGCGCGGGCCGGCGCCACCGCGCAGCTGGTCCCGGCCGTGCCGACGGCGGACATCGCCGACCCGACCGGGGCCGGGGACGCGTTCCGCTCGGGATTCCTGGCGGGGCTGGCCTGGGGCTGGGCACCGGAGCGGGCCGCCCAACTGGGCTGCGCGATCGCCACGGTGGTGCTGGAGTCGGTGGGCACGCAGGAGTACAAGCTGTCGGCGGCGGACCTGCTGCTGCGCGTCGAGGGGGCCTACGGCCCGGGCGTGGCCCGGGACATGGAGGCCCGGCTGCGCGGGTCGGCCGTATGAGCACCGCAGCCGCCACGACCGCGGCGGCGCACGCGCGGCGCGGGCCCGTACCCGCGCGGGGCCCCGCACCGCTGCTGTCGGGCCGGGCACCGCTGCCGGGCCTGCGCGAGGCCCTCGCCCAGGACGGACCCACCTTCTCCTTCGAGTTCTTCCCGCCGAGGACGACGGCCGGCGAGGCCACGCTGTGGGACGCCGTCCGCCGCGTGGAGGCGGTCGGCCCCGCCTTCGTCTCGGTGACGTACGGGGCCGGCGGCTCCTCCCGGGACCGGACCATCGAGGTCACCAAGCGGATCGCGACGGAGACCACCCTCCGCCCCGTCGCCCACCTGACGGCGGTCGGGCACTCGGTGGCCGAGCTGCGGCACGTCATCGGCCAGTACGCCGACGCCGGCGTGCGCGACGTCCTCGTCCTGCGCGGCGACCCGCCGGGGGACCCGAAGGGCCCCTGGGTCCCCCATCCGGACGGCCTCACGCACGCCCACGAACTGGTCTCCCTGGTCCGCCGGCTGGGCGACTTCAGCATCGGGGTGGCCGCCTTCCCCGAACGGCACCCGCGCTCGCCCGACTGGGACAGCGACATCCGCCACTTCACGGCGAAGTGCCGGGCGGGCGCCGACTACGCGATCACGCAGATGTTCTTCCAGGTGGAGGACTACCTCCGGCTCCGCGACCGGCTGGCGGCCGCCGGCTGCCACACCCCGATCATCCCCGAGATCATGCCGGCCACCGACTTCCGCCAGATCCGGCGCTTCGCCGAGCTCAGCGACGCCCGCTTCCCGGCCGCCCTCGCCCGCCGCCTGGAGGCGGCCCAGGGCGACCCCGGTGCCGGCCACGCCATCGGCGTCGAGTACGCCACCGCCATGGCGCGGCGGCTGCTCGACGAGGGAGCTCCGGGCCTGCACTACATCACCCTCAACCGGTCCACGGCGACCCTCGAGATCCACGAGGCCGTCCGGCCCGCCCCCGTGCGCCGCCGGGCGGGGCCGCCGGCCGCCGCCCGTTCGTGACACCGCGCCCCTGCGGGGCCCGCTCCGGCGGGCCCCGCAGGGGCGCATCGGCCGTGGCGGGTTCGGCCGCTCGGCTTCTTGGCTGATCGGTTGATCGGCGGTCCGGGCGTTCGGCAGTTCGGCCGGAGGGACGCCGGGCCGCGGGGGCGGGAGGTCCGGCGTCCCCGTCTTCGGGCGGCGGTCAGGCCGCGGGGTGTTCGAGCGCGAGGAGGCGGCGCTTGGCGTCGAGCCCGCCCGCGTAGCCGGCGAGGGAGCCGTCCGAGGCGAGGATGCGGTGGCAGGGCAGCACCACGCAGAGCGGGTTGGCGCCCAGGGCCGTGCCGACGGCGCGCGAGGCCCGGGGGCGGGACAGTGCCGCGGCCAGTTCCTTGTAGGTCGACGTGCGGCCGTAGGGCACGAAGCCGTCGAGGGCGAGCACGGTCTCGCGGCTGAAGGGCGTGGCGAGCGCCAGGTCCAGCGGCAGGGTGAACGCCCGGCGGGTGCCGGCGAGGTACTCGTCGAGTTCGGTGCGGGCCCGGGCGAAGAGCGCCAGGTGGCGCTCGCCGGCCACGGGGGCCTCGGCCAGTCCGGCCCGCCGGATGCGGGCCCGTACGGTCGCCGCGTCCTGGAAGCCGCAGTACACCAGCGCGTCCTCGGTCGCGCCGAGGAGCAGTTCGCCGAGTGCGCTCGGGTGGGTGGTCAACGCGACGGCGACAGGTCGGGCGGGGCGGGGGCCGGTCATGGGTGGTGGGGCTCCTCGGAGGGTGGGTCGGACGTCAGACCGCTACCGGGCGGCAGCTCTTGCAGGCGCGGTAGCCGGCCCGGTGGGCCTCGCCCGCGCTCGCGAACGGCACGCGGTGCGGGGGCGTGATGCGCCGGGCGTGCGCGCAGGTGGGATGGCAGTAGATGTGCGTGGTGTCGCTGCCGAGGAAGACGGCGCCGCTGCGCGACCACTGGCGCACCTCGGCCATGTCGATGCCCTCGGCCCGGCGCAGCGCCTCCCCGGCGGACGGCAGGTAGCCGGCGTCGCAGGGCGCGCCGTTGTCGTAGGTGACGCGGTGGCAGGGGACCAGCACCGGAAGGGGGTTGGACGCGAGGATCGCGGCCAGCCGCTCCGTGAGGTCGGCCGCCTCCCGGTCCCGGGTCCCCTCCTCGGCTCCGGGGCCGGGGCCGGTGTCGTCCGCCGTTCCGCCCGTGGCTCCGGTCGCGGCACCGCTCGCGACACCGCCGGGGGCTGCGGTCGTGGCCGCGGTTCCGGTCGCGGTCGCCGGACCGGTCGCGGGTGCCGTTCCGGGTCCGGCCGGGAGACCGGTACCCGCCTCGTGGGCGATCCAGGACATCGGGCGCAGCTGGCCGGGCGGGATCGTGCGCACGGCCGCCAGCACGCGGGTCGCCGGTGCCCCGGCCGGCCCGAGGTCCAGCGGCAGCGCGCGGGCGCGCGCCGTGCGCAGGGCGGTGGCCAGCCCGGGGAACGCCTTGCGCGCCGGGATCGCGGAACGCCCGGTGCGGGCCCGGTGCAGTTCCTCGAACCCCTCGGCGGTCAGTCCCGCGCCGCCCAGGGCGGACCCGGTGATCCGCTCCGGTGTGAAGGCCACGAACAGCGCGCCCGCGGGCGTGTCCAGCGAGACGTACGTGTCGTAGCGGTCCCGTGGGACGCCCACCCTCTGGAGGATGCGCAGCGCGAAGTCCACCGGGGCCGGCGGCATGTCCTCGGCCCCGGCTCCGGGCAGCTGCTCGCGAGGGGTCGCGTCCTCGTGGGCGTCCCCGTGCGAAGCCCCCCAAGGGGCCTCGTGTCCGCTCACGTCCTCACCTCCCTCAGCTCCTCGTCCGGCGCCAACAGCCGCCGCAGGTCCCCCATCGCGCGCGAGACCTGTGCCTTGGCGGTGCCGACCGGACAGCCCTGCACCTGCGCCACCTCGGCGTAGCTCATGCCGACCACGTGCCGTAAGACCACCGGTATCCGGTAGTACTCCGGCAGCTCCGACAGCGCCGCGACCAGGCGGTCGCGGTCGTCGGCGTTCAGTGCCCGCTCGGCGGGCCCCGGCCGGTGGTCGGACCAGGTGTCCTGGGCGTCGTCGACCCGCATGACCGACACCGGACGGCGCACGCTGCTGCGCACATGATTACGCCACACGTTCGCAGCGATCGTCATCAGCCAGGCGCGCGGGCTCAGCTGCCTGCGACGCTCGGGCGAGTACGACTGCAGCGCCGTGTAGGCGCGCAGGAACGTGTCCTGCCCCAGGTCGTCCGCCTCCGCGGGCGACCCGGACACGCGCAGCAGGAACGCGTGCACCCCCCTGGCGTGGATGCGGACGAGCTCCGTGAAGCCGTCGTCCAGATCCGCCGCCAGCAGGTCTGTCAGCTGCTCGGCCACCTTGTCCATCACTGTAGAAACACCGCCCTCGGGGAAAGGGTTGCTGGGGGCGCGCTGAGCACGGGGTCGTCGGCGTCGATGGCCTCGTACAGCAGGCGCAGCCGCGGTACGGGCTGGATGCCGAAGGAGTCGCCGAGGCGGCTGTGCAGCCGCCGGAACACGCCCAGGGCCTCGTCGCGCCGGTCGGAGCGGTGGAGGGCGAGCATGTACTGGGCGTGGATGTTCTCGTGGGTGGGGTGTGCGGCGGCCAGGGTCCGCAGCTCGTCGAGGAGCTCGCGGTGGCGGCCCAGGCGCAGGTCGGCCTCGACCCGCCACTGCAGGACGCTGGTGCGCGCCTCCTCCAGCTCGACGATGTGCGGGGAGCTGAGCGCACCTGACGTCACGTCGGCCAGCACCGGCCCGCGCCAGACGGCGAGGGCGTCGGCGAACAGCCGGGTCGCGCGCTCCGGTGCGCCGGCGGCGGAGGCCTCGCGGCCGCGGGCGGCCAGGGCCTCGAAGCGCAGCCGGTCGCTGGCCCGCGGGTCGAGGGCGAACTGGTAGCCCTGGTTGCGGGTGACGAGGGTGCGGCTGTGGTCGGCGGGCGGGCTGCGCAGGATCTGGCGTATGTAGAGGACGTAGGTCTGGAGGGTGGACATCGCGGTCTTGGGCGGGTGCGATCCCCATAACTCGGTGATGCAGTCGCTGGCCCGGACCGCGCGGTTGGCGTTGAGCAGGAGGAACGCGAGCAGTTGGCGGGGCTTGGGGGCGCTGGGTGTCCGGTTCTCGCCGTCGACGACGAGGGACAGCGGGCCGAGGACGCCGGCCCGGACCGAGCCGCCGGCGTCCGGCGGGGCGGGCGCGCTCATACGAGGTCCTGTTCGTACTCGCTGAGGCTCTTGACGATGATCCCGCGGAGCACCACCCGCCAGATCTGGGCGAGCTGGACCACCGGGCTCGCGGCAGGGTCGCCGGCCAGGGACTCCGTGCCGCCGCGCAGGGCCAGTTCGTCGCGCAGTTGCAGTTCGGCGCCGGCGACGAGGTGGGCGGCGAGGGCCGCCAGGGCGTCGGGGTCGCTGCCGGGGCGCAGGCCGCACTCCTCCTGGGCGCGGCGGAACAGGTCGCGCAGGACGGGCAGCCATTCGGAGGCCCAGGTGGAGCGGGAGCACTCGCGCGCCAGCCGGGCCGCCGCGCGGACCTCGACGTTCTCCTCGAGCAACCGGGCGAGCGTCACCGTGAGGGCGACGCCGGTGGCGAGGGCCGGTCGGTGTTTGGCGACCACGTCGGCGATCGCGTCGCGCACCTGTTCGCGGCCCTGCTGCTGCACGGCCTCGGCGAGGGCGCGTTTGGTGGGGAAGTGGAAGGTCAGCGCCCCCATGGAGATGCCGGCGAGTTGGTTGATCTGCGTCAGGGTCGTCCCCTCGTAGCCGGAGCGGTCGAACTCGGTCGAGGCCGCCTGGACGAGGAGTGAGCGGGTGCGCATGGCTCTCTGCTGCCGTGCCATGGACATTTCTCCGTGTCGTCGGGATCCGTCGGGCCCGGGGGGCCTCGTGCCATCCTAGAACATAGAGAACGTTCGCTATGCTTTTTTGTGTCAACCGTCAGACTGATGACGCGCGCACAGGGGGAACGCCCATGGCCGTCCACCGCTCCTCGATCCCGTCCGCACCGGTGTCCACATCCGCGTCCACGTCGGCACTCACGTCCGTGTCCGCGTCCGGCTTCGGGGCGGAACGGTCCGCCGCCCTCTCCGCGTTCACCGAAGAGGTCTTCGGGCACCTGCCGCGCCAGGACCAGCGCCGCTGGGCGGAGACCTACGTGAAGGGCCTGCTCGGCACGCCGGGCAGGAAGTCGGTGCGGCGGATGGCGGCGGCGGTGTCCGCCGCGCCCACCGCGTCGCAGTCCCTGCACCAGTTCGTCAGCGAGAGCCCGTGGCCGTGGGAGCCGTCGAGGCGGGCCCTGGCCCGCTGGGCCGGCGAGCGGGCCCCGGTCCTGGCATGGACCCTGTCGGCGGTGGTCGCCCCCAAGCGGGGCGGACACTCGGTGGGGGTGCACCGCCGCTTCGACGAGGCGGCCGGACGGCTCGTCAACTGCCAGGTGGGCATGGGCATCCACGTCTCGACCCGGCGCGGGGACGTCCCCGTGGACTGGCGGCTGCACCTGCCCGAGGCCTGGTGCGGGGACCCCCACTTACGGCGGCGGGCCCGCATACCCGACTCGGCCGACGCACGCCCGCTGTGGGGGCAGGCCCTGGGCCTGGTCGAGGCCCTGGCCGGGCGCACCGCGGGGGACCCCCCTCCGGTGGTCGCCGACGGCACGGAGCTGGACGACTGCGCGGCCCTGGCCGCGGGGCTCAGCGGTCGCAGCCACCGCTTCCTGGTGACCGTACCGGGCAACCTGGCCGTACACGCCGGGCCGGCGCTGGGCGCCCAGCGGCACCCGCGCGGGCCGGCGCCGGCCGAGCGCCTGTGCGTGGACGACCACCTGCTGCAGCGGGGCTCGTCGCTGCGGCCGCCGGCGCCGCCACGCCGGCTCCCCGGCCTGCCGGGGCGCGGCTCCGGGGGGCCGCTGTGGACGCTCTCCGGGCCGGTGCACCTGCCCCACTCCCCCCACACCCTGCGCCTGCTGGCCCAGTGGCGGCCGCGGCGCGACCGGCCGGCGCGGATCTGGCTGACGAACCTCGTGCACGCCCGACCGGACGAACTCCTGCCCCTGGTCGACGCGCAGGCCCGCACCGGCGCAGCGGTGGACGCGCTGTGCGGGGACTTCGGCCTGCTGGACTTCGAGGGGCGCTCCTTCCCGGGCTGGCACCACCACACGACGCTGGTCTCGGCGGCGTACGGCTGGCACGCCCTGTCCGGGGCGCCGACGGACCCGGACGGCCACCGGCCCGCCCGACCGGCGCCCCGACACGGCCCAGCCGTACCCCCTCGAGCACTGCAGCACGCCGGCTGCTGACGCCGACACCCCAACGGCGCGCGGCGTTAACGCCGTTAACGCCGTGACGCGGGCGGGCCCCGTGCCGACGGTGGACCGTCGGCACGGGGCCCGGAAGGGTGCGGTGGAGGGCGACTCCTCCGCGGACCGCGGTTACTTCACGTTCACGGCCGTCCAGGCCTTGGCGACCGCCGCGTACTCGGCGCCGGACGCACCGTAGAGGTCGCTCGCCGCCTGCAGCGTGGCGGTCCGCGCGCCGGCGTAGTTGGTCGTGGAGGTCATGTACGTCGACAGCGCCTTGTACCAGATCTTGTACGCCTTGACGCGGCCGATGCCGGTGACCGTCGAACCGTTGTAGGTGGGCGAGTCGTAGCTCACGCCGTTGATCGTCTTGGCGCCGCTGCCCTCGGACAGCAGGTAGAAGAAGTGGTTCGCCACGCCGGACGAGTTGTGGACGTCCAGGCGGCCGACGGTCTTCGACCAGTAGTCGGCCGAGGAGCCGTCCTTGCTGGGCTTGTCCATGTAGCGCAGCGGCGTGCCGTTGCCCCGGATGTCGATCTTCTCGCCGATGAGGTAGTCGCCCTGGTCCGAGGCGTTGTTGGCGTAGAACTCCACCGCGGTGCCGAGGATGTCGGAGGTGGCCTCGTTCAGGCCGCCCGACTCGCGGCTGTAGTTCAGGCCGGCGGTGGACGCGGTCAGGCCGTGGCTCATCTCGTGGCCGGCCACGTCCAGCGAGGTCAGCGGCTTGGCGTTGCCGGCACCGTCGCCGTAGGTCATGCAGAAGCAGCTGTCGTCCCAGAACGCGTTGACGTACGCGTTGCCGTAGTGGACGCGGGAGTAGGCGCCGACGCCGTCGCCGCGGATGCCCAGGCGGCCCAGCTCGTTCTTGTAGAAGTCCCAGGTGACGGCCGCGCCGTAGGCGGCGTCCACACCGGCGGTCTGGCGGTTGGTCACCGAGCCGTTGCCCCAGACGTCGTCCGCGTCGGTGAAGAGCGAGCCGGTGCCGTTGGTGCCGCCGTTCAGGTCGTAGGTCTTGTGCCCGCCGCGGCCGCCGTCGGTCAGCTGGTACGTGCTGCCGCTGAGCGTCGTGCCGAGCGGGACGGAACCGCTGTACTGGCTGGTGCCGGTGCCCTTGGAGACGGCGTCGTAGCGGTAGAGGACCTTGCCGGTGCGGGCGTCGGTGATGGTGTGCACCCGGGACGGGGTGCCGTCGGCGTCGGTGCCGTTCTTGACGGACTCCCAGGCCAGGGTCGGCTTGCCGGAGGCGGCCCAGACGACCTTGCGGGCGCCCTTGTGGGCCGCGGTCGCGGCCGAGGTGGCGGTGGGCACGGCTATGTCCGCGGCGATCGCGCGGGTGGTGCGCAGGGCGCCGTTCGCCTTCTTGTGGACCACGAGGTCGCCGCCGAGCACCGGGAGGCCGGCGAACGTGCGCTCGTAGCGGGTGTGCACCGTGCCGTCGCCGTCGCGGATCACGTCGCGGGCGATCAGGGCCTCGCCGGCGCCCAGACCGATGGCCTTGGCGGTGGCGGCGGCACCGGACTGCGCCTGCGCGATGGCGGCGGCCCGCTGCGGGGCGGTCTGGACGACCGCGCTCGCGGCGGCGGTCCGGTCGGGCTGGGCGGCGGCGGGGCCGCTCTGCGCCGCGAGCGCGACCATCGCGGCCGACGCGATCAGGGCGCCTGCGGCGGCCCGGGCGCGGGTCGTGCGGGGGGAAGAGGACCGGAGGTGGGTAGCCACGCGGGAGCTCCTTCGTCAGTCGTGGGGGGACTGGGTCGAAAGAGTGCCAGCGAAACGATCTGTTTGACAGGTGCGCAACAAGCATTTGACCTGCTGTTGTCCGAAGGACGAACTCCGTTGTCCGTTTTCCGGTTTACCTCCCCGTTCGCTCGTGCTCCCCGGCCACACACGGTCCCCACGGCCTCCGTGCGGCCTTCACATGTCCTTCGCGCGCCCTTCGCGCGCGCCCGGGCGGACACCCGGGCCGCACGGCGGGGCCGGGTGCGCCGTACGGCCCGGGGAGGGCGGGAGCGAGCGGTCCGGTCAGGCGAGCCCGGAGACGTCGCGGAGCCCGACCAGCGCCTCGAACGCCGTGCCGTCGCCCTGCACCGCGGTGACGCGCACCGCCTCGGCCGGCTCCGTCGGGTCCGCCGGTTCCGCCGGGTGGCCCGGGCCGCCCGAGGTCGCTCCGGGGGGTTCCGACGTCCCGGCCGGACCTGCCGGACCGGCCGAGCCCGGCGAACCTGCCGAACCCACCGCCCCGACCGTCCCGGTCGCCGCGGCCGGCCGGGCCTCGATCCAGCACGGCTGGTCGAACTCGACGTACTTGCGGAAGGCGACGTCCATGGAGGCGGGCCAGCGCGCCGCCGCGTCGCCGGGCCGGGCGGCGTACCCGGCCTGCCGGGCGGCCTCCAGCAGGAGCATGCCCGGGGCGTGGTCCACGGGGTGGTCGAACAGGACGGGGTGCGCGGTGTCCACGCGCAGCCGCCACCGCCCGGCCCGGTCGCCGGGCGCCAGCACGACGTCCTGGGCGCGCTCGCGGGCGCAGTGCTCGGGCAGGACGGGAAGGGGCGGCCGCGGGATGTCCCAGAAGGCGGCCTTGATGCTGTCGCGCCCCGCCCGCAGCCGGCGGTAGACGGCGGGGGTGTGACAGCTGAAGTCGGTGCTGGCGACGGCCAACAGGTCGTCGCCGCGGGTGATCTCGTAGCGCAGGCTCAGCGCCGCGGGTAACCCGCGCCGGTAGGTGGCGTCGGTACAGGTCACGTGCAGGCGCAGGTCGGCCGGAGTGCGGCCGACGGGCATGGCCTGCGGATTGACCGCGTAGTGGAGGTGACTCCACATCAACTGGTGCCCGAACGGCACCCCGTACTGGGTGTGGATCAGCAGGGGCAGCGTCTGGCGGATGGTCTCGCAGAGCAGGAGCGGGTCGTAGAGGCCGTGGTCGGCCTGGTAGAAGCCGTGCAGCCGCGGCCACTGGGCGCCGATCACGAAACTGTCCGGGCCGCTGGCGGCGCAGTCGGTGAGGAACACGTCGGACAGGGCGGCCCTGTGCACGTACTCCTTGGCGACGGTGGTGGTCAGGGCGCCGGATGCGGGCGCCTCAGGTCGTTCGTCGATGATGAGCATGCCATTCCCCCTTGGCGTGCGTACAGGGGAGTCCCGGGCAACCGGACGGGCCGGGCGACTCGCCTGTAAAGTAAAGTACGTTCGCTTTGTTTGTCGAGGGAGGATCAACTCGTGGTCGAGCCGCGGTTGAAGCAGGAACGGGCGGTCAAAACGCGAGCGGCCATCATCCTGGCCGCCGCCGAGGTGTTCGACGAGGCCGGATACCACGGGGCGAGCATGCGCGAGATCATGAAACGCGCCGGCATCACCCTCGGGGCGGTGTACTTCCACTTCCCCAACAAGGAAGCACTGGCCGCTGCCGTGATGAACGCACAGCCGGAGACGATCGTGCCCAAGCTGCGCTCCGACGGGCTGCAGCGCCTGGTCGACATCACGCTCGTCTGGTCCCACCAGCTCCAGGTCGACAAGATCCTGCGCGCGGGCGTGCGGCTGGCCGTCGAGCAGTCCGGCTTCGGCATGCACAGCTCCGAGTCGTTCGACGAATGGCAGCGGATCATGGAGGCCTGCCTGCGGGACGCGGCGGAGCGCGGCGAACTGCGCGCGGGCGTCGACGCGCACCAGGTCGCCGAGTTCGTGGTCAGCGCCTGCACGGGCATGCAGCTGTACTCCGACCTGGTGGCCCGGCGCACCGACCTCCCGCGCCGCACGGTGGCCATGTGGGACCTGCTGCTCCCCGGGATCGCGAGCGAGGGCGCCGCCCCGAACGTCAGGTGCAGCGTGCGCCGCGCCGCGTCGCTGGTACCGACGGAGCCGGCCGCGTGACCGCCCCCGGCCCGACGTCCGCCCCCGCGCCCGCCGCCGCCCCCGGCCCCACGCCCCACGCCGCGCCCACGCCCGTCCGGTCCCCGCTGCCGGAGTCGCTCGCCGGAGCCACCGTCGTGCTGGTCGGGGGCAGTTCGGGCATCGGCCTGGCGGCCGCCCGACTGCTGGCCGGCCTCGGAGCCCGACCCGTCCTGGTGGGCCGCGACGCCGACCGGCTGGCCGCCGCGGCGGCCTCCGTCGCCGCCGCCGCCCGGACCGCGCCGGGCGCGCCGCCCGCGCCGGTACGGACGTACGTCTCCGACGTGCGCGACGAGGAGCGGCTCGGCGCCCTGCTCGACGAACTCGGCACGGTCGACCACGTCCTGGTCTCCGCGGGCACCGCGACCCGCGGGGCGGTCACCGCGACCACCCGCGAGGACGTGGCCGACAGCGTCGAGGGACGGTTCTGGGGCGCCTACGCCGTGGCCCGGGCCGCCACCCCCCGGCTGACCGCCGGGGGCTCGATCACGTACCTCTCGGGCGTCTACGTCGTGCGCCCGGTGCCCAACGGCGCCGCCGTGATCGCCGCCGCGGCCGCCGTCGAGGGCCTCACCAGGTCCCTCGCCGTGGAACTCGCACCGCGCAGGATCCGGGTGAACGCGGTGCGTTCGGGCACCGCCGACACCCCCATGCTGCGGCGCAGGCTGCCGGACGACGCTGCCGTGGCCGACGCCGGGCGCGCCATGCCGCTCGGGCGTTACGGGACGGCCGAGGAGGTGGCCGCCGCGGCGCTGTTCCTGATGGCCAACGCGTACGTCACCGGCACCGTCCTGACCGTCGACGGCGGCCAGTCGCTGCTCTGACGCCGGGGTTGGTGCGGGGCGGGTCGGGAACGGTCCGGCCCCGTACCGGCCGCCCTGACCAGCACATCGCCGGACGTTTGCCATCATGTGATAAAACGCCGGAGCATGAGCGGATTACGCATGCTTGCGCACAAAGTCGTCATGATCACCGGCGCGTCGAGCGGCATCGGCGCCGCGGCCGCCCACCGGTTCGCCGCCGAAGGCGCCGCGGTGGTGCTGTTCGCCCGCCGCCGGGACCGGCTCGACGCCCTCGTCCAGGAGATCACCGGGGCCGGCGGGCTGGCCTCGGCGGTGGCGGGGGACGTGACCGACCCCGCGGACGTCGCCCGCGCGGTCGCGGCCGCGGTGGAGACGTACGGCCGCCTCGACGGCGCCTTCAACAACGCCGGCTGGGCCACCGCGGGCACGCCGCTGCACGAGACCGAGGACGCGGTCTTCGACCGGGTCCTCGACGTCAACCTGCGCGGGGTGTGGAACTGCCTCAAGTCGCAGATCCCGGTGCTGGCCGAGGCCGGCGGCGGCGCCGTCGTCAACACCTCCAGCGTCGCCGGCGTCCTGGCCACCGGAGCCACCGCCCCCTACGTCGCCGCCAAGCACGCGGTGATCGGCCTGACCCGGGCCGCCGCCGCCGAGTACGCCGCCCGGGGCGTGCGGGTCAACTCCCTGGTGGTCGGCAGCACCCGGACCGAGCTGATGGAGGAGGTGCTCGACCACACCCCGTCCCTCATGGAGTCGTTCACCCGGCGCTCCCTGCAGCAGCGCATGGCCGCCCCGGACGAGGTGGCCCAGGCCGCCGCGTGGCTGCTGAGCGACCGCGCCTCCTTCGTCACGGGCGCGGCGGTGCCGGTGGACGGGGGGTGGACCGCGGCCTGACCGGTCCGGAGCCGCACGGCCCGGCCCGTGCCCGTCCCGGCGTGTCCGGGCCGATCAGGATCCGAGAAGCGGGGTCCGCGAAGCGGCCTCTAGCCTGATTTTCATGGACATCACGATTCACACGACCTCCCTGCCGCACGACGACCCGGACGCCTCGCTCGTGTTCTACCGCGACGTGCTCGGCTTCGAGGTCCGCAGCGACGCCGGCCAGGGCAGGATGCGCTGGATCACGGTCGGCCCGGCCGGTCAGCCGGGGGTGTCGATCCTGCTGACGCCGCCCGCCGCCGATCCCGGCATCACCGAGGACGAGCGCCGCACGGTCACCGAGATGATGGCCAAGGGCACCTACGGCTGGATCCTGCTGGCCACCCCGGACGTCGACGCCGTGTTCGAGAGGGTGCGGGCCGGTGACACCGAGGTGGTCCAGGAGCCGACGGACCAGCCGTACGGCATCCGCGACTGCGCGTTCCGCGACCCGGCGGGCAACCTGGTCCGCATCCAGCAGGTCCGCTGACCCAGCGGGAGTCGGTGCGGCCGTGCCGAGTCGAAGGACGAGGGACGAGGGACGAAGGACGAAGGGGAGGGATCTCATGTGCAGGCCCGAATGGCGGCGTGCGCGCATCCAGGCGCAGCGCCTGTCCGATCTCGCGCGGCTGCGCCGCGTCCGCGACCGGATCGACCGGGAGTACGCGCAGCCGCTGGACGTGGCGGCGCTCGCGCGCGACGCGAACATGTCCGTCGAGCACCTGAGTCTGCAGTTCCGGGACGCCTACGGCGAGTCGCCGTCGGCGTACCTGATGACGCGTCGCACCGAGCGGGCGGCAGCGTTGCGGCTGCGGGGCGGCGGCCCCGGCGTCGACGGGGTCTGACGCACGGTCGTCCGCGCGTCGCCCCGCCACCGTGGGGACGAGCGGGCCGTCCTGGGCAGGCCACGCGAACGCGGGCGGCCGTCCCCCGGCGCTTCGTGGTGTGACACCCCGAAGCGTGGGGAACGGCCGCCTGCGTCGTCCCGAGAGCCCTAGGTCAGCACGTCGCGTGGTCCGCGACGTCGGACCGCCGGCTCAGACGGTGGACGGTACGTCGGTCCGGCTGCTGCCGGAAGCGTGCGGAGCGCCATCCTGTGCCGCCAGGCCCGGCCGCCAGATGCGCGGCCCCAGGTCCAGGGCCAGCGCCGGCACCAGCAGGCTGCGCACCAGGAACGTGTCGAGGAGGATGCCGACCGCCACCAGCAGGCCCTGCTGCAGTGCGCTCACCGTGGGGATGGCCGCGAGGACCAGGAACGTGGCGGCCAGCACCACGCCCGCCGAGGTGATGACACCACCGGTCACCGTGACCGCGGTGGTGATGCCCTCGCGGTGGCCGCGCAGTGCCACCTCTTCCCGGGCCCGCGTCATCAGGAAGATGGTGTAGTCGACGCCCAGCGCGACCAGGAAGATGAAGCCGAACAGCACCAGCCCGCGGTCGATCTTCGCGTGGTCGAGCGCGTGGAACAGCAGCGAGGCCGCACCGACGGCCGCACCGAACGACAGCACCACGGACACGAGCAGCATCAGCGACGCGGTGACCGCCCGCAGCAGGACGAGGAGCATCACCAGCACCACCGCGAGGATCAGCGGGATGAGCAGCTTCTCCTCGTCGCCCTGCGCCTCGGAGACGTCGAGCGCCACCGCGGTCTGTCCGCCGACGACCGCCTTGGCGGCCGGCCCGCTCGTGCCGTCCAGCGCCGTCCGGATGTCCCGGACGGTGTCCTTGGCGGCCGCGGAGTCGGGAGCGTCACGCAGCACTGCGGTCAGATGCGTCCAGCCGCCCTTCGCCACCTGGGTGTTCACCGAGGACACACCGGGCACCTTGGCGACGGTGGCCGCCGCGGCGTCCGCCCCGGCGTCGGGGACGTACACGTCCGCGGGAGCGGACGAGCCGGCCGGGAAGTGCTTGGCCAGGACCTGCTGGCCGGTGACCGACTCGACCTTGTTGGTGAACTGCTCGGCCTGCGTCTGGCCGGTCTGCACGCCGAAGATGCCCAGCGTCATGAGACCCAGCACCAGCGCCGTGCCGATCCACACCGCGCGCGGGCGGCGTGCCACGGCCCCGGCGATCCGGGCCCACCTGCCGTGCCCCTGCGCCGAGACCGGGTCGTAGCCCTCGGTGACGCGCGGCTTGACGGGCCAGAACACCCAACGGCCCAGGATCACCAGCAGCGCCGGCAGCAGCGAGGTCATGGCGAAGAACACCAGGACCACGCCGATGGCGACGACCGGTCCCAGACCCTTGGTGCTGTTCATGCTGCCGAACACCAGGCACAGCGTCGCGATCGTCACGGTCGCGGCGGAGGCGGCCAGGGCCGGCAGCGAGCCGTGCACGGCCAGCGCCATCGCGTCGTGGCGGTCCTCGTACCGGTGCAGCTCCTCCCGGTAACGGGCGATGAGCAGCAGGGCGTAGTCGGTGCCGACGCCCACCGCCAGCACCATGAGGACGTAGGCGCTCTGGCCGTTGACCACGAGACCCGCGTGCTTGGCGAGGAGGTAGACCACGCCGCTCGCCACCTGGCTGGCCAGCCCCACGGCGATCAGCGGGATCAGCCACAGCACCGGGCTGCGGTAGGTGATGAGCAGGAGCAGCGCCACCACGCCGAGCGCTGCGCCCATGAGCGCGCCGTCCATGCCGGAGTACACGTCGGCGAAGTCGGCGATGCTGCCGGCCTCACCGGTGATCTTGATGTCGAGACCGGCGGGGGCGCCGTCGGAGGTGAGCTTGCCGACCTCCTTCACGCCGTCGGTGAGCACGGTGACGTCGCTGGGCGAGGTGCGCAGCGGAACGCTGACGAAGGCCGCGACCTTGTCCTGGGAGACCACGGCGGAGGAGATGTTGCCGGAGGCCACGTCGGCGAGCCGGCCGCGGTCGCCGTCGATCCGGGTCAGGTCGGCCTGGGTGAGGCCGCCCTCGCGGGCGTAGACGATGACGGCGGAGCTGGAGTCCTTGTCGGCGAAGTACTCCTCCGCGAGCTGCACCGCCTTGGTGGACTGGGCGCTCGAGGGGAGCCAGGTCTCGGGGTCGTTGTCCTGTACGTCCGCCAGGCCGGCGGCCAGCGAGCCGCCGATGCCCATGAGGAGGAGCCACAGGACGAGCACGACCCACTTGGAGCGCCGGCCGGCGACGAAGGAGGCGTATCGGCTCGCAACGGTGGGGGAGGTAGCGGGCGGTGGATCCGTTTCCGTCGGGGATGGTGCCGGGATCTGGGTCGTCATGTGACTCTCGCTGAGGGTCAGGAGCCGTGGAGCGGGGGCTCGTACGGGACTGGTTACACAAAGGTTCTTCACCTGGGTGGTGGAGTCCCGATAGAGCGCCCCTCGAGTTGGCTGGAACCCTGATTCCCACGCCTGATGGCGGCCCGATTCTGGCTGATTCCTTATTCAGGCTTTACGCGTTCGATCAGGAATGCGAGGAAGTGGCCGCATGATCGGCCGTCAGGCGGGCGGCTCTCGTGCGCGCCGGCACGATCTGCCACATCACCGCTGGTCGCCGGGGGTGGCGTCCCGTCGCTCAAGCAATTCTCGAGTTCGCGGGTCACATTCGTGGGGCGGGCTCCGTCATTGTGGTGACGAACGGACAACACCTACTGAGGGAGCTCCCGATGAAGGCTCGCATGAAGAACCCCGCCCAGGTTCTGCCGGACGCCATGAGCGGCATCCAGAACCTCTACAAGGCCATGCACAAGGGCGGGGTCGACCCGCGCCTGCTGGAGCTGGTGCACCTGCGCGCGAGCCAGATCAACGGCTGCAGCGCCTGCGTCTACGCCGGCGCCACGGGTGCCAAGAAGGCCGGTGAGACCGACGAGCGCCTGCACGCCGTCGCCGCCTGGCGCGAGGCGCCGTTCTTCTCGGACGCCGAGCGCGCCGCCCTGGCGCTGGCCGAGTCCGCCACCCGGCTCGCCGACCGCAGCGGGCAGGGCGTGCCGGACGACGTCTGGGACGCGGCCGCCGACCACTTCTCGGAGGAGCAGCTCGCCGCCCTCATCCTCATGATCGCGACGACGAACTTCTTCAACCGACTGAACGTCACCATCCAGGAGCCCGCCGGCCAGAACTGGGGCTAGGCACTCCCCGCCGGACGCGGGGCCGACGGGAGGGCCGGCAGGCCGTCCCGTCGGCCGCGGGCGACGCGGCCCGCACCCCTCCCCACAGCGGCCGTTCCTCAGCGCTTCGTTGCTCGACGTCGAAGCGTGGGGAACGGCCGCCGGCGTTGTCCGGGGAGTCACGTTCCCCCTGGTCACCGCCGGCATGCCCGGCGGCGCCGCCGGCGGGCCCGGCGGGTGGCGCAAGCGGGCCGCTATCGGTTCTCGACCGTTGATCCATCGACGCACTCGAAGCTGCCGACACAGGGCGAGGTGAGAGCACCTCCGGTCGGCACGAGGAGTGCGAGATGCGCAAGGTCGTTTCCCGGGACGGCACGACGATCGCTTACGAGAAGTCGGGCGAGGGCCCCGCGCTCGTGCTGCTCAACGGTGCGTTCCGCGACCACACGATCTTCAACGATCTCGTCCCCGAGCTGGCGCAGCACTGCACCGTGTACGCCTACGACCGCCGCGGGCGCGGCCAGAGCGGCGACGCTCCCGAGTACGCCGTCGAGCGGGAGGTCGAGGACCTCCAGGCGGTGATCGAGGAGGCGGGCGGCTCAGCGGCCGTGTTCGCCGGGTCCACGGGCGCGAACCTGGCCATCGAGGCGGCGCTCGCGGGCACGCCGATCACCAGGCTCGCGCTCCACGAGCCGTTCTTCCGGGTCGACGGGTTCCCGAAGCCCCCCTTCAACGCCGCGCGGACGATCCAGGTGCTGCTGGAGCGCGACCGGCGCGACGAGGCGGCCGAGTTCTTCCTCGGCCCCGTCCTGGGCCTCGCCCCCGACACGGTCGCGGAGTGGCGCAGGAGCCCGATCTGGGCGATCAACGAGACGAACGCGCACACGCTGCTCTACGACATGGAGATCTGCGGCGACTTCACCGTCCCGGCCGACCGGCTCGCCGGCTTCCGGACCGAGACGCTGGTCCTCAACAGCGACAGCACCAGCGTCTGGCTGCGTGCGGCGGCGCAGGCGACCGCGGATGCCCTGCCCGACGGCCGGAGCCTCGAGCTGTCCGGGTCCTGGCACCGGATCGACATGGACGTGCTCGGCCGGACGCTGGCCGAGTTCGCCACCGCCTGAAGGGGTCCCGCCGCCCCGGCCCGCGCCGCCGCCCTGCAGCGCGGGGGACGTGCTCGACCCATCCCTGAAAGTCCGCCTTCTACCTCCCGGGAGAACACCACCGTGACCACGGCTCACACCCTGGCCGCCGGGGACACCGCGGAGGCGGCCCCGGCCGCCGCCCCCAGCGAGCGCGGCGCCACCGTGTGGCTGACCGGGCTCCCCAGCGCGGGCAAGACCACCCTCGCCCGTACCCTCGCCGACCGCCTCCGCGCCGACGGCCACGCGGTCGAGGTGCTCGACGGCGACGAGATCCGAGAGTTCCTCTCGTCGGGCCTGGGCTTCACCCGCGAGGACCGGCACACCAACGTGCAGCGGATCGGCTTCGTGGCCGAGTTGCTGGCCTCGCACGGCGTCAAGACGCTGGTGCCGGTCATCGCCCCGTACGCCGACTCCCGCGCCGCCGTCCGTGCCCGGCACGCCACCGTCGGCACGTCGTTCCTGGAGATCCACGTGGCCACCCCGGTCACGCTCTGCTCCCAGCGCGACGTGAAGGGCCTGTACGCCAAGCAGGCGGCCGGCGAGATCTCCGGCCTCACCGGCGTCGACGACCCGTACGAGGCCCCGGAGAACCCGGAGCTGCGCATCCAGACGCTCGGCCGCTCGGTGACCGAGTCCGCGGCCGAGCTGCACACCTTCCTGACCGAGAGGGGCCTGGCATGACGACCGCGACCCATCGCCCGATCAAGGCGTCGGGGAACCCCTTCGCGCTGACGCACCTGGACGCCCTGGAGTCCGAGGCGATCCACATCATCCGCGAGGTGGCGGGCGAGTTCGAGAAGCCGGTGATCCTCTTCTCCGGCGGCAAGGACTCGATCGTCATGCTGCACCTGGCGCTCAAGGCGTTC
>NZ_JBIVNX010000070.1:0-33389 GCF_044753805.1 Streptomyces sp. NPDC093225
GGCTGGACCGGAGGCAGGCCCGGGCCGGAGGTGGCCGAAGGCCAGGGCGAAGCCCCAAAGCCTCCGGGGTGGGCCTGCCGCAGGGCCTGCAGGCCGCCCCTGTCAAGCGCCGAGGGGACCCACACACCACGGGACCCACCCCCGAAGCGAGCCCACCCCGACGCCGGCCCCCACCCCCCGAAGCGAGGGGACGCACACCAGAGGCCCCACCCCCGGACCAAGCCCCCGGCACGCTCCCCGTCAGTCGAGGATCTGCCGCCCCTCGGGGCGGGCGGTGCACGAGGTGCGGAAGGAGCAGAAGGTGCAGTGGCGGCCCGTCTCGGGCGTGAAGCGCTCGTCGAGGACGCGGCCGGCGGCGCTGGCCAGGAGGTCGCCGACCCACTCGCCGGAGAGCGCCTCCTGGGCCTGGACCTTGGGCACGCCCTCGCCGCCGTCCTTCTTGGGGGCGTCCTGGCGGAGCTGGACCAGTTCGGCGCCGCCGGGGACCGGGCGCACGCCGTCGAAGGCCTCGTCGACGGCGCCCTCGCGCACCGCGAGCTGGTACACGGCCAGCTGCGGGTGGCGGGCGACCTCGTCCTTGGTCGGGGCGGACCGGCCGGTCTTGAAGTCGACGACGTACGCGCGGCCCTGCGGGTCGGCCTCGACCCGGTCCATGGAGCCCTTGATGCGCACCTCGTAGTCGCCGGCCCCCAGGGTCACGTCGAAGGCGTGCTCGGTGACGACCGGGGCGCGGCCCCCTCGGTCGGAGACGTGCCAGCGCAGGAAGCGTTCCAGCGCGGCGCGGGCGTTCTCCTTCTCCTGGCGGGACTTCCAGGGTGCGTCGAAGGCGAGCGCGTCCCACACCGAGTCCAGCCGCTCCATCAGGACGGCGAGGTCGGCCGGGGTCCGGCCGGAGGCCACCTCGTCGGCGAGGACGTGGACGACGTTGCCGAAGCCCTGGGCGGTGGTGGCGGGGGCGTCCGCCTTGACCTCTCGGCCCAGGAACCACTGCAGCGAGCAGGTGTCGGTGAGCTGTTCCAGGGAGCTGGGCGACAGGGACAGCGGGCGGTCGCGGTCGCGCAGCGGAGCGGGCGCGCGGGTGGGCTCGTACAGGCCCCACCAGCGGTGCGGGTGGGCGGCGGGGACCAGCGGCTGGCCGTCCTCGTCGGCGAGGTCGGCGAGCCGGGCCAGGCGTCCGGCGGCCGCTTCGCGCAGGGCCGGGGAGGCCGCGGGGTCGACGGTGGTGGCGCGCAGCTCGGCGACGAGCGCGGCGACGGCGAGCGGGCGGCGCGGCCGGCCGGTGACGTCCTTCGGTGTGACGCCGAGCTCGGTGAGGAAGCGGGAGGGCTGGTCGCCGTCGTCGGCGGGAGCCTTGACGGCGGTGACGACGAGCCGGTCGCGGGCGCGGGTGGCGGCCACGTAGAAGAGCCGGCGCTCCTCGGCGAGGAGGGCGCCGGGGGTGAGGGGCTCGGCGAGGCCGTCGCGGCCGATCCGGTCGGCTTCGAGGAGGGAGCCGCGGCGCCTCAGGTCGGGCCAGAGCCCTTCCTGGACGCCGGCCACGACGACCAGGGACCATTCGAGGCCCTTGGAGCGGTGGGCGGTCATGAGGCGTACGGCGTCGTGCCGGCCGGCCCGCTTGGCGAGGGTGTCGGCGGCGATGTCCTGGGCGTCGACCTCTTCGAGGAAGTTGAGCGCGCCGCGGCCGCCGGTGCGCTCCTCGGCGCGGGCGGCGGTCTCGAACAGCGCACAGACGGCGTCGAGGTCACGGTCGGCGTTGCGGCCGGCGGGGCCGCCGCGGCGGGCGGAGCGCTCCAGCCGGACCGGCCAGCGGGTGCCGCTCCACAGCTCCCACAGGGCCTCCTCGGCGGTGCCGCCGCCCTCGAGGAGCTCGCGGGTCTTGCGCAGCAGGGCGCCGAGGTTCTGGGCACCTCGGGCGTGGGCGGGGTCGTGGGCGGTGAGCCGCTCGGGCTCCGCGAGGGCGCGGGCGAGCAGTACGTCGCTCGGGGGCGGTACGGGGTTGCCCGCGGCCCGCTCCTCCTCGCGCAGCGCCCGGCCGAGGCGGCGCAGGTCGGCGGCGTCCATGCCGCCGAGCGGCGAGCCGAGCAGGTCGAGGGCCGCCTCGACCCCGATCCAGCCCTCGTCGTGCGCCGGGCCGGCGGCGGTACGGGCCCCGGGCGCGGCGGCGTCCACGGGCACGCCGGAGTCGGCACCGGCGCCCGCGTCCGTGTCGGCATCGGCGCCCGCGCCCGCGTCGGCACCCGCGTCCACGTCGGCGCCCGCCCGCGCGTCGGCGCCGGCGTCACCGTCGCCGACGTCGCCGTCGCCGGGAACCTCGGCATCGTCAGCCCTCGGCGCCTCGGCGCCCGCATCAGCGTCGGCACCGGCACCGGCACCGGCACCGGCACCGACCGGGACCCCGGCCTCGGCGGCCGCCCCCGGTCCGGGGTCGGAGGTCCCGAGCGCGGTGGAGGTCGCGGCCGTGGCGACGACGCGGAGGGCCGTCAGGAGCGGGGTGACGGCGGGTTCGTGGCGGAGCGGGACGTCGGCGCCGGAGGTCTCGACGGGGACGCCCGCCGAGGTGAGGGCCCGGCGCACGGCCGGCAGGGTGCGGCCGCCGGCGCGCACCAGGACCGCCATGTCCTGCCACGGCACGCCGTCCTCCAGGTGGGCCCGCCTCAGCAGGTCGGCGATGTTGTCCAGCTCCGCGCCCGCCGACGGGTACGTGAAGACCTCGACCGACCCGCCCGGCCGGGTCGGGGTCAGCGCCCGGTGGGCCCGTACGGCGGCGGCCGGCAGCCGCGGCATCGGCATCCGGGCGGTCAGCAGGCGGGTGGCGGCCAGCAGGGAGGCCCGGGAGCGGCGCGAGGTGCCGAGCACCTTGACCGCGGCGCCGGGGAAGTCGTCCCGGAAGCCGAGGACGCCGTTGACGTCGGCGCCGCGGAAGGCGTAGATCGACTGGTCGGGGTCGCCGAAGGCGACCAGGTCCCGGCCGGCGCCGAGCGCCTTCAGCAGCCGGATCTGGGAGGGGTCGGTGTCCTGGTACTCGTCGACGAAGACCGCGTCCCACTGCCCCCACACCTCGGCCGAGGACTCCGCCAGCACCGCCGCCCGGTGGACGAGCTCGGTGTAGTCGACGGCGCCGGTGAGGTCGAGCACGTCGAGGTACTCGGCCAGGAAGGCCGCCGCCGCACCCCAGTCGGGCCGCCCCTGGCGGCGGGCGAAGTCGCCCAGCGCCGTCGGCGACAGCCCCAGCTCGCGGGTGCGGGCGAGCACGGCCCGGACCTCGTCCGCGAAGCCGCGCGTGGTCAGGCAGGCCCGCAGGTCGTCGGGCCACCGGATGGCGCCCAGACCCGGCTGGCCCTCCAGCAGGTCCCGCACCATGACGTCCTGCTCCGGTCCCGAGAGCAGCCGCAGGGGTTCGGAGAACAGCTCGGTCGGCTGGTGGGCGCGGACCAGGGCGTAGCAGAAGGAGTGGAAGGTGGTCGCCTGCGGCGCCCGCGCGCCGCCCAGCCGCACCGCCATCCGGTCGCGCAGCTCCACGGCCGCCTTGCGGCCGAAGGTGAGGACGAGCACCCGGGACGGGTCGGTGCCCCGGGCGATCCGGTCGGCGACGGCCTCGACGAGGGTGGTGGTCTTGCCCGTACCGGGGCCGGCGAGGACCAGCAGCGGTCCGCCGCGGTGCTCAACCACCGCCCGTTGCGCTGCGTCCCCTGCGGGTGGACCCGCCTGCCGCTCCGGCCCGGTGCGCACCAGTCGGTACGCGTCGGTGGTCCGCGTACGACGGGTGGAAGGGGAGGAACTCACGTGGGTCGCCGGCCTTGGTGGTGGATGTGCTGAAGGCTCCGAGCGCGGGCGCTCGAAGAGAACTCGAAGGGAAGACGCTACGCCAATCGGCCCCCGCCGCGCACGGCGCCGGAACGCCCGGGCCGGGCACTCATCCTCCGTACGGACGTACGGGCCGGCGCGCCGCCCGGCCGGGCCGCGGGCCGCTGCCCGTGCGCCGCCCGCTCCCGGCTCCCGGGCGCCCGACGGGCCGCCGGGGCCCCGGGGGGCGCCCGTGGGGTGCCCTAGGCGCCCTCCTGCCCGTCCCAGCGCGCCCGCCGCATGTCGAGCCGGGGTACGTGCCCCTCGGCCGTCCGGGACGCCTCCCGCAGCGGCGTACCCTCTTCGCGGTAGTGCCCGAGGGCGCGCAGCTCGTGGCCGGGGAGCAGCGCCCCGTCCGCGCGGACCACGCGCCACCAGGGCACCGCGCCGCCGTACAGTGCCATGACGCGGCCCACCTGGCGGGGTCCGCCCTCGCCGAGCCACTCGGCCACGTCCCCGTACGTCATCACCCGGCCGGGCGGAATCCGCTCGGCGAGCTCCAGTACGCGCTCCGCGTAGTCGGGCAGATCCTGAAGGGGTGCGGCGGGTGTCATTCCGCCCATGGTGCCGTACCCCCGCGACCTGCGTCCGGACCGCTCCCGCACGCCCCGCGTACGCCGCGGCGCACCCTGATGCCTGCCCGCACAGCCGGTCCGTGCCACCATCTTCCGGGCGGTGACTGGTGATACGAGAACAAGAAGAGGCGTCGCGCGAGACGCCGGACGAGAGCTCGCAGGACCAGCGGGCGGCGCACGACACGGGCGCGCCGACGCACGAGCCGACGCACGAGCCGACGCACGAGAAGGAGCAGGGCGTGAGCGCGCAGGGCCCCGACGAGGGCTTCGTCGACCCACTCGAGGGCGACGAGCCGCTGCTCGCTGCGCGCGTGCACCGGCCCTCCGACCTGGTGCGCCTGCTCGTGGGCATCCTCGGGATCGCGGTCGTGCTGGCCATCGCGGCCTTCGCGCACGGCACGACCGTGGGCCTGGAGTCGGACATCCGCGAGGGCACCGGGCAGGCCCCGGACCTGCTCATCAAGATCGCGGGTCTGGTGTCGAGCATCGCGGTGCTGCTGGTGCCGGTGGCCTTCGCCATCGAGCGGCTGATCAAACGCGACGGCCTGCGGATCGCGGACGGCGTGCTGGCGGCCGTGCTGGCGCACGGTGTGACGCTCGCCACCGACCTGTGGGTGGCGAGGGCGGCGTCCGACACCATCAAGGACGCGCTCACCATGCCGCAGGGGCCCGGTGAGTCCTTCACCGACCCGGTGCACGGCTACCTCGCGCCGGTGATCGCCTACATGACGGCGGTCGGGATGACCCGGCGGCCGCGCTGGCGGGTGGCGCTGTGGGTGGTGCTGCTGCTCGACGCGCTCGCGATGCTGGTCGGCGGCTACACCACGCCGTTCTCGATCGTCCTGACCGTGCTGATCGGCTGGACGGTGGCGTACGGCACGCTCTACGCGGTCGGCTCCCCCAACGTCCGGCCCACCGGCCAGAACCTCCTCGCGGGCCTGCGCCGGGTCGGCTTCCAGCCGGTCAGCGCCATGCGCGCGGAGGAGGAGCCGGAGAACGCCGAGCACACCGACCGGGGCCGCCGCTACATCGTCACGCTCGAGCACGGGCCACCGCTCGACGTCACGGTCGTCGACCGCGAGCAGCAGGCCCAGGGCTTCTTCTACCGGGTGTGGCGCCGGCTCACGCTGCGCGGGATCACCACCCGGCGCAGCCTCCAGTCGCTGCGCCAGGCCCTGGAGCAGGAGGCGCTGCTCGCGTACGCCGCCATCGCCGCCGGGGCGAACGCGCCGAAGCTGATCGCCACCTCCGAGCTCGGGCCCGACGCCGTGATGCTCGTGTACGAGCACATCGGCGGCCGGACCCTGGACGCCCTGCCGGACGAGGAGATCTCGGACGAGCTGGTCCGCAGCGCGTGGGAGCAGGTCAAGGCGCTGCAGTCGCGGCGCATCGCGCACCGCCGGCTGGCGGGCGACGCGCTGCTGGTGGATCGTTCCGGCAACGTCGTCCTGACCGATCTGCGGGGCGGCGAGATCGCGGCCGGCGACCTGGTGCTGCGCATGGACATCGCGCAGCTGCTGACCACGCTCGGACTGCGGGTCGGGGCGGAGCGCTCGGTGGCGGCGGCGGTCGCGGTGCTGGGCGGGGACGCGGTGGCGGACTGCCTGCCGCTGCTCCAGCCGATCGCGCTGAGCCGGTCGACCCGGACCACGCTGCGGCGGCTGGCCCGGGAGCGGGCGCAGCGCGAGCGGGAGGCCGTGCTGGCCGCCTCGAAGGCCGAGAAGGAGGCCCGGGAGCGGGCCTCGCACGAGGAGGCGGCCGCGGGCGCCGACACCGCGGCGGGCAAGGCCGCGGGCAAGGCGGTGCGGACCGAGAAGGAGGAGCGCAAGGCGGAGAAGCGGGCCCTGGACGTGGCCCTGGAGGAGGCCCGCGAGGAGGACCTGCTCAGCCAGATCCGCCAGCAGGTGCTGCTGATCCGCCCGCAGGCGCCGGTGGAGCCGGCCCGGCTGGAGCGGATCCGGCCGCGCACGCTGGTCAGCTTCATCGCGGGCGCGTTCGCCGCGTACTTCCTGCTGTCGCAGCTGACGCACATCAACTTCGCCAAGGTCATCGGCGACGCGCAGTGGGGCTGGGTGGCGGTCGCGATGGCGTTCTCGGTGCTCAGCTACTTCGCGGCGGCGATGAGCCTGCTGGGCTTCGTGCCCGAGCGGGTGCCGTTCCTGAAGACGGTGCTGGCGCAGGTGGCGGGCTCGTTCGTGAAGCTCGTGGCGCCGGCGGCGGTCGGCGGCGTGGCGCTGAACACGCGCTTCCTGCAGCGCTCCGGGGTCCGGCCGGGGCTCGCGGTGGCGAGCGTGGGCGCCTCGCAGCTGTTCGGCCTGGGCAGCCACATCCTGCTGCTGCTGGCCTTCGGCTACCTGACCGGGACGGAGAAGACGCCCGAGATGACCCCGTCCCGGACGGTGATCGCGGGCCTGCTGACGGTCGCGGTGCTGGTGCTGGTGGTGACGGCGGTGCCGTTCCTGCGGAAGTTCGTCGCCAGCCGGGTGCGGGCGCTGTTCGCGGGCGTGGTCCCGCGCATGCTGGACGTGCTCCAGCGGCCGCAGAAGCTCCTCACGGGCATCGGCGGCATGCTGCTGCTGACGGCCTCGTTCGTGATGTGCCTGGACGCCTCGCTGCGGGCGTTCGGGGGCTCGACCACGGCGAGCTACGCCAGCATCGCGGTGGTCTTCCTGGCCGGCAACGCGCTCGGCTCGGCCGCGCCGACCCCGGGCGGTCTGGGCGCGGTGGAGACCACCCTGACCCTCGGTCTGGTGGCGATCGGGGTGGACAAGGAGATCGCCCTGTCGGCGGTGCTGCTGTTCCGGCTCATGACCTTCTGGCTGCCGGTGCTGCCGGGCTGGGTGTCGTTCAACCACCTGACCCGGAAGGGCGCGCTCTAGAACACCGGGAGGAGGGCCGCCGCCAGCAGCACCGAGGCGGCCACCTCCACCGCCCCGACCACGGCGACCTTCAGCCCCCGCCCGGGCAGCACGACGGCCCGGACGAGGCAGAGGGCGAACGGCGGGGCGAGCCAGGGGCCCATCCACGCGGCCGCGGCCACCGCCGCCGCGTGGTAGCCGACCGCGGCCCGGCGGTAGGGGCGCGAGTCCCAGCAGCATCATGGGCCCCTGGAATTCCGGCAGTTGGTCACTCCGGCGCAGGACCCTCGGCACCCCTTCCGCCGCAGCGCGCGACGCACCTCCGACGCGGGCCGGCGGACATCCTCCGGATGCCGAGTGTCCCGACGGGGTGCGCGCCGGCCCGCGTGTGATGCTCAACCTCAGCCCTACCCGAAGGCGTTGACGGCTGCGGAGGCCCGGACCCCTGATGCCCTGGTACGACTCGTCGCGGGCCGTCGCCCGCGCCACCCCGACCCCCACCTGTACCGCGAACTCCCGCAGCTCCGTGCGGCCCTCGCCGGGGCGCCCTCCGAACCGGCCGACCCGCTCGGCGCGTTCCTCGACCACGCGGTCGGCCCGGGCGACCACGCGCACCACCCGGTGGCGCCGTCCACCGGCGCGGTCGCGGGCGTCGCGGCCGCGGCCGGCACCGGACCCCCGGCGCACCCGCGGATGAAGGCGCTCGCCGGGGGCGCCTGACCCTGACCGGGCGGGCCTCCGAGCGGCCGCGGTGCGGCCGTTTTACCGCGCCGGAACGCGGTGCGAGCGCGAAAGTTACGAGTCTTCACCCCTTCCAGTGGCGCGACGGACAACCGTCCGTCGCGCCACCGGCACATCCGCTTGAGTTCTCAGCGCGGCGGGTCACCGGACCGACGGCGACCGCCCCATACGGGAGATCGGGGGTGCACTCGTGCGGATCGGACTGCTCACGGAAGGTGGTTATCCGTATGCGACGGGTGAGGCGAGGCTCTGGTGCGACCGGCTCGTCCGCGGCCTCGACCGGCACGAGTTCGAGCTCTACGCGCTGAGCCGCAGCGCGGAGCAGGAGCGCCGCGGCCACGTGCCGCTGCCGCCGCACGTCACCCGGGTCACCACCGCCCCCCTCTGGGCCCCGTACGACGACGGGCGCACCTACCGGCGCCGGACCCGGAAGCGGTTCGCCGGCCACTTCGCGGACCTGGTCGCCGGCGTCTGCACCGGGCGCGCCGAACCCTTCGCGGAGGGCCTGTACGGGCTGGCCGAGCTGGCCCGCGAAGAGGGCGGGCTGTACGCGGCCCTGCGCTCCGAGACCGCCGTCCGCACCCTGGAGGCCGCCTGCCGCGCCCCGGGCGCCCACCGCACCGCCCAGCGCGCCCAGGTCCCCGACCTGCTCGCCGTGGCGGACCAGTTGGAGCGGGCCCTGCGGCCGCTCTCCCTCGCCTGGTACGAGGACCTCGCCCGCATGGACCTCTGCCACGCCGCGGCCGGCGGGACCGCGGCCCTGCCCGGGCTCCTGGCCAAACGCTTCTGCGGAGTCCCGCTGCTGGTCACGGAGTACGGCGTCCAGCTGCGCGCGCACTACCTCGAGCGGGCCGGCGAACCGCCCACCCCGGCCGTCAGGGCCCTGCTGGCCGCCTTCCACGGCCGGCTCGCGGCCGAGATCTACCGCTCCGCCGACCTCCTCGTGCCGGGGAACACGCACGCGCGGCGCTGGCAGGAGCGGTGCGGGGCGGAGCGGGCGAAGCTGCGCACCGTCTACCCCGGGATGGAGGCGGACCGATTCGCCACCGTCGGGGAGTCCACCGACCTGGGCGACCCGCTGACCCTGGCGTGGGTCGGCCGGATCGAACCGACCAAGGACGTCATCGGCCTGCTGCACGCGTTCGCCGAGGTGCGCAGGGCCGAACCCGCGGCCCGGCTGCGGCTGTTCGCCGCGCCCCCGCGCACCGCCGAGTCCGTCGAGTACCTCGCCCACTGCCGGGCCCTGGCCGCGCAGCTCTTCCCGGACGAGGCGGCGGACGCCGTCACGGTCGGCGAGAGCCCGGTCAGCTTCGAGGAGGTCGGCGGGCCAGCCGCCCCGCAGCCCGCGGACGCCTACGCGGCCGGCCGGGTCGTGGTGCTGTCCTCCGTGGTCGAGGGCTTCCCGATCAGCCTGGTCGAGGCCATGCTCTGCGGGCGGGCCACGGTGTCCACCGACGTCGGCGCGGTCTGCGAGGTCATCGGCGGGACCGGGCTCGTGGTCCCGCCGCGCAACCCGCGCGCCCTGGCGGACGCGTGCCTGGCGCTGCTGGGCGACGCCGAGCGCGCGGCCCGGCTGGGCGCCGCCGCCCGGGCCCGGGCACTCGAACTCTTCACGGTGGAGCAGAACGTCGAGGCCTACCGGGCCCTGTACCTGGAGCTGATCTCGCACGCGCGGCGCCGGGCCGGGGCCGGGGTCGACGAGGTGCCGTTCGGGCTGCCGCCCGAGGCCTGCGTGCCGGGCCGCTGGACCGCGGGCGTCCCGAGCTGGGCGACCGTTCCGGGGGCCACCGCGGTGGACCCGGCGGCGACCGCCCGGTTCCCCCTGACGACCGCCCCGCAGACCGACCCGCAGACCGACCCGGCGACCACCGTCGTGCTCCCGGCCCCGGGCGCGGGCCCGGCCGCCGCCGCGCACCTCGCCGTGGCCGCCGTACCCGAGGCCGTCCTGGCCGCCACCGTCGAGCTGCCGCTCGCCGCGACCCCGGAGGCGGCGCTGTGACGGGCCCGGGCGAGACCGCGCGCGGCGCGGCGGGTGAGCGGAGGGGAGCGGACGGCCGGACCGGAACCACCGGCCCCGGAGCGGCTGCCGGTGTCAACACCCCGGTCAACGCCGGGACCCGGCGCCGGGCGGCCGTGGACCCCGTCAAGGTCCTCATGCACCGCCACCGGGACCTGTGCGAGCGCGCCGTGGACCCCCTGGAGATCGCGGCCGGCCTGGAGGCCCACGGGGTCACCGACCGCACCGCCGCGCGGTTCCGGCACCGGGACGTGTTCTCGCTGGCCGAGGAGCTGTACGCCCGCGTCCCGCGCGGCGAGGGCGGCCCCGCGGCCGGCGCCCGGGGCGCCGGCCCCGCCGGGGCGTACGCCGACGCGGACCCCGCCGCGGCCGACCGCACCGGCGGCCTCCCCGGCACACCCGGCCCGGCCGGGCTGCCCGGGCGGTCCTGGTCGGACGCACCCGTCCGCAGGCGGGTCCTGGTGTACGGGGCCGCGTTCGCCGCCGGTGCGGCCGCCCTGGCCACCCGCGCCGTCGCGGGCGGCCACGCCGACGCCCCGGCCTTCTCGACCGCCTGGACCGCCTGGACCGCCTTCTCGACCACCGGGACGGTCGTCTCGACGGTCGGGACGACCGTCGTGCTCGCCGCCCTCGTCGCGTGCCTGCGGCTCGGCCCGCTCCGGGCCCGGGGCCGCGGCGGCGCCGGGGTCTGGCTGTGGGCCCTCGCGCTCGTGGCGGCCGTGGCCGCCGCGCAGGGCCTGTTCGGCGCGATCCCGACGGACGTCGCGGGCACCGCAGCCCGACCGGCCCCGGCCGTCGCCGGCCCCGCGGCCGGCACCCTCGCCGCGCTCGCCCCGGCCGCGCTGCCGGCGACCTGGTGCGCCGCGGTGTTCTCCGGCCGGGCCCGGCGCCGGCTGGCCGCGAGCCGGGTGCTCGCGGAGTTCGCCGCCGGCGTGCGCCCCCTGCTCCTGGGGGTGTGCGCGGTGTTCGCGGCCGCCCTCGCCGGGCTGCTCGCACTCACCGGCGCACCCCTGGCGGCCGGCACGGCCCTGGGCACCCTGCTCTTCCTCGCCCGGCTGCTCGCCGCCCACGGCGCGGCCGCCGCGGCCCGTACCGCCCTCGGCGTGGCCTGCGCCGCCCAGGGCCTGCTGCTCGGGGCCGCCGCCCTCGGGCAACCCGTACCCGAGGGCGCCACCACGGTCCTGTGCGCCGCGGCCCTGCTCGCCCTGCTCGGCCGCGCCACCACCACCCTGTCCCGCGCTTCCGCGCACATCCACACCTAGGCCGATGCGAGGACGAGTCGTTGACGACCCCCGCGGAAGGCCGACGGAGCCGACGCCGCCGGCCCACCCCGCACCACACCACCGGAACACCCGTGAAGGAGAACGAGAGATGACGGCCCAACCCCCCGCCCTGCCCCGTCGGCACGAAGGGATCGCACGATGAGGGTGCTGCTGATCGGAGCCAACGGATACCTCGGCCGCTACGTCGCCGACCGGCTGCTCGCCGACCCCGCCGTCCAGCTCACCGCGCTCGGCCGCGGCGACGACGCGGACGTGCGGTTCGACCTCGCGACCGGCAGCCCCGGGGCGCTCACCCGCTTCTTCGACGCGGTGCACCCCAACGTCGTGATCAACTGCGCCGGCACCACCCGCGGCGGCGCCCGCGAGCTCACCCGCCACAACACCGTCGCCGTCGCCACCGTCTGCGAGTCCCTGCGCCGCAGCGGGTGCGGGGCCCGGCTCGTCCAGCTCGGCTGCGCCTCCGAGTACGGGCCCAGCCAGCCCGGGTCCTCCACCGCCGAGGACGCCGTCCCCAGACCCGGCGGCCCGTACGGGGTGAGCAAACTGGCGGCCACCGAACTGGTCCTCGGCTCCGGGCTCGACGCCGTCGTGCTGCGCGTCTTCTCGCCCGTCGGACCCGGCACCCCCGCCGGCTCCCCGCTCGGCCGCCTCGCGGAGGCCATGCGGCGGGCCATGCAGTCCGGCGACGGGGAACTCAAGCTCGGCGGCCTCGGCGTGCAGCGCGACTTCGTCGATGTCCGGGACGTGGCCCGGGCCGTGCACGCCGCCTCGCTGTCCGCCGCCCAGGGCGTGGTCAACATCGGCACCGGGCGGGCCGTGCGGCTCCGCGACGCCGCCGCCGTCCTCGCCCGCGTCGCCGGCTACGGCGGGACCCTGCACGAGCTCGACGGGCCCCCGCACGGCCGCCCCATGGGCCTGGCCTCGATCGGCCACCCGCGCAGCGAGCCCTCCGCCGAGCAGCTCGCCGCCCCGCCGGCCGGCGGCCCGTTCCCCTACCCCGACGGCTGCGGGGCCTGGCAGCAGGCCGACGTCCGCACCGCCCGCGACCGGCTCGGCTGGCGGCCCCGGATCAACCTGGAGGAGTCGCTCGCCGACATCTGGATGGAGGCGGCGTGCCGCATCTGACCACCCCCGACGCCCGCCTCGCCGCCACCGAGGCGGGGCGGCTCGGCTTCGGCGTCCCCGGGTACGCCCACCCGCTGGTCGCCCCGGTCGAGTGGGCCGAGCTCGGCCGGCCCGGCACCCCGCTGCACTGGGCCGTCCTGAACGTGTCGGACGGCCCCGGCCAGCGCCCCGACCCGCACTGCATCGACGCCGTGACCCGACTGCGCGAGGCCGGCGGTTCCGTGATCGGCCACCTCGCGGTGCGGGACGGCCGCCGGTCCTTCGGGGAGCTGGTCTCCGAGGCGCACGCCTTCCGCGACTGGTACCGGGTCGACGGCTTCTACCTCGCCCAGACCCCCGCCGACCGCGCCGAGCTGCCCTCGGTACGGCGGGTCGCGGACACCCTGCGCACCCTCGGGGACGGCCTGCGGATCGTCCTCGGGCACGGCACCCACCCGTACCCCGGCTACGCCGAGGTCGGCGACCAGCTGGTCACCTTCTCCGGGAGCTGGACGGACTACCGGTGGTCGCAGGTGGCGGAGTGGACCGCGGAACTCCCGCCCGAGCGGTTCTGCCACTTCGTCCACGGCGTCCCGCGCACGCACCTGGAGGAGGCGGTGCGCATCGCCCGGTGGCAGGGGGCCGGCACGATCTGGTTCACCGACCGCCGCGGCGCCGGCGACCCCTGGGCGGGCATGCCCGGGTACTGGGACGAAATCGTCTCACGCATCGGACCAGGTGTCTCGGAATGAAAAGCAGCATGGCACTGTTACGGGAGAGAAACACCCATGAATGCTCCCCGTACGAGCGGGGATGACCATCCTGGAGTCCCCGTGTCGTTGCCACCCTTGGTCGAGCCGGCCGCCGAGCTGACCGTCGACGAGGTCCGTCGGTACTCCCGCCACCTGATCATCCCCGACGTCGGGATGGACGGGCAGAAGCGCCTGAAGAACGCCAAGGTGCTCGCGGTAGGCGCCGGCGGCCTCGGCTCGCCCGCCCTGATGTACCTGGCCGCGGCCGGCGTCGGCACGCTGGGCATCGTCGAGTTCGACGAGGTCGACGAGTCCAACCTGCAGCGCCAGATCATCCACAGCCAGGCGGACATCGGCCGCTCCAAGGCGGAGTCCGCGCGCGACTCGGTGCTCGGCATCAACCCGTACGTGAACGTGGTCCTTCACGAGGAGCGGCTCGAGGCCGACAACGTGATGGACATCTTCAGCCAGTACGACCTGATCGTCGACGGCACGGACAACTTCGCCACGCGCTACCTCGTCAACGACGCGTGCGTGCTGCTGAACAAGCCGTACGTCTGGGGTTCCATCTACCGCTTCGACGGCCAGGCCTCGGTGTTCTGGTCCGAGCACGGCCCCTGCTACCGCTGCCTCTACCCGGAGCCCCCGCCGCCGGGCATGGTCCCGTCCTGCGCCGAGGGCGGCGTCCTGGGCGTGCTCTGCGCGTCCATCGGCTCCATCCAGGTCACCGAGGCGATCAAGGTCCTGACGGGCACGGGCGAGCCGCTGGTCGGCCGTCTGATGATCTACGACGCCCTGGAGATGCAGTACCGCCAGGTCAAGGTCCGCAAGGACCCCGACTGCGCGGTCTGCGGCGAGAACCCGACCGTCACCGAGCTCATCGACTACGAGGCCTTCTGCGGCGTCGTGTCGGAGGAGGCCCAGGAGGCGGCGCTCGGCTCGACGATCACTCCGAAGCAGCTCAAGGAGTGGATCGACGCGGACGAGAAGATCGAGATCATCGACGTCCGTGAGAAGAACGAGTACGAGATCGTCTCGATCCCGGGCGCGAAGCTGATCCCCAAGGGCGAGTTCCTGATGGGCACGGCCCTGCAGGACCTGCCGCAGGACAAGCGCATCGTCCTGCACTGCAAGACGGGCGTCCGCAGTGCGGAGGTCCTCGCGGTGCTGAAGTCCGCGGGCTTCGCGGACGCGGTGCACGTCGGCGGCGGCGTCATCGGCTGGGTGCACCAGATCGAGCCGGAGAAGCCGATCTACTGAGCACGGCCGGGAAGGGCCCGTGGCCACCGGGAGACCGGTGGCCACGGGCCCTTCCCCGTGCCCGGAGCGGGTCAGGCCTGGCCGGTCGGCTTCGCCGGGCAGACCGTGCCGGCCGGCGGGACCTTGCCGTCCAGCAGGTAGGCGTCGACCAGCCCCCGCACGCACGTGTCGCCGCTGTTGTACGCGCCGTGCCCCTGGCCCTTGTACGTGACCTCGACGCCGACGCCCTTGCCCAGCTCCTCCACCATGTGCCGGGCACCCTCGTACGGCGTCGCCGGGTCGCCGGTGTTGCCGATCACCACGATCGGCGCCGCGCCGGGCGCGCTCACGTCCGGGGTCTGCCAGGCGCCGGGCACCGGCCAGGGCGTGCAGCTCATCATGGCCCAGCCGAGGTAGTCGCCGAAGACCGGTGAGGCGGCCCGGAACCCGGGCAGCTCGGCCCTGGTCCGCTCCAGGGAGTAGCGGTCCTTGGAGTCGGCGCAGTTGATGGCGGTGTTGGCGGCTCCGATGTTGCTGTACGTGCCGTCCGGGTTGCGGCCGTTCATCGCGTCGGACAGGGCGAGCAGGAGCTGGCCCTGGCCGCCCTCGGCCTCGTCCAGCCCCTGTTCCAGCAGCGGCCAGTAGTCCTTGGAGTAGAGGGCCTGGGCGATGCCGCCGGTGGCGGCGGTCGCGGTCAGCTTGCGGTCGCCGATGCCGGGGATCGGCTGGGTCTCGAGGGACTTCTGCAGGGCGACGATGTTGTCCTCGATCTCCTTGACGGTGCTGCCCTGGAGGCGGCAGGCGTCGCCGCGGTCGACGCAGTCCTTGGCGAAGTTGTCGAGGGCCAGCTGGAAGCCCTTGGCCTGGCCCAGCGAGCCCTGGAGCGCGGTCTTGGTGGGGTCGACCACGGCGTCGAAGACCGCCCGGCCGATGTTCTGCGGGAAGAGGTGGGCGTACACGCCGCCGAGCTCGGTGCCGTAGGAGATGCCGAAGTAGTGGAGCTTGTCGTCGCCGAGGGCCTCGCGCAGCCGGTCGAGGTCGCGGGCGGCGTTGAGCGTGCCGACGTACGGCAGGACCCGGCCGGACTTCTGCTGGCAGGCGGCGGTGTACCGCTTGGAGTTGTCGACGAAGGTCTGCACCTCGGCGGGGGTGTCGGGGGTGCCGTCCACGGCGTAGTACGCGTCGAGCTGCTGGTCGTCCTCGCAGCGCACGGCGGCGCTGCGGCCGACCCCGCGCGGGTCGAAGCTGACCAGGTCGTAGCGCTCGTTCAGGCGTGCGTAGTCCTTGGCGGCGCTGGGCAGGGTGGCCACGCCGGAGCCGCCGGGGCCGCCGAAGTTGTAGATCAGCGAGCCGATGCGCTCCTTCTGGTTCTTGGCGCGGGACCGGATGACGGCGAGCTCGATGGTCTCGCCGTCGGGCCGGCTGTAGTCGAGGGGTACGTCCAGGGCCGCGCACTCCCACTCCTTGCCCGGGGCGTCGCCGGTGCCCTCGGCCGGGGCCGGCGCGGGGCAGGGCGCCCAGGAGAGTGACTTCGGCCGGGCCTTCTGACTTCCGTCGTCGTCGGAGCAGCCGGTCAGGGGCACGAGGGCCGCCGCGGCGAGGGCGAGGGCTGCCGTGCGCAGCGTGACGGTTCGCGACATACGCCCCATCCTGCGGGGGCCGCCGGGGGCCCGCCCCGCCGGTGGGCCGGGTGGGTGAGCGCGGGTGGAGGCCCAGCCGTGGCCTTGCTCGGTGTGCGGGGGCGTTCGCCGCGTTCGTGGCGGGTCACCCGGTGCAACGCATCACGGGAGTGCCGCCCCGTGATGTGTGGGGGAGGTGCTTGACGCGTCGTGGCAGGCTGGTCCGGAGGCGGGCCCGGGTCTGGGTGGCCGCAGGCCAGGGCGAAGCCCCGAAGCCCAGAGGTGGGCCTGCCGCAGGGCCTGCAGGCCGCGACGCGTCAAGCACCAAGGGGACCCGCACAGCACGGGGCGGCCTCGCAGCGAGCCCGCCCCGACACCGCCGCGCAGCACACGCGACGCGGCACACCGCGTCAGGGGCTCGCTTCGCGGGGCCGTCCCGTGGTGCGTGGGTCCCCTCGGTGCTTGACCCGGCAGGGCCTGCAGGCCCTGCGGCAGGCCCACCCCAGGGGCAAGGGGCTTCGCCCTGGCCTTCGGCCACCCCTGGCCCGGGCCTGCCTCCGGACCAGCCTGCCCTACCGCCTCAAGCACCTCCCCCACACACCACGGGACGGCCGACTCCCTCGAGTCCCTCGCACCGGAGGGTCCGCCACGGGACGCCGCGGCGGACCTGTCGCACCGCGGCGACCGCCCCGGGGGTCGCACCTCCCGGGGCGGCCCCTTGCTCAGACCGGCGCGAGTTCTCGGCGATCGGTCCGGCGGGCCGCGGCGAGGGCGGGGTCCAGGGAGGGGACGGCCGAGAGCAGTCGGCGGGTGTACGGGTGCCGCGGGGCGCCGTACACCTCGTCGACCGGGCCCTCCTCGACGACCAGGCCCTGCCGCATGACGGCGACCCGGTCACTGACCTGGCGTACGACGGCCAGGTCGTGGGCGATGAACACCAGGGCGAGGCCGAGTTCCTGCTGGAGTTCGGTGAGCAGGGCGGTGACCTGGGCCTGCGTGGTCACGTCGAGGGCCGAGACGGGCTCGTCGCAGACGATCAGACGGGGGCGGGGGGCCAGGGCGCGGGCGATGCCGACGCGCTGGCGCTGGCCGCCGCTGAACTCGTGCGGGTAGCGGTCGTAGTGGGTCGGGTCGAGGCCGACGCGTGCCAGCAGTTCGGCGACGCGGGACCGGACCGCTCCCTCGTCGCGTTCCCCGGCGGCGCGCAGCGGGTCGGCGATGGACTCGCCGACGCTGCGGCGGGGGTTGAGGGAGGAGCCGGGGTCCTGGAAGACCATCTGGGCGCCCGCGGCGATGCCGGTGGTGGGGGTGCCGTCGTGGCGGACCTCTCCTCCGGTGGGGGCGAGCAGTCCGACGAGCATGCGGCCGAGGGTGGACTTGCCGCTGCCGGACTCGCCGACGATGCCGAGGGTCTCGCCGGGGGCGAGGCTGAGCGAGACGCCGTCCACCGCGGTGACCTTGCGTCTGCCGCGGCCGAACTCGCGGCGGAGGTCCACGGCTTCGACGACGGGGGCCGGGGGCTGTGCGGGGGTGGGGGCGGGTACGCGTGCGTCCGACGTCGCGCCGGCGGGAGCGGCCCCCGCGCCGTCGGTCGGTTCCAGTCGCGGTACGGCCGCCAGGAGGGCGCGCGTGTAGGCCTCGGTCGGGGTCGCGAGGACGGTGGCCACCGGGCCGCGTTCCACCGCGGAGCCGGACTTCATGACCAGGAGGTCGTCCACGCTCTCCGCCGCCACGCCGACGTCGTGCGTGACCAGCAGCAGGCCGAGGCCGCGCTCCTCGCGCAGGCCGTGGAGCAGGTCGAGGATCTGGGCCTGCACGGTGACGTCGAGCGCGGTGGTGGGCTCGTCCGCGATGAGCAGGTCCGGGTCGCAGGCCAGGGCCATGGCGATCAGGGCCCGCTGGCGCATGCCGCCGCTGAACTCGTGCGGCCGGGCGCGGGAGCGGCGTACCGCGTCGGGGATGCCCACCCGGTCCAGCACCTCGACGGCGCGGGCGCGGGCGGCGCGCCGGGAGACGTCGTGGTGCACCCGGTGGACCTCGGCGATCTGGTCGCCGACCGCGTAGTACGGGTCGAGGGAGCTGAGCGGGTCCTGGAAGACCATCGCCGCGCGCCCGCCGCGCAGCCGGCGGAGCTCGGCGGGACCGGCGGTGGTCACGTCCGTGCCGGCCACCCGGACCGTGCCGGTCAGCCGGGCGCCGGTGCCCTGGTGCAGGCCGAGCAGGGCCGCGGCGACCGTGGACTTGCCGCTGCCGGACTCGCCCACGATGCCGAGCGCCCGGCCGGGGGCCAGGGTGAACGAGAGGCCGTCGACGGCCCGTACGGACGCGCCGGACTCCCCGACGGGGAAGTCGACGGACAGGTCCGTGACCTCGACGAGGGGCTGGACGGGATGCGTGCTCATGCCAGGGCCACCCTTCGGTCCGCGGCGGCGTAGAGGAGGTCGGCGAGGGCGCCCGCCACGACGACGGCCGCGCCGATGACGAGGACGACGCCCACGACCACGGGCAGGTCGACCACCCGCACCCCGTCGATGAGGGTCTTGCCGAGCCCGGGGATCCCGAAGAGGGACTCGGTGAGCACGGCGCCGCCCATCATCGTGCCGAGGTCGATCGCGCTCAGCGCGACCACGGGCGGGACGGCGCCGCGCAGCGCGTGCCGCACGACCACGGCCCGCTCCCCCACGCCGTAGGCGCGGAAGGTGCGGATGTGGTCCTCGGCCAGGGTTTCGAGGGTGGAGCTGCGGGTGAGCCGGGCGTACTTGGCGCTCTCGAAGAAGCCGAGGGTGACCCAGGGCAGGAGCAGGTTCCAGGCCCACTGCTCGGGGTCGTCGGAGAAGGGCACGTACGTCGGGAACGGCAGCCATTGCAGGTAGGCGCACACGGCCATGAGCAGGAGCAGGCCCAGGATGAAGACGGGCGTGCCGGTGGCGGCGAGGGTGAGGACGGTCAGGGCGCGTTCGGTGAGCCCGCCGCGGCGCAGCGCGGACAGGACTCCGCTGCCGACACCGATGACGAGCCAGATGACCAGGGCGCCGAGGGCGAGCGAGAAGGTCGCGGGCAGCCGGTCGAGGATGATCTCGGTGACCTGCTGGTCGTTCTGGTACGAGAAGCCGAGGCAGGGCGCGTCGCAGTGCAGGACCGCGGTGCCGGCCGAGTAGTCGCGGCCGGCGACCAGGCCCTGGAGGAAGTGGCCGTACTGGGTGAGGACCGGGTCGTTCAGGCCGAGCTGCTCGCGCACCTGGGCGATCTGCTGCGGGTTGCAGCGCTCGCCGCAGGCCAGTCGCGCGGGGTCGCCGGGGGCGAGGTAGAAGAGGCCGTAGACGGCCGCGGACAGCAGGAGCAGCACGAGCAGGGCGCCCGCGGTGCGCTTGAGGACGAAGCGGGTCACGCTCCGGCTCCCTTCGGGGTGGTGCGGGCCGTACGGGTGCGCGCCTTCCGCGTGCCCACCCGCAGCCGCCCGGCCTCGCGCGGGTCGAGGGCGGCGCGCACCGCGTCGCCGAGGACGGTGAAGGCGAGGACGGTGACGAAGAGGAGTCCGGCGGGCAGCAGGACGTAGGCGGGATCCGCCAGGAACCAGGTCTGGGCGCCGGACAGCATCTGCCCCCAGGAGGGGGTGGGCGGCTTGACGCCGATGCCGAGGAAGGAGAGGGAGGCCTCGGTGACCATGTTGGCGGGCAGCAGGATCGCCGCGTACGTGATCACGGGTGCGGCCAGCGAGGGCAGCAGCTCGCGGCGTGCGACGGCCAGGCGGCCGCGGCCCGAGAGCCGGGCGGCCTCGACGAAGTCCAGCCCGCGCAGGGACAGGGTCTGGGCGCGGACGACCCGGGCGGTGCCGCCCCAGCCGAGCAGTCCGATGATCAGGACGAGCAGCAGGGGGCGGGGGAAGTCGGCGGGGACGACGGCGGTCAGGGCGATGCCGAGGACGAGGCCGGGCAGCGCGATCATCACGTCGGTGGCGCCGCCGACGACCGCGTCGACGAAGCGGTTGCCGAGGGCGGCGGTGAGCCCGGCGGCGATGCCGACGAGGACCTGGACGACGGTGGCGCCGAGGGCGACCAGCAGCGAGACGCGGGCGCCGTACAGGAGGCGGGTGAACAGGTCGCGGCCGGTGCCGGGTTCGACGCCGAGCCAGTGCTCGGCGCTCGCGCCGCCGAAGGAGCCGACGGGGACGCCGCCGCGGGCCGAGTCCACGAGGTCGTCGTGGAAGGCGTTCGGGTCCTGCCCGACCAGGTGGGCGAGGAGGGGGGCGGCGAGGGCGAGGAGGACGAGCAGGGCCAGCACGCCGGCCGCCGCGAGGGCGGCGGGCCGGCGGCGCAGCCGGCGCCAGGCCTGGCGGGCGGCGCCCGCGGCGGGGGCGGTGGCCCCCGCCGCGGGTCCGGCCGGGGCCGGGCGGGTGGACGGTACGGCGGTCACTTCACCGACACCTGCGAGATGTCGAGGACGCCGGTCCAGTCGCTGATGACGACGTTCTTGACGTCCTTGCCGACCAGCCGCTTGTAGACGGGGTGGAAGAGCGGGACGTCGAGGGCCTGCTCGCCGATCTTCCGGTCGAGGGCGCCCCAGCGCTTGGCGGCGGCGTTCAGGTCGGTCAGCTTGTTGATCTCGTCGATCTCCTTGTTGACCGCGGGGTCGTTCAGCTGCGCGTGGTTGTAGTTGGAGCCGTTGGTGACGATCTGCCGGCCGTCGAAGATCGGGGCCAGGAAGGGGCCGCCGGAGGGCCAGTCGGCGCCCCAGCGGGAGATGAAGAACCCGGGGGTGTTCTTGGCGTCCCAGCGGCGCTCGTTGAACGCGTTGTTCTCCAGGCCCTCGAGCTTGACCGTGATGCCGGCGGCGGCCAGCGCCTGCTGGACGGCGGTGGCGACCTCGGGGCTGGTCTGGCGGTTCTGGGCGGTGGAGTGGGTGAGCGTGACGGTCAGGCCGTCGGCGAAGCCGGCCTCCTTCAGCAGGGCCTTGGCCTTGGCCGGGTCGCCGGCCTTGCCGGCCGGGAAGTGGTCGTACGGCGTGTGGCCGAAGGCCGCCTGCTCGGGCAGGAAGGTGGTGGCGGCCTCGGCGAGGGCGGAGCCGCCGGCGGCGTTGACGACGCTGGTGCGGTTGATCGCGTAGGAGATCGCCCGGCGCACCTTGGGGTTGTCGAAGGGCTTCACCTTCGGGTTGAACGCCAGGTAGTTGGTGTAGCCGAAGTGGCCGGTGCCGACCCTGGAGGCGAGCTCCTCGTTGCCGGTGATCTGGGCGAGTTCGGCCGGGCCGAGGTTGGTGTCCGTGGTGACGGCGGCCGCGTCGGGGCCGGTGCTCGTGGACAGGCGCTGGTTGATGACGGCGGGGTCGAGGCCGGAGCGGACGTCGATGGTGTCGGGGTAGGCCTTGCGCTCGGCGTCGGTGGCCTCGGACCAGTGCGGGTTGCGCTCCAGGACGAGGCGCTCGCCGTCGTTCTCGTTCCTGACGACCTTGTACGGGCCGGAGGAGACGGGGTGCTCCTCGTACTTCGCGCCGGTGTCCTTGGCCTTGGGGACGGGCGCGAACTGGGTCTGGGTGGCGACGAAGGGGAACTCGCCCTCGGGCTTGCGCAGTTTGAAGACGATCGTCCGGGCGTCCGGGGTGACGATCGAGTCCAGGCCCTTCTTGTCCTTGTAGGGGCCCTGGTACCGCTCGCCCCCGACCAGCCAGTCGCGCAGGTAGGGGGCGCCGCCGGAGAGCTCGGCGGCGAAGGACCGCTCGATGCCGTACTTGATGTCGGCGCTGGTGATCGGGGTGCCGTCCTCGTACTTGAGGCCGTCCTTGAGGGTGTACGTCCACTCGGTGGCGTCCGCGTTGGGACGGCCGGTGTCGGTGGCGAGGTCGGGGACGACCTTGGTGCCGGCGGCGCCGTTCTCGCGGTTGCGGGTGGTGAGCGTGCGGAAGACCAGCGACGGGACGTTGCCGCCGCCGGAGGTGTAGAGGCGCGCGGGGTCGAAGTCGTTCTGGGGGTCGGAGTTGAGGACGGTGAGCGTGCCGCCCTTGCGGGGCTGGCCCGCCGCTCCGGCCGTGCCGCCGTTCTCGGCCGAGCCGTCCTGGGGACCGCACGCGACCGCGCCCCCCGCCAGGACGACGCTGACGGCGGCCGCGGCCACGCCGCGGGATATCTGGGACTGGAGACGCATCGGAACGGGAACCTCTCGGCAGGAAGGATTTCAGGGGAAATGTCCCGCGAGGGGCGGCGAAGGGCACACCGGGCCGCACCAGGAAGTGCGGGGGGAGGCGGTGCGGAAAGCACGAAGCCGCGCCTGCGGGCGTGGGGAGGCCCGGGCGCGGCGGAAATCGCGAAGTGACGGTCGACGCGCGCGCTCAGGCAGGCGTCAGCTACAGAGGATGTCGGCCACGCTGTGCGCGGTCACGCCGAGCAGCGCCAGCTCGATGGCGGCGCTCGCGGAGGCGGCGTGGTGGGTCGACATGCCCAGAACGATTGCCGATCGACCCGTCGATGTCAAAGCCGCGCGGTGGAGCGCGGCCGGAGCCGGCACCCGCCACGGGGCCCCCGCACGGCACCCGCGGGGGTCGTCGGCGGGAGCGGTCACACGGCTCAACTCCCGGGATACACCCAGGGGTTGGGCCGGCACTTGATGCCGTCGAGGTCGAGGGACTTGGTCTGCTGCTGCATGATCGGCGCGAGCGCGCCGGATGTGCGGCAGTTCACGTGGCCGTGACCGAGTCGGTGGCCGACCTCGTGGTTGATCAGCATCTGGCGGTAGGCGAACATCTTGTCCGCGCCGAACGTGACCGCGCCCTGCGCCCACCGGAAGGCGTTGATCATCACGCGCTCGGTCTTGGCCGAGTCGCAGGAGACGTTCTGCTCGGTGGTGTCGAGATCGGACTTGGCGCACCAGGTGCCGGTGGTGCCGGGGCTGGCCAGGGTGATCACGAAGTCGGACTCGCCGGAGGACACCCGCTCGAAGGTCATGTCGCCGTCGTGGGCCCAGCTGCGGCGGTCGTTGAGGGTGCGCTGCACGGCCTCGGCGAAGAGCGCGCCGTCCAGGGCGAGCCCCTTCTCGATGTCCACGCGGTAGCGGACCTTGCGGCCCTTGCCGGGGGCGGGGGCGGCACCGGGCACGGTCTCGAACTGTCCCGACCCCTGGAGCTTGGGGTCGAGGGGGTACTGCTGGGCCATCTTCTGCTCGAAGGTGAGCGCCGCCGCGGGCGCGGCGGGCGTGGCCGCCGGGGTCGTGCGGTCGTCGGAGCGCGAGGCGGCCGAGGCGGCCCCGCCGCGCTGGTCGCCGTCGTCGGCGGCGCGCGCGCCGACCCGGTCGCCGTCGTCGCCCGTGACCTGGCCGGCGACCACGACGGCGAGCGCCACGGTCACCGCGGCGGCGGCGATGCCGGTGTACGTCCGCACCCGCAGCCCGCCGCGCCGGGACGCGACCTCGTCCTCGCGCCGCGGCCGGGGCACGGTGGGCACCACGTCCTCCGCCGGCGCCCGGCGGGTGCCGGCGCCCGCGCCGCGGGGGGACCCGGCGGCGTCGTGCACGGGCGGGAACGCGCCGGTGTCGCCGACGCGGGGGAACGCCCCCGTGCCGGTCGCGCGGGGGACGGCACCGGTGTCGCGCACCGCGGCGAAGCCGCCGGTGTCGCGCGCGGACGGCCCGGCCCCGGTGTCGTACGGGGCCTGGCGCGACGGCGCGAAGTGGCCGGCGGGGCGGGCCTCTTGGACGCCGCCCGCCGCGCGGGCATGCGGAAAGCCCCCCGTGTCCTGCACCCGCGGGAACGCGCCGGTATCGCGGAACGCCTCGAACTCCCCCGTACGCCCGACGGCTTCGAAGGCACCGGTGTCGTGCGGGGACGGGAAGCCGCCGGTGTCGTGCACCGACGGGAAGCCGCCGGTCTCGTGCACGGACGGGAAGGCCCCCGTCTCGTACGGGTCCTCGTGACCGGGTGCGAAGTGGCCCGCCCCCCGGGCCCCTTGGAACTCACCCGTCGCCCGGGCATGCGAAAAGCCCCCCGGGTCCTGCACCTGCGCGAACCCCCCGGTGTCCCGGAAGGCGTCGAAACCGCCGGTCTCCTGCTGCACCGCGGCGAAGCCGCCGGTCTCGTGGACCGCGGCGTAGGACCCGGTGTCCTGGAAGGCGGCGAAGGACCCCGTGTCGTACGCGTCCTGCGCGGGCCGCGGGACACCGCGCCAGTCGCCGTAGACGGCTCCCGCGTCGGCGGACGCGGGCCGTGCGGCCCCGGCGGGGGCGTACCCCGGATGGGCCGCCGTCGGTTCCGTGGAGGCCGCCGGCGGCGGCCCCTTGCGGCTATGTCGTCCCACCGCCGCCTCAGCTCCCACCCTCGTCGTCCGCCGCCGTGCGGTCGGTGTCCCGCAGCAGGCCGCGGAAGGCGTCCGCGACCACGTCGGGGTACTCCATCATCGCCACGTGCCCCGCCTCCGGCAGGCTCAGGAGCCGCGATCCGCGGAACGCGGCAGCGGCCTTGCGCGCCATCCGGTACGACACGAGCTGGTCCCGGCCGCCGTACACGAGCAGCGTCGGGGCCAGTACGCGCTCCGCCTGGCGCCAGAGCCCATGCTGCCCGCCCAGCGTGTACGCGTCCACGATCCCGCGGGCGGAACGGGCCATCGCGTCCCAGAAGTACGGCAGCGTCATGCGCCGCTCCATCTCCTCCACCGCGTCCCGGAACCCCTCGGGCGTGACCCGCGACGGGTCCCCGTAGCAGAGCCCCAGCACCCCGCGGACCCGCTGCTCCGCGGTGAGGTCCCTGGTCAGCCGGGTGAACAGCGCGGGCACGCCCGGCACGGCGAGCAGTGCCGTCGGCACCGCCGAGCGCTGCACCCGCAGCTCCGGCAGGGCGGGCGAGACGAGGGTGAGGGTGCGGACCAGGTCCGGGCGCGCCGCGGCCACCCTTGTGGTGACGGCGCCGCCCAGCGAGTTGCCGAACAGGTGGACGGGACCTCGCCCGCTCGCGTCGAGGTGGCGGATGACCGCGCGGGCCAGCCCGGTGACGGAGTAGTTTCCGTCGTCGGGCGGCGGGGAGTCACCGAACCCGGGCAGGTCGAGGGCCTCGCCGTCGACGTCGCCCTCCAGCCGCTCCATGAGATCCGACCAGTTCAGCGAGGAACCGCCGAGGCCGTGGACGTACAGGGCCGGCGGCAGCCCGGTTCGGGCCGGCGGCCGGGACCGGACGCTCAGCGTCAGACCGGGCAGCGACACCCGGCGCAGCTGCTCCCCCTCGGCCACCCGCACGGCGCCCACCTGGGACGACGCCGCTGTGGTGGCGCGGACTCCCGGCAGCTCGGTCGAAGACATGGGGGCAATGTTACGAGACGATCACGCGCGCCCTCGTGTGTTCGCCCTCACAGATCCGCGTAGCGGCGCACCTCTGACTCTCCTAGGCTCGTAGTGACAAGGGAAAGAGGGGAGCCACATGACTGTCGATCCCGCGGAGCCGGACACCTTTCAGGACAGGTTCCAGGAGGCGCTCGACGCCGAGGCCCCGGAGGCGGACGCGGCCGAACAGCACACCGAGCTGAACCCCCGCGAGGACGAACCCCTCACCGCGGACGACCGGGTCGAGACCCCGGAGGCGGACGCGGTCGAACAGGCGCGCGTCGTCTCGCTCGACGAGGACGACTACCGCTGAGCAGTGCCGGGCGGGACCCGGCCCGGCGGGCGTCCGGAAGCGGAGTACGGGGTATTCGTACAGGTCCGCACGGTGCCCGCCGTTGTCCGTACACCGAGAAAAGTCGGTCCGGACCCTCCAGATTCGGTTACCGAAAAGTACGATGGCGGGCGCGGCGCGCAGCGCACGCGGCGGCGCACAGCGCGCACGACAGAGAGAAAGTGGGAGGCGGCGTGACAGCCATCGAGCAGACCGAGGCGGCGCGCCCGCGGGGCACACGCCTGCCGCGCCGAGCCCGACGCAACCAGCTCCTGGGCGCGGCCCAGGAGGTCTTCGTGGCACAGGGGTACCACGCGGCGGCGATGGACGACATCGCGGAGCGCGCGGGAGTGAGCAAGCCGGTGCTGTACCAGCACTTCCCCGGCAAGCTCGACCTGTACCTGGCACTGCTGGACCAGCACTGCGAGGCGCTGCTCCTGGCGGTGCGGACGGCACTGGAGTCGACGAACGACAACAAGCAGCGCGTGGCCGCGACGATGGACGCGTACTTCGCCTACGTGGAGGACGAGGGCGGCGCGTTCCGCCTCGTCTTCGAGTCCGACCTGACGAACGAGCCCGCGGTGCGCGAGCGCGTGGACCGGGTCTCGCTGCAGTGCGCGGAGGCGATCTCCGACGTGATCGCCGAGGACACCGGCCTGGCCAAGGACGAGGCCATGCTGCTGGCCGTGGGCCTCGGCGGGGTCTCGCAGGTGGTGGCCCGGTACTGGCTGTCGAGCGAGAGCCCCGTGGACCGCGACAAGGCGGTCGGGCTCCTGACCTCGCTGGCCTGGCGCGGCATCGCCGGCTTCCCGCTGCACGGCCAGGAGCAGGGCCAGGGCTGATGCCCCGGCGGTGTTCCCGCACCGTGTTCGCTCGCAGCGTGGCGCAGGCGCGGCGTGGCCTGCGCTCGCCGGGCTACTGTGTCCGGGTACGGCGCGGTGATCGCGCGCCCCGGACCGTCGGAGGGACATAGCCGTGGAGGTCAAGATCGGCGTGCAGCACGCACCCCGGGAGATCGTGCTGGAGAGCGGACTGAGCGCCGAGGAGCTGGAGGCTGTCGTCGCCGACGCCCTCACCGGCAAGACTCAGCTGCTCAGCCTGACGGACATCAAGGGTCGCAAGGTCCTGATCCCGACCGACCGGCTGTCGTACGTCGACATCGGCGAGCCGTCGGTGCGCAAGGTCGGGTTCGGCGCCGCGTAACCGGTGCGCAGGGGTCCCGTCGGACCCTCGTAACACACAACTGAGAGAAACGGCCCGGTGGTTCCTCCCACCGGGCCGTTTCCGTGCCCGCCGGGGTGGCCGAGGGTTGTGCGCCGCACGCTTCGGGTAGGACCGCCTACGACCCGATTTGCCCCTGGCCGTGCGGGAGGGACTTGATGCTCGTGGTGGAAGCGTTCGGCTCCGCTGTTCTGGGTCTCGCCCTGTCCTGGCTGGCCGTCAGGAGACTGCCCGGGCGGCTGCCGTCCGCACGCGTCGTGCTGGTCACGGGGGCGCTGGGGGCGATGTTCGGCGGCTACCTCACGCACTACGCCCTGGGGCCCGGGCACCGGACGCTCGCCGTGTCGCTGCTGGGCGCCGCCCTGGTGGGCGCGGCGGCCCTGTCCCTGCTGCTGCGGACCCGCCCGACGGGCAGGGCGCCGTTCTCCCTCCCCTCCGGAGGGTGAAACCGGCGCGAGGGGCGCGCGGGCGCCGACGGGCCGGGGAGCGGACGGGACCGGGAGGCGGGCCCGTGGCGCGCCCCCCGGGGGAACCGGTCGGGCCGGTGGTCAGGCGGCGAGGCCCAGGGCGGCCATGCGCTTGGTGTGGGCCTTGGTGATGCGGGTGAACATCTCGCCGACCGCGGCGAGGTCGAAGCCCGCGGCCATCCCGTCCACGCCGCCGACCAGCATCGTCGACAGGGCGTCGCGCTCGGCGACCACGCGCTGGGCCTGCGACAGGGCCTCGCCCATCAGGCGGCGCGCCCACAGGGCCAGCCGGCCGCCGACGCGCGGGTCGGCCTCGATGGCGGCCCGGACCTTCTCCACGGCGAAGTTGCCGTGGCCGGTGTCGTCCAGCACGCCCAGGACCAGGGAGCGGGTGTCGGAGTCGAGGTGGGTGGCGACCTCGCGGTAGAAGTCGCTGGCGATCGAGTCGCCGACGTACGCCTTGACCAGGCCCTCCAGCCAGTCGGAGGGGGCGGTCTGGCGGTGGAAGTCGTCCAGGGCCTTCGCGAAGGGCTCCATGGCCTCGGTCGGGTCCACGTCCACCGCGGCCAGCCGGTCGCGCAGCCGCTCGAAGTGGTGGAACTCGGCGGAGGCCATCTTCGCCAGCTCCGCCTTGTCGGCGAGCGTGGGGGCCAGCTTCGCGTCCTCGGCGAGCCGCTCGAAGGCCGCGAGCTCGCCGTACGCCAGGGCACCCAGCAGGTCCACCACGGCCGCGCGGTACTGCGGCGAGGCGGCGGCGGTCGCCCAGTCCTGGGCGGCGATGCCCACGGGCTGCTCCTCGGCGCCGGTCGCGGACTCGGTGTTCGGGGTGTTCTCGGCGTTCTCGGCGTTCTCAGCGGTCTCCATGAACCGCACAATAGCCCGCCCGGACACAGGCGGAAGTGCCTGGTCAGTCACCCTGTACACGCCGCCGTGATGAATTCACCCAACAAACCTGCGCGAATCCGGGGTACAGTGCTATAGCGCCTGCCGGATACTCGGCGGGCCATCCGAATGAGGATGCCCGGTCGGTGGCCCGATCGGCTCCAACCGACCGCCCTCGATGCGGTGCGCGCTTACGCGCTCCACCGCCATGAGGGGCCCCCTCAGCGGCACGAGCGCTTGAGCGAAGGCAGTGGTCCCGCGTCATCCGGCCAGGCGGCTCTCTTCGAGCCGAGACCGGAGGTGCCCCCGGCGATGAGCCGGGGGAGCTATGCCAGGCACGGTAAGACCCCCTCTCGCCGCCTCGCGCCGCGTCTCACAGAAGAGGCAGCACCCTGACTACGTTCCGAGAGCTCGGGATCTTTCCCGAGACCGCCGAGGCCCTCGAAGCCGTCGGCATCGTGACCCCCTTCCCCATCCAGGAGATGACCCTCCCCGTCGCCCTCTCCGGCACGGACGTCATCGGCCAGGCGAAGACCGGTACGGGCAAGACGCTCGGCTTCGGCCTTCCCCTGCTGGAGCGCGTCGTCGTCCCCGCGGACGTCGAGGCGGGCCGCGCCAAGCCCGAGCAGCTCACCGACGCGCCGCAGGCGCTCGTGGTCGTACCGACCCGTGAGCTGTGCACCCAGGTCACCAACGACCTGCTGACCGCCGGAAAGGTCCGCAACGTCCGCGTCCTGGCCATATACGGCGGCCGCGCGTACGAGCCCCAGGTCGAGGCCCTCAAGAAGGGCGTCGACGTGATCGTCGGCACCCCGGGCCGCCTGCTGGACCTGGCCGGGCAGAAGAAGCTCGACCTGTCCCACGTCAAGGCGCTCGTCCTCGACGAGGCCGACGAGATGCTCGACCTGGGCTTCCTGCCCGACGTCGAGAAGATCATCAACCTGCTTCCGCCGAAGCGCCAGACCATGCTGTTCTCGGCGACCATGCCGGGCGCCGTCATCGGCCTGGCCCGCCGCTACATGTCTCAGCCCACCCACATCCGCGCGACCTCGCCGGACGACGAGGGCGCGACGGTCGCGAACATCACGCAGCACGTGTTCCGTGCGCACTCCATGGACAAGCCGGAGATGGTCTCCCGCATCCTGCAGGCCGAGGGCCGCGGGCTGGCGATGATCTTCTGCCGCACCAAGCGCACCGCCGCCGACATCGCCGAGCAGCTGGAGCGCCGCGGCTTCGCGTCCGGCGCCGTGCACGGCGACCTCGGCCAGGGCGCGCGCGAGCAGGCCCTGCGGGCCTTCCGCAACGGCAAGGTCGACGTGCTCGTCTGCACCGACGTCGCCGCACGCGGCATCGACGTCGAGGGCGTCACGCACGTCATCAACTACCAGTCCCCCGAGGACGAGAAGACCTTCCTGCACCGGGTCGGCCGCACCGGCCGCGCGGGCGCGAAGGGCACCGCCATCACCCTGGTCGACTGGGACGACATCCCGCGCTGGCAGCTGATCAACAAGGCGCTGGAGCTGGACTTCCACGAGCCGGAGGAGACGTACTCGACCTCCCCGCACCTCTACGAGCTGCTGAACATCCCGGCCGGGACCAAGGGCATCCTGCCGCGTGCCGAGCGCACCCGGGCCGGCCTGAAGGCCGAGGAGATCGAGGACCTGGGCGAGCCGGGCGGCCGCGGCCGCCGTTCGTCGGCCGCTCCGGCCGAGGAGCGCCCGGCCCGCACCCGTACGCCGCGGCAGCGCCGCCGGACGCGCGGCGGGGCGGACATCGGCCCGGACGCGGCCGAGGCCGTGGCCACCGCCGAGGGCACCGAGGGTTCCGCCGTGGCGTCCGAGTCCGCGGAGGCGGGCCCGAAGCGTCCGCGCCGGCGCCGTACCCGTGCCGCTGGCGCCTCCACCGCCGAGGCCGCGGTGGCCGAGGCCGCCGTGGTCGAGGCCCCGGCCGTCGACGCCGCCGTCGCGGAGGAGGCCCCGGCCAAGCCGCGCCGCCGCCGCACCCGCGCCGCCGCGTCCGACGCGGTGGCCGAGACCGCCGTCGTCGAGGCTCCCGCCGCCGACACCGCCGTCGCGGAGGAGGCCCCGGCCAAGCCGCGCCGCCGCCGCACCCGCGCCGCCGCGTCCGACGCGGTGGCCGAGACCGCCGTCGTCGAGGTCCCGGCCCAGGCCGGGGAGGCCGTCGTGGCCGACGCCCCGGCCGCGGAGGAGGCGCCGGCGAAGCCGCGTCGCCGCCGTACGCGTGCCGCGTCGGCCCCGGCCGAGGCCGAGGCTCCGGCCGCGGAGGCTCCGGCCGCGTCGGACGAGCCGAAGCCGCGTCGCCGCCGTGCGACCCGCAAGCCGGCGGACTCCCAGGAGTCCTGACCCGCTGTGTGAAAGGCCCGGCCCCCTGTGGGGCCGGGCCTTTCGCGTGTCCGGCGGCGGGGGCTTGGACGGGCGGGCGCGGGGGGCGAGAGCGATCGGAGGCGGGGCGATCGGGGGGTGGGGGCTCGCTTCGTGGGCCGTCCCGTGGTGTGTGGGTCCCCTCGGTGCTTGACCCGTCATGGCCTGCAGGCCCTGCGGCAGGCCCACCCCTGGGGCAAGGGGCGGTTTCTAGGGGTCGTTGCAACACGTGGTCGTGTTGGTTAGGCCGTGAGGAGTCTATGCAGGCGTTGGGCTGGGGTTTGCCAGTCGAGGGTTTTGCGGGGGCGGCCGTTGAGTTCGGCGGCGACGGCGTCGAGGTGTTCGCGGGTGTGGACGCTCAGGTCGGTGCCCTTGGGGAAGTACTGCCGTAGCAGGCCGTTGGTGTTCTCGTTGGAGCCGCGTTGCCATGGGCTGGCGGGGTCGCAGAAGTAGACCGGGATGTTGGTGGCGATGGTGAAGGAGAGATGCGCGGCCATCTCGCTGCCCTGGTCCCAGGTCAGGGAACGGACGAGGTGGCCGGGCAGGGTTTTGACGGTGGTCACCAGTGCGTCGCGGACGTGTTCGGCGCTGCGACCGTCGGGCAGGTGCAGCAGCATGACGTAGCGGGTGGCGCGCTCGACCAGGGTGCCGATGGCCGAGGCGCCGTCCTTACCGATGATCAGGTCACCCTCCCAGTGACCGGGCACCGCCCGGTCTTCCGCCTCTGCGGGCCGGTCACTGATCATGACCATGGGATCTTTGAAGCGGGGCTGGCGGCAGTCCGCCTGCCGCTGGGGCTTGCGGCGGGTGCGTCCACTGCGCAGGGCGCGGGCCACCTCGCGGCGTAGTTCGCCCCGGCCCTGGATGTAGAGGGCCTGGTAGACGGTCTCGTGGACCACGTGCATCTCCGGCCGGTCGGGGAAGGTCATCCGCAGAGCCTGGCAGATCTGCTGCGGGCTCCACCGCCGGGCAAGGCCGGCCTGGACGAAGTCCCGCAACTCAGGATTGCGGCGGATCTTCCCCGGCTTGGGGCGACGCCGACGGGCATCAGCGCGGGCCTGGGCGGCGTAGGGCCGATAGTGCCACCGGCCGCGGGGGTCGACCGTGCGGTTGCGGCGTATCTCCCGGCTGACCGTGGAGGGGCTGCGGCCCAGCTCGGCCGCGATGGCACGGACCGACGCCTCCTCCCGCAGCCGGTCCGCGATGTAGAGCCGCTCTTCCTCGTGCAGATACCGGGACGCACCCGAGGGCGGCACCACCGCTCGAGCCGACGGTGCCGCCTTCCGCCCGCGCTGCGGGCTGCGACCGTGACGCCATCGAACCCCGGTCTTCGCGTTGACACCGACGATCTGACACGCGTGCTCGTTGCTGAAGCCCTGCTGCATGAGCCGGAAGTATGTCTCCCGCTCACGCACCAACTTCTTCGGCCCCTGAGCCGTCCGAATCTCCCGGACCTTGAAATCCATCGCATCCCCCGAGCTGGGGTGTTGCAACGACCACTAGAACGGAAGAGGGGGCTCCGCCCCTGGCCTTCGGCCACCCCAGGCCCGGGCCTGCCTCCGGACCAGCCTGCCATGCCGCCTCAAGCACCTCCCCCACACACCACGGGACGGCCGCTCCCTTGGAGAGGCCATCCGCGTCGGGCACAACGGCCGCAGCGCGACCGGCCTCGGGGCGGCGGGCCTTGGGGCCGCGGGGCGCGTCCGGTGGCGGCGGGGTGGCCGAACCGGGGAACACAACCGGTCGGTAACGTGGGGGCATGAGCAAGCCGCCCCGGCTCACGCTGCCGGAACACGCCGTCGCCCGCCTCCTGGAGACCAGCCGCGGCCGGTTCGCCGTCCACGAGGCGGTGCCACCCTCGGGCGGGAAGGGCGTCGCGCTGCTCGTACCCGGGTTCACGGGCAGCAAGGAAGACTTCATCGGCCTCCTGGAGCCCCTCGTCGCGGCCGGCTACCACGTCGTCGCCGTCGACGGCCGCGGCCAGCACGAGACGCCCGGCCCCGACGACGAGGCCGGGTACGCCCAGGAAGAGCTCGCCCGCGACCTGCTCGCGCAGGCCGAGGCGCTGGGCGCGGCGGAGCAGCCGGTCCACCTGCTCGGGCACTCCTTCGGCGGTCTGGTCTCCCGCGCCGCCGTGATCCGCGCCCCCGGCCTGTTCCGGTCGCTCACCCTCATGAGCAGCGGCCCCGCCGCCATCGCGGAGGACCAGCAGGAGCGCACGAAGCTCCTGGTCGCCGGCCTGGAACTGATGGGCGACGACATGGAAGCGGTCTGGCAGGCCATGCGCGCCCACGACCCGGAGGACGCCCTGCAGGACTCCCCCGAGCTGGCGGACTTCCTGCACCGCCGCTGGCTGGCCACCAGCCGCTGGCAGCTCATGGCCACGGGCCGGCAGCTGATCGCCGAGTCCGACCGGGTGGCGGAGCTGGCCGAGGCGGCCCCGGCGCTGCCGAAGCTGGTCCTGTCGGGCGAGGTCGACTACGCCTGGCCGGTGCCGCGCATGGACGACATGGCGCAGCGCCTGGGCGCCCGGCGGGCCGTAGTCCCCGGCACGGAGCACTCCCCCAACGCCGAGGACCCGGCCACCACCGCCCGCGAGCTCGTGGCCTTCTGGGACACCGCCGCGTCAGCAGCCGCAGCCTCCGTCCCCGCCTAGCCCCTGACACCGCCCCCGCCCCGCACATCCTTGGCGGTGCCGGTGGGTCCCGTGGTGTGTGGGGGAGGCGCTTGACGGGGGTGGCAGGCTGGACCGGAGGCAGGCCCGGGCCGGAGGTGGCCGAAGG
>NZ_JBIVNX010000071.1:0-32478 GCF_044753805.1 Streptomyces sp. NPDC093225
CCCGAAGCCCTCGGGGTGGGCCTGCCGCAGGGCCTGCAGGCCGCCCCTGTCAAGCGCCGAGGGGACCCACACACCACGGGACCCACCCCCGAAGCCACCCAGCCAGCCGAAGCCCCGGCCCACCCCCCGACACGCCGTCCACGCACACCACAGGGGCGCTTTCCGGCCTACTTCGACACCCGACTTCCGAGCCCGATCTCCGCTCCCGAGCTCGCCGTCCGAGCCGACCACCGAGCTCGCCGTCCGAGCCGACCACCGAGCTCGCCGTCCGAGCCCGACTTCGGAGCCCGCTCTCCGAGCCCGACTTCGGAATCCGACTTCCGACCTACTTCAGGGCGAGGACCAGCGCGTCGGAGGGGGAGCGCCAGACCGGGCGGGCCTCCGCGAAGCCGGCCTCCAGCAGCGTCCGGGCGTGCCATTCGGCGGACGGGGCGTCGCCGTCCGCGTGCTCGCCGTAGATCTCGTACCGGCGGGCGGTGGGCTCGGCCAGCGCGGGGTCCTGCGCGGCCAGGGCCCACCAGTCCGCCCAGTCCAGCGCGCCCGCGCCCCGGGCACGCTCCATCACGGCGTGCCGGTGGGCGCGCTCGGCGGCGTTGATGCGCGGGGTGGACTCGTCGATCATGTGGTCGGCGTTCATGAAGGCGCCGCCCGTGCGGAGCAACGGGACGAGCTGCCCGTACAGCGTCGCCAGCGGCCCGCTGTGCAGCCAGTGCAGGGCCGTCGCGGTCAGGATCGCGTCGTAGGACGCGTACGGCAGTCGGGTGACCCACTCGGGGTCCTTGAGGTCGGCGGTCACGAACCTGGCGCGCGGGTCGCCGGCGAAGTGCCCTCGGGCGATGGTCAGCAGCGCGGGGTCCAGATCCACCCCGGTGCTCACGGCGTCCGGGAACCGCTTGAGGAGCCGGTCCGTGATACTTCCCGTACCGCACGCCAGGTCGAGCACCCGGGGCGCGGTGCCCGCCAGTGCCTCGACCATGTCCAGCATCACGCGGAACCGCTCCTCGCGGTCGGGCATGTACCACTCCTGCTGGCGGTCCCAGCTGTCCTGCCAGGCCTGCCAGTCGGTGCCCGCACCGTCCTCCGCCGTACCCGTACCCGTCACCGCATCCGTCACTGCGCCCGTACCCGTCCCCGTCACCGCACCCGTCGCCGCGCCCGTACCGATGGCCGAACCTGCTGCCGTCCCCGTCACCGTGATCCCTCCACAGTCTCGTACGTAATACCCTCAGTACTGAACCGGCTCTTACCGTCGACAGTGCAGACCCTAGACCGCTGCCGTAAGGACTACAAGTGGAACTGGCCCATTACTCGGACTGGGCCGTGCGCCTCGTCAACACCGAGGAGCCGGCCCGCGCCAAGGACTCGCTCACCTCCGTCGAGGCCGTCCGCGCCCTCTTCGTCTCCGCCTCGCAGATGGGCCGCCGGGTCACGGACGCGGACGTGACCCGCTTCCGATCCGTGCGCGCCCGGCTGCGCGCGATCTTCGAGGCGGCCGACGGCGGGGACTCGACGCTCGCCGTGGACCTGCTGAACTCGCTGCTGCTGGAGTTCCCCGTCAGCCCGCAGATCTCCGGCCACGACTACCTCGACGAACAGGGTCGGCCGCGCTGGCACATGCACCTGGCCGAGCACCCCTCCAACGCCACGACGGGGTACGCCGCCATCGCCGCGATGGGGCTCGCGATCCACCTCACGGAATACGGCGCCGACCGGCTCGGCCTCTGCCAGGCCCCGCCGTGCCGCAACGCCTACCTCGACACCTCGACCAACCGCTCGCGCCGCTACTGCTCCGACCGCTGCGCCACCCGCGCGAACGTCGCCGCCTACCGCGCCCGCAAGCGCTTGGAGGCCGAACGGTCGGCGAACACCGGGCGCAGCGCCGACAGCGCCCACCAGACGCGGGCGGAGAGCGAGGTCTGATCGGGGCGCCGCGGGCGGTAGCGCAGCCGTACGGTCGCCAGGACGAACTCCTCGGGGACCGTGCCGTAGTCGGTGCTGTCGCCGCCCGCGAAGGCGTTGTCGCCCAGCACCCACCAGCCGCCCTCGCGCCGCTCGGCGGCCCGCTTGACCACGAGCAGGTCCTGCTGGAAGGGGTGGCGGAGGATGACGACGTTCCCCGGGCGGACCGGAGCGCCGTAGCGGACCAGCAGCCAGTCCCCGTCGAGCAGGGTCGGCACCATCGAGGGGCCGGACACCTCCACCGTCTGGAACGGCACCCGCATCGGCATCCTCGACACCCACCCCTTCGGCACGTCACACCTCCCGGCGCGATCCGTACGTTCGTTCACCGCGTCCATAGTGACCCTGGACTTTTGTCCTAAGCCCATGGGGGCGCTCGCGAAATCGGCTTTCTCACGGAGTAATCTCCCACCTGAGAAGACGATCACGAGGAGGACGAGCTCAATGCTTTCCCGCCTGTTTGCCCCGAAGGTGAAGGTCAGCGCCCACTGCGACCTTCCCTGCGGTGTCTACGACCCCGCCCAGGCCCGCATCGAGGCCGAGTCGGTCAAGGCCGTCCAGGAGAAGTACCAGGCCAACGAGGACGCCGACTTCCGCGCCCGCGCCATCGTCATCAAGGAGCAGCGCGCGGAGCTCGCCAAGCACCACGTCTCGGTGCTGTGGAGCGACTACTTCAAGCCCCCGCACTTCGAGAAGTACCCCCAGCTGCACACGCTGGTGAACGACACCCTGAAGGCCCTCTCGGCCGCCAAGGCGTCGAACGACCCGAAGACCGGTGAGAAGGCCCTGGAGCTCATCGCCGAGATCGACCGCATCTTCTGGGAGACCAAGCAGGCCTGAGCCCGCCACCTCCCTTGCGAAGGGCCCGCACGGTTCGCCGTGCGGGCCCTTCGTGCTGCCCGCCCGTGCTGCCCGCCGTGCTGCCGCCCGTGCGGCGGGGAGTGCGACGAAGAACTCACCCCGTCGGCGGCGGAGGGTATGGATCACGGTGTCTACCGGGCGGTAGCGTCCGGGACATGTTCGCCGCCTACGCCGCCCGCATCGACCGTGACCAGCCGCTCAGCGGCCTCGAGCTGGGCGAACGCCCGGCGCCCGAGGCCCGGCCCGGCTGGGTGACCGTGAACGTCAAGGCCGCCTCGCTCAACCACCACGACCTGTGGTCGCTGCGCGGGGTCGGTCTGGGGGAGGACAAGCTCCCCATGATCCTCGGCTGCGACGCCGCCGGGATCGACCAGGACGGCAACGAGGTCGTCCTGCACTCCGTGATCGGCCAGAGCGGCCACGGGGTGGGTCCGGACGAGCCCCGCTCGATCCTGACCGAGCGCTACCAGGGCACCTTCGCCGAGCAGGTGACCGTACCCGCGTGGAACGTGCTGCCGAAGCCGAAGGAGCTCAGCTTCGAGGAGGCCGCCTGCCTGCCGACCGCGTGGCTGACGGCGTACCGGATGCTGTTCACCAACGCGGGTGTCCGGCCCGGCGACTCCGTCCTCGTCCAGGGTGCCGGTGGCGGTGTCGCCACCGCCGCGATCGTCCTCGGCAAGGCCGCCGGCCTGCGCGTCTTCGCCACCAGCCGTGACGAGGCCAAGCGCGAGCGGGCCGTGGAGCTGGGCGCGCTGGAGGCGTACGAGCCCGGGGCCCGGCTGCCGCAGCGCGTCGACGCGGTGATGGAGACCGTGGGCGCGGCGACCTGGTCGCACTCGGTGAAGTCGCTGCGGCCCGGCGGCACGATCGTCATCTCCGGGGCCACGAGTGGTGACCGGCCCTCGCACGCCGAGCTGACCCGGATCTTCTTCCTGGAGCTGAAGGTGGTCGGCTCGACCATGGGCAGCAAGGACGAGCTCGAGGACCTGCTGTCCTTCTGCGCCGCGACGGGCGTGCGCCCGGTCATCGACCAGGTGCTGCCGCTCGACCGGGCCCGCGAGGGCTTCGAGCGGATGGCCTCCGGCGATCTGTTCGGGAAGGTCGTCCTGACCGTGTGAGGTCTCCCGCCGAGGGCCGCGACGCCCCCGATTCGTCAACAGTGGTTGACGAATCGGGGGCGTCAACCTATGTTGACGACATGACCGAGGCAACCGATCTGGCCGAGCGGGCCGGCGACCGTGACCCGCGCATCGGGCTCCGGGCCGTCGCCGCGCTGCGGCGGCTGTTGGAGCAACTGGAGGCCGTACAGGTCCGCAGCGCCAGGAACCAGGGCTGGTCCTGGCAGGAGATCGCGGCGGAACTCGGCGTCAGCAAGCAGGCCGTGCACAAGAAGTACGGGAGGCAGTGATGTTCGAGAGGTTCACGCGGGAGGCCCGGGACGTCGTCACCGGGGCCGTCGGACACGCCGAGCGCGCCGCGGCGGAGCGGGTCACCGAGGAGCACGTGCTGCTGGCCCTGACGGACAGGCCGCCCTTCACGGCGCTCGGGGTACGGCCGGAGGCCGTGGCCGAGTCGCTCGCCGAGGCCCGCCGTCGCGGGGGTCTGTCGAAGGCCGACCAGGAGGCGCTGGCGAGCCTGGGCATCGACCTCGGCGAGGTCGTCTCGCGCATCGAGGAGGCCCACGGCGTCGGGGCACTGGACGGCGGGCCCGCCCGGCGCCGCTCCGGCCGACCCCGGTTCACCCCGGGCGCGAAGAAGGTGCTGGAGCAGTCGCTGCGGATCGCCCTCGGGCGGCGCGAGCGGCACATCGGCACCGAGCACCTGCTGCTCGCACTGCTGACCCGCCCGGGCAGCCCGGCCGAGGTGCTGGCGGACCTGGGGGTCACCTACGCCCGCGTCGAGGCCGCGCTGACCCCGCCCAGGGCGAGCTGAGCGCCCGAGCGGGGACGTACCGGGCCACCGCCCCGGGCCCGCGGGACGGGCCCGGGGCTCCTCGTGCCCGACGGCTCGGCCTGCGAGGGCCTGTCTTTCGGATCAGGCCGGGCTCGCGGGCCCAGGCTCGACGGCCGGCTCGACTACTCGTCCTCGTCGTCCTCGTCGTCGAGCCGGGCCAGCCAGGTGGCGAGGCGCTCGACCGGGACCTCGAAGTCCGGGTTCAGGTCGACGAAGGTGCGCAGCTGCTCCGCGAGCCACTCGAAGGTGATCTCCTCCTCGCCGCGCCGCTTCTCAAGCTCTTCGATGCCGCGATCGGTGAAGTACACAACTGGCTCCGTGTCCGTGGGGGTCATTCCCGGTCAGGATAATCCGCCGCTCCCGGGGGCCTCCCGCACACCCCGGCGCGGCGCTAGCCTGGAATGCTTCAACAGGCTTGGTCCGGGTGCCGGTTGGGCCCGTGAACGGGGGCGGGGGCGGGGCGGATGGCCGACGAACTGGTCAGCGTGGAGCTGGACGGGAAGCCCGTGCTGATGCGGGTGAGCGGCCCCGAGCGGCTGCCGCTGGTCCCGGCCCAGGGGACGTACGCGGACCCCGGCGGGGACGGCGGCGCTGGTACGCACGGCGGCACCGGCCGGCCCGCCGGCACCGGCCCCGGCAAGTACACCGACACCGGCAAGTACACCGACACCGGCAAGGTCGCCGACCGCGTGGCCCGGGGCATCGAGGGGCTCGACGACCTCGTGCGGGGCGTCGCGGGGGCCATGCGCCGGGCCACCGAGGCACTCGAACCCCAGCAGGTCAGCGTCTCCTTCGGCATCGAACTGGCCGCCAAGCCCGGCAAGGTCGTCTCGCTGCTCGCGGACGTGGAGGGCAAGGCCGCCCTGACGGTGACCCTGACCTGGCAGAACGACACACCGGACGGCGGGCAGGTCCACGGGCACGGCGACGGCGACCAGGACCGCGGCCGGAGCGCCGTACGGGACGACGGGCCGCCCCTCGACGGGCCGCCCACCGGCGGGCCGCCCCCCGGCGGCCCGGGCCGGGAGGCCCGGGGGTGACGTACGGGCGCACGGCCGGCTCCGCGCGCGCCTTCGAGATCCTCGAACCCCTCGTCACGGCCGCGACCGTACGCGTCCACGCCCCGCCCCACGGGTATGAACCGGACGAGTACGGCGCGCCCGGGGCCCACGACGTCTGGGGGAGCGGCTTCTTCGTGGCCCCCGGCTGGGTCCTGACGTGCGCGCACGTGGTCGGGGAGGGAGGTGGCGGCGCGGTGCGGACCGTCGGCCGCGAGGTCGGCATCACCTTCGCCCCCGGCGTCGGCCCGGCGACCGGCACGGTCGCGGGCCGGGTGGAGTGCGTCCTGCCCGAGGCCCCCGTCCCCACCGGCGGCATGTGGCCCGCCCCCGACCTGGCGCTCGTCCGCGTCCTCGACCCCGTCGACCACGCCTGCGTGTGGCTCACCGACCGCCCGCGCGTCAACCGCTTCGCCGACGTGGCGTACTTCGGCTGCACCGACGACACCGGCCGCCCCGAGACCACCGGCCGTCCCACCCGGCTGCGCGGCGACCTCGGCGGCAGCGCCATGGTGCGTCTCGGCGCCGACGACGAGGTCGACCCGGGGATGTCCGGCGGGCCCGTCGTCGACCTGGAGCGCGGCGAGGTCATCGGGGTCGTCAAGGCCCGCCGCAACGACCGTGGCGGTGGCCTGGCCGTCTCCGTCACCCAGCTGCGCACCCTGCCCTCGACCGCCAAGACCGGCCTGTACCGGCGGGTGCTGCGGGCCCACGACCGCTACCACCACGACCAGCACCAGAGCGACCAGAACACCCGCCCCACCTGGACCGACGCCCACACCCGCCTCCAGGACGGGGCCGCCGGCGAGTCCGTCGGCCGGTGCCTCACCGCCGCCGAGCGGACCACCCTCACCGGGCTGCTCGCCGAACTCCCGCCACCCGCCTCCTCCGAGGCCGTCCAGCGGCTGGTCGCCGACGTCCTCGGCGAGGACTGGACCGGTCTCGGCATGGCCCCGCTGACCTGGCGCGACGGCCTGGGCATGCTCTACGACCCGGCCGGCGAGCGCAGCGAGGCCGCCGTCATGCTCCGGTACGCCACCGACGTCTCCGTGGCCGAGCACCGCGAGACGCCGCTGTCCGGGGCGGACGAGGACCTGTGGGACTGGGTACGGGCCACCGCGGCCGGCGGCCGGTTCTGGCGCAGCCTGCGCAAGGACCTCGGCGACCGGCGCGAGGCGGGCCTGGCCGCCCGGCGGCACGGCGGCCAGGCCCCGCCCGCCGGCGCCCCGCTGCCGGGCCCGGCCGGGGCGCTGCCGCCCGGGCCCTCGGTGCTGCTGGAGGTCTGGTCGCACGGCTGGGAGGAGGCGTACGACTGGCGGGTCTCGGTGCTGCTCGGACCCGAGCACACGGCCCCGATCGGCTCCGGCGTCCGGGCCACCCGGGACGGACTGCCCGACGCCGTGCGGGCCCCGCTGGCGGAGGCGTTCCGCCGCTGCGACACCACCGGTGCGGCCGCCCTGCTGGAGGCCGCGGTGGCGCCCGAGCTGTTCGGCCTGGCCGTCGACGAGTGGGTGGTCTCGGGCGGGGTGCCGGTGGGGGTGCAGCGGCCCGTGGTGCTGCGCTGGCCCGGCGGCACCGGCGAGGACGGCTGGCCGGACGGACCGGGAGGCGCGGGCCCACCCGGCGGGACCGGCGCGGGCGGGGAGGACTTCCGGCGGGTGGCGGCGCGCTGGGCGCGGGTCATGGCCGGCCCGGTCCAGGAGGCGCGCGCCGACTGCCGGGGCGGCCGGCCGCGTACGCCGCCGTACGCCTGGCTCGGGACCCTGCCCGAGAACACGGTGCCGGCGCACTGCCGCATGGGCGGCCTGCACGCGGTCCAGCGGGCCGGGTTCGGGGTGGTGCTGTGCCGGCGGCCCCCGGCGGGCGGCGGCTCCTGCGCGCCCTTCCACCGGGGCGTCAAGGAGGAGCTGGCCGAGGCGGTGCGGGGCGACGCGCTGCCGGTACGGCTGCAGGCGCTGCGCGGGCGGGCCTACGGGCGCGACCCGGACGCCTACTGGGCCACCGGGCTCGGACTCGTGTGGGACGACCCGGGCAGACCGCTGCCGACCGTCGACCCGCTCCAGGGCGACCTGTGACCCGCACGCGGTACGCCGGCCCCGCCCGGGGGCGGCGTCGACGAAGGAGAATGGGGGCTTTCCGTGAATGACGAGTGGCTCATCTACCGCGGCGTCGGGGAGCCGCACGACGGGATCGCCGCGCTGCCCGACCCGCCGCCCTGGCGCGACTTCGACGGCGGCCCGGTGGCCGCGGCCGACCCGGCGGACGCCGAGCCCGACAGCACCGCCGCGCGCCGGCTGGGCGCCCATCGGCACGCGGCCGAGCTGCACCGCCCCGAGACCGAGGAGCTGGAGGCCATCAACGCGGCGCTGTACCTGCGCCGCCCCCTGCTGGTGACCGGCCAGCCCGGCACCGGCAAGTCCACGCTCGCGCAGGCCGTGGCGCACGAGCTGAAGCTCGGCCGGGTGCTGCGCTGGCCCGTGGTCTCGCGTACCGTCCTCCAGGAGGGCCTCTACCGGTACGACGCCATCGCCCGGCTCCAGGACGTGCAGATCGCCGCCAACGGCGGGACCCCCGCCCCCGGCATCGGGACCTACATCCGGCTCGGCCCCCTCGGCACCGCCCTGCTGCCCTCCGAGCGGCCGCGCGTGCTGCTCGTCGACGAGCTCGACAAGAGCGACATCGACCTCCCCAACGACCTCCTGAACGTCCTGGAGGAGGGGGAGTTCGCCCTTCCGGAGCTGGAGCGGGTCGCGGACCGCGAGCCCGAGGTCGAGGTGCTCACCGACGACGGGCGCAAGGTGACCGTCCGGGACGGCCGGATCCGCTGCCGGGCCTTCCCGTTCATCATCCTGACCAGCAACGGCGAACGGGAGTTCCCCGCCGCCCTGTTGCGCCGGTGCATCCAACTCCGGCTGGCCCAGCCGGACGAGAAGCGGCTGGCGACGATGGTGCGGGCGCACCTCGGCGAGGAGGCCGCCCGGCTGGGGGCCGACCTGATCCGCGAGTTCCTCAGCCGCTCCCAGACCGAACTCGTCGCCGCCGACCAGCTGCTGAACGCCATCTACCTCACCCACCACGCGGCCCCGCCCTCCCGCGAGGACCTGGCCGACCTGCTCATCCAGCGCCTCGACCGCTCCCGGTGACCGACTCGACCGTCAGGGTGACCCGCGATGACCGCGTCCGCCGCAGGCCCGGGCCCCGGCCCGGAGCCCCGTCCCGACCCCGACCCCGATCCTGCCCACGTCCCGGCCTCCGCCCACGCCCCGGCCCCCGGCCCGCTTCCTGACGCGCCGCGCGAACTCCGGTACCTGGTGCGGGTGCTGCGCGCCGCCGGGCTCGACCCCGACGCCGAGGAGCTGGCCGACGCGCTGTGGCTGGCGGCGGCCCGCGGCGGCCCCGTGCCGCCCACCGCGGCCCCGGCCGGGCGGCCGCCCGTACGACGGCCGGAGGAGCCCCCGCGGCAGCCGGCGGCAGCCCCCCGCCCCGGCCCCGTCCCGGGCCCGTCCGCGGGCCCCGACCGGCCCGCCGACCCCCAGGTCACCCTCTACGCCCCCGGCCGCCCCGCCTCCGCCGGCGAGCCCGCCGGGAGCCGGTCCACCGGCGGCGCCGTGCCCGTCCGCGTGCCCGCCGCCGGTGCCCTGCCCCGGATCCTCGACATCCAGCGGGCCCTGCGCGCCCTGCAGCGCCACCGCCCGCCCGCGCCGCCCGCCCGGCTGGTCCTCGACGAGACCGCCACCGCCGACGCCAGCGCCCGCGCCCTGGGCCTGGCCATCCCCGTGCTGCGGCCCGAGAACCGCCGCGAGACCACCCTGCGCCTGGTGCTCGACGCCTCGCCGTCGATGGCCGTGTGGCGGGACCTGTTCGACGAGCTGCGGTCCGTCTGCGAGCGGCTGGGCGCCTTCCGCGACGTCCAGGTCCACCACCTGCACCGGCTGTCCGACGGCACCGCCGCCGTCGGCCGCGGCCCGGAACCCGACACCCCGCTGCGCTCGGGAGAGCAGCTGCGCGACCCGACCGGCCGCGGCCTGACCATGGTGGTCAGCGACTGCGCGGGGCCGGTGTGGCGGGAGGGCGAGGCCCAGCGGCTGCTGTACCGCTGGACCGAGTGCACCCCCTCGGTGATCGTCCAGCCGCTGCCGCAGCGCCTGTGGGCCCGTACCTGGCTGCCCACCGAGCGCGGCCTCCTCGCCCGGACCGAGGACCCGGCGGGTCCGCTGCGATTCGCCGCCGACCGGCCGCCGCTGCCGGGACGGCCCCGGGGCGGGCTGGCCGTACCCGTGCTGCCGCCCAGCGCGCCCGCGCTCGGCGCCTGGGCCCGCCTGGTGGCCGGGCTCGGGGACGGGGCCGTGCCGGCCGAGGTCGGGCGGGTGCTGGCCGCCCATCCCGCCGTGCCGCTGCCACCGCCCCGGGCCGCCCGGCCGGCCCGCGAACTGGTCCGCCGCTTCCGGTCCTCCGCGGCCCCGCGCGCCGTGCAGCTCGCCGTGTACCTGGCCGCCACGCCGCTGAACCTGCCCGTGATGCGCATGGTGCAGCGCACGATGCTGCCCGGCTCGGAGCCCTCCGACCTCGCCGAGGTGCTGCTGAGCGGACTGCTGAAGCGCACCGGCCCGGCGCCGGGGGAGTGGTACGAGTTCGTCGACGGCGTGCAGGACGTGCTGCTCGGCCCGCTGGGGCGGGACGAGGCCGCCCTGGTCCTGAAGCACTGCTCGGAGTACGTCCTCCAGCACTTCGGCCGGGGCGTGCGCAACTTCCCGGCCCTGGCCGCGGCCCAGCTCACCGGGGCGCCCGCGCCCGAGGCGGTCGCACCCACCGGCGCGGGGGAGCCGGCGGGCCGCCCGGCCGCGGCCCGGCTGCCGCAGGCCTTCGCGCAGGTGTCCGCCAAGGTCGTGCACCGCTACCTGCCGGCCCCCGACGCACCCGCCGGGGGCGCGGACCCGGCGGTGACGCCCCCGGCACCCGACCGGGAGGCGGCGGTCGCAACGGCCCGCGGCCGCCTCGCCGTGTTCGACCGGGACGGCAACCAGGGCGCCCTGCACGAGGCCGTGGCCGTCCTGCGCCGGGCCACGGCCGTAGCCGGGCACGCCCCCGGGGAGGCCGAGGCGGAGCTGGCCGGGGCGCTGCTGCGGCTGTGGCACGTGCAGCGCGACCCGGAGCTGCTGACCGAGGCCGAACGGGCGGCCCGGCAGGTCGCCGGCCTGCCCGCGCTGGTGCGGGCCCGCGCCGTGCTCGGGCGGGTGCTGTACGAGCGGGCCACCGACCCCGCGGCGGCCGCCCCCGCGCGGGCCGGCGCGACCGGTGGGCGCGGCGGGGCCGTCGCCGAACTGCTGGCGGCCGCCGACCGGGAGTTCGCGGCGGTGGGCGCGGCACCCGGGGCGGAGCCCGCGCTGCGGCTGGACTGCGTCCTGCGCCGGGCCGAGGTGCTGACCCGGATCGCCGCGCTGCGCGGCGATCCGGGCGCCCTGCACGACGCACTGGCCGCCCTGGAGGAGTTCGACGCCGGCGAGCGGGCGCGCGGGGCCGCCCGGGACGGGGACCTGCAGCTGGCGCTGGGCCGGGTGCTGGTGGCGCTCGCGGAGCGGGCCGGCGACCCCGCCGAGCGCACCGAGCTGGCCCGGCGGGCGGCCGTACGGCTGGACGCGGGGCTCGCGGCCCTGCCCGGGGCCGCCGACGATGCGTCCGGGCGCGGCTCCGCCGCCGCGGCGCGGCACGCCCGCGCGCGGGCCCGGCTGGACCTGGCCACCGCCCTGCGCCACCTGCCCGACCGGCTCGACGAGGCGCTCGCGCAGGCCGGCACCGCGCTCGACGAGGCCACCGGGGACCCGGAACTCCGACTGGCGGGCCTGGTCCGGCTGGCCCGGGTGCACCTGGCCCGGTGGGAGCGGTACCGGGAGCCGGCCGCGCTGGAGGCGGCCGCGGACGCGTACGCGCGCGCCCGCCGGCTGGTGCCCCGCGACGCGGAGGCGTACGGCGAACTCCTCGCGGAGTGGGGCGAGGTGCTGCTGGAACTGACCTGGTCCGTGGACGGGCGCCGGTACGCCTCGCAGGCCGTCCGCGTGCTGCGCGACAGCAGGGCCGCCGTCCCGCAGCACGACGAGCGCTCCGCCCGGCGGTTGATGCGGCTGGCCTGGGGGCTGCGGCTGCGGCACGACCACGAGGGCGACCTGGTGGACCTGCGCGAGGCGGAGTACCTGCTGGAGCTCGCCGTCCGGCACGGCCGGAGCCCGCTGGAGCGGGCCCGGGCCTGGCGCGAGCACGGCGACGTCCAGCAGGAGATCCACCGGCACACGCGGGCCGCCGACCGGCTGGACCGGGCGGCCGACTCCTACCGGCGGGCCTGGCGGGCCGCGCTGGAGGCGGACGCGGGGGAGCGGCGCGGCGCGACCCTCGCGCTCGCCGCGCGCGTCCAGCAGCTGCGCGGCGAGGTGCTGGAGCGGCTGGAGCGGCCGCGTGCGGCGCTGGACGCCTACCGGGCGGCACTGGAGCTGTGGCAGTGGCTCGACGCGGCGCCGGTCGCGGCGGACGAGGGGGCCGGGCCGTGGACCGCGCACGCCGGGGACCCGGACCCGCGGGCGGCGGCGCCCGGGGACCTGGGGCTCAGGGAGGCGGTCCGTGCGCGGGTCCGTGCGCTGGGGGGCGCCCTGTGAGCGCGCTGTTTTCCGGACCTGTGCTGCGGGAAAGTGGACTGGACCGCGCCGCGGGTCGCCGCGCGTGCGGGACGACCGGGGGACAAGGAGCTGATGGTGACAGAGCGTCAGGAAAGCACCGCGCGGGCGTGCCAGGGCCTGCTGCCCGATCTGTCCGGGCTGGATCTGGCCACCCTGCGCGGGATCGACCACGCGGTGCTCGCGGGGGTGATCGAAGGCCTGGTCGCACGCGTCACGCACCCGGCCGACGTGCTGAGCGACTACGCGGAGCGGGCGTCCTGAGGGCCGCGGCCGGCGGTGGGGCACACGGGTCGCAACCGGTCCGAAGGTGACCGCGGTTGACCGTATTCCGTCGTTAGGCGGTCACGGCCGGAGGGCAGGGATGGACCGTCCGCAGGGGGAGGAACACGGATGAGGCCCAGGACCACCGAGGGCGGCGGCACGCGCGCGCACCACCGCCACGCCCCCTGGCCCTACGCGCGCCTCGACGTCCCCGCCCTGCGCGCGGCCGGCCACCGGCCGCACCCGCTGCGGCAGTTCGTCCTCAAGACCCGCAGCCGCTGCAACCTCGCCTGCACGTACTGCTACGTCTACTCGATGGCCGACCAGAGCTGGCGCGGCCGGCCCGACGCGATGTCCACCGCGACCCAGGACCTGGCCGCCCGCCGCATCGCCGAGCACGCCCGCACCCACCACCTCGCCCGCGTCGACCTCGTCCTGCACGGCGGCGAACCGCTGCTCGGCCCGCCCGAGCAGCTCACCGGCCCCGTGGACCGCATACGGGCCGCCCTCGCCCCCGGCACCGAGGTCACCGCCGCCGTGCAGACCAACGCCACCCTCCTCACCCCCCGCCGCCTGGACGCCCTGGCCGCCGCGGACATCCGGGTCGGCGTCAGCGTCGACGGCGGCCTGCCCGCGCACAACGCCCGCCGCGTCACCCACCGCGGCCGCCCCGCCTTCGCCGCCGTCGACCGCGGCCTGCGCCTGCTGGCCCGACGGCCCGAGAGCTACGCCGGACTGCTGTGCGTGGTCGACATCGGCCAGGACCCGGTCGAGACGTACGAGTCCCTGCTCGGCTACGCCCCGCCCACCCTCGGGCTGCTGCTGCCGCTCGCCCACTGGAGCAGCCCGCCGCCCGGTGCCGGGCCCGGTCGCACCCCGTACGGGGACTGGCTGGTGGCCGTCTTCGACCACTGGTGGCGGGCCGAGGCCCGGCGCACCCGCATCCGGCTCTTCGAGGAGGTCATCGCCCTGCTGCTCGGACTGCCGGCCGCCACCGAGGAACTCGGCCTCGGCCCCGTCGCCGCCGCCGTGATCGAGACCGACGGCACCCTGGAGCAGGCCGACTCCCTCAAGTCCGCCTACGAAGGCGCCGCCCGGACCGGGCTGCGCCTCGACACCCACACCCTCGACGAACTGCTCGACCACCCCGGCATCGCCGCCCGTCAGCTCGGGCGCGCGGCGCTGGCCGGCGAGTGCCGGGGGTGCGAACTCGTCGCGGTCTGCGGGGGCGGGCACTACCCGCACCGGTACCGGGCCGGGGCCGGCTTCCGCCAGCCCTCGGTCTACTGCGCCGACCTCCAGGTGCTCATCCGGCACGTCGCCGCCGCCCTGCACGCCGCCGCGACCGCCGCCACCGCGGGCCCCGCCCGGGAGCTCGCCTCGTGACGGGGGGCCCGGAGGTCCCCGGGTTCCTGCGGGCCGAGGGCCCCGTGCTGCGCGCCCTCGCCAGTACGGAACCCAGCCCCGAGGGCGCCCGGCTGCTGCGCGACGCCCGCCGCAGCAAGCGCCTGCTGCTCCTGCGGGCCGTCCTCGACGCGGCGCCGAACGGCGAGGGCGGGGAGCACTGGGCCCTGCTCGAAGAGGCCGAGCGCCACGACCCCACCGCCGTCCAGGACGTCCTGCACTACCCGTCCACCGGTGTCTGGGCCGAGGAGACCCTGCGCCTCCTGCACCCCGCCGCCGACGGACCGCACGACGGACCGCACGGCGCAGTGCACGACGGACCGCACGGCGGCCGCCCCGACGACACCCCCGCCCCCGACGGTCCCGCCCCCGGGAGCGGCCCGCCCCGCCGCCGTCCCGCCCCCGCGCCCGACCTCGGCCACCTCGGCGCCCTCGCCGTGGCCGCCGCCCTGCGCGCCGGCCTGACCTTCAAAGCCGTCCTGCGCCCCACCCAGGGCCGCCTCGCCCTGCCCACGCTCGGCCTGTTCCGCCCCGCCCGGCCCGGCCCGGTCGCCCTCACGGAAGCCTCCTGGGACCCCGCCGACCCCGCCGTACTGCCGCTCCACGCGCTCCCCGGCGGCCGGACCGTCCTCGACGACCTCGACCCGTACCGCGCCCCCGCCACCGGCATGCCCGTCCAGGCCGCCCGCCGCCTCACCCCGCGCGGCCACCGCCGCTGGGACACCCAGTGGTCCGCCGCCCTCACCCTGCTCGACCGGTACGACCCGGCCCGCGCCGCGGAGGCCGCCGGACTGCTGCGCTCCGTCGTACCGCTCGCCGGCGGCTCCCGCTCCACCGGCGCCACCCTGCCCGCGGCCCCCGGCTCCGTCCTGGTCCGCAGCCAGTCCCCGCCGGCCCTGGCCGCCACGCTCGTCCACGAGGTGCAGCACGGCAAACTCGCCGCCCTCACCGACCTCGTCACCCTGCACACCGCCGACCGCACCCCGCGCCACTGGGCACCCTGGCGCAGCGACCCCCGCCCGTTCGAGGGACTCCTGCACGGCACGTACGCCCACCTCGCCCTGGCCCGCTACTGGCAGCGCGCCGCCCTCTTCGGCGCCCGGGCCGCCTGGGCCACCCACGCCCGCTACCGCGCCCAGGTCGCCGCCGTCCTCCCCGGCCTCCAGGACCACCCCCACCTCACCCCCGCCGGACGGGAGTTCACCCGCGCCATGGCCGAGGCCGAGGCCGCCATGGACGAACTCCCCCCGCCCGGCGACCCGTACGCCACCGCCCGCGCCGCACTCGCCCGCGAGCGCCGCGCCTGGCTCGACCGGCACCCCGAACTCGCCGCGGTCACACCGGGTTGATGCCCCGTGACCTGCGGTATCTTTCCCCCCGTCCACACCCGTCCCGCGGACCGCGTCCGGGGGAGCCTCCACAGGGAGACGGTGCATGACCGCCAGCCGGCAGGACCTCGAAGGCGCACCCCAGCGCTTCGTCATCAGCTTCGCGGGGTTCAACCGCCCCTGGGCGGCGTGGATCGGCCACCGCCTGGAGGAGCACGGCCACCGGGTCGCCCTCCAGCGCTGGGACCCGCAGCGGGCCGGTGACCTCGGCGAGGCCCTGGAGGACCTGGTCCGGCCCGGCGCGCGCGTCCTGATCGTGCTCAGCGAGCGCTACTTCTCCGGCGGCTCCCACACCGAGGAGCAGTGGAACACCGCCCTGCGCACCGTCATCCGCGCCCACCCCGACCGGTTCGCCGCCGTCAGCCTCACCGACGTCCGCCTCCCCGCCGCCACCGCCGCACTGGAGCAGGTGGAGCTGTGGAGCGTCGACGCGTACGAGGCCGAGTACCGCGTCCTGCGCCGCCTGGAGCTGCCCACCGACCGCATCGGCACCGAGACCGGCCGCCGCGGTCCCCGCTTCCCCAACGACCCGCCCGAGATCTGGGGCCGGGTACCGCGCCGCAATCCCCGCTTCACCGGCCGCAACGACGTCATCGGACGGCTCCGCGAGGCCCTCGCCGAAGCCCCGCCCGGCGCCGCGACCGTCACCCTCCTCGGCCTCTCCGGCGTCGGCAAGACGCAGATCGCCACCGAGTACGCCTACCGCTTCGCCTCCGAGTACGACGTCGTGTGGTGGGTCCCCGCAGAGGACCGGCCCACCCTGCGCGAACGCCTCGCCGACCTGGCCCCCGCCCTCGGCCTCCCGCTGGGCACCGGCAGCTACGGCGAGCAGATCCGCGCCACCCTCGAAGCCCTGCGCCGGGGCTCCCCGTACGGCCGCTGGCTGATCGTCTTCGACGGCTGCGACAACCCCGACGACCTCACCGACCTGCTGCCCTCCGGCGCCGGCGACGTCATCATCACCTCCCGCAACCGCGAGTGGGCCTCCCGGCACACCAACCTCGTCGAGGTCCCCCTCTACGCCCGCGCCGAGTCGATCACCTTCATCCGCCGCCGCGCCCAGCGACTGGGCGGCGGAGAGGCCGACCAGCTCGCCGAGGCCCTGGAGGACTACCCCCTCGCCCTCGACCAGACCGCCGGCTGGCTCGCCTCCTCGCCCCTCACCGTCGGTGACTACCTCACCCTGCTGCGCCGCAGACTCGACTCCCACGAGGCCGTCACCGTCTCCGAGGACTACCCGCTGCCCTTCCCCACCGCCCTGGCCATACTCCTCAACAACGTCCGGGAGAACTTCCCCGACGCCCTGGCCCTGCTGCGGCTCTTCGTGTTCTTCGCCCCCGGGCCCGTACCGCTGCGCCTGCTGCGCGAGTTCCCCGCCGACGAGGTGCCGGAACAGCTCGCCGGGCTCATCAACGACCAGATCCGCTGGAACGCCGCCCTCAACAAGCTCGTGCAGTTCTCCGTGGTCCGCCTGGAGTACTCCGACCTTCCCGTGGACGAGGGCGGCGGCGGGCTGGAGACCGTCCAACTGCACCGCATGGTGCACAACATCGTGCGCGACAACCTCGCCGAGGAGGAGGCCGTCCCGCTCGCCCGCGCCGTCCGCCAGGTGCTCGCCGCGGCCGACCCCGGCCGCCCCTCCGACTCACGCCTGTGGCCCCGGTACGCCGAGCTCATCCCGCACCTCGAACCCGCGGGCGTCCTGACCAGCACCAACCCGCGCATCCAGAACTTCCTCCTCAACTGCCTGCGCTACCTGATGCTCAGCGGCGAGTACCGCACCTGCCTGCGGCTGGCCGAGCAGGCCGACGGCGCCTGGCGCGCCATGCTCGGCGACGACCACGACCAGGTCCGCGAGCTCAGCTACCAGTACGGCGGCGCCCTGCGCATGCTCGGCCACTTCCGGCAGGCCGAGGCCCTCAGCCGCAGCCGTCTCGAACGCCTCACCGCCGAGCGCGGCGACCGCGACCTGGAGACCCTGCGGGCCATGTCCGCGCACGGCGGCGTCCTGCTCCGCGTCGCCCGCTTCGAGCAGGCCCACCAGCTCTTCGAGCGGATCCTCGGCGCCTACCGCGAACTCCTCGGCGAGGACCACTCCACCACCCTCAACGAACAGAACAACCTCGCCGCCGCCCTGCGCCTGCTCGGCCGCTACCAGGAGGCCTACGACCTGGACCTCGACACCCAGCGCCGCCGCGAGCGCGTCCTGAAGGTCCGGCACATCGCCACCCTCAACTCCGGCATCGCCTGCGCCATGAACCTGCGCCTGATGGGCCGCTACCGCGAGGCCCTCACCCGCCAGGAGCAGGGCCTGCGCCTCAACACCCAGGTCCTGGGCGCCAACCACCCCCAGTCCCTGCGCGCCGAGCACAACCTGGGCCTGTGCCTGCGCCGTTCCGGCGACATCCCCGGCGCCGGCGCCCGGCTGCGCAGCGTCTGGGAGCGCTCCACCCGCGTCTTCGGCGCCAGTTACCCCTGGACCCTGATGGTGGCCTCCGACTACGCCACCTACCTGCGCGAGTACGGCGACATCGAGGAGGCCCGCCGCATCTCCGAGGACGTCGTGCGCGGCTACCAGACGCAGCTGGGCCTGGCCCACCCGTACAGCATCGGCACCGTCGCCAACCTCGGCCTGGTCCTGCGCGCCCAGGGCGAGCGCGAGGAGGCCCTCAGCCTGTGCGAGCAGGCCCTGGTCGGCATGCGGGGCGCGCTCGGCGACCGGCACCCGTGGACCCTCGGCGTCGCCCTCAACGCCGCCGGCTGCCGCAACATCACCGGCCGGCTGGAGGACGCCGCCGGCCTCAGCCGCGACACCCTGCGCACCGCCGAGTCCGTGCTGGGCGGCGAGCACCCCATGGTGCTCAGCCTCCAGACCTCGCTCGCCGCCGACCTGCGGGCGCTCGGGCGCATGGAGGAGGCCGGCAAGCACGAGGACGACGCCCTGCGGATGCTGACGCGCACCCTGGGCACCCAGCACGTCCACACCGTCTCGGCCCGCCAGCGGGTCCGGCCGTACTGGGACTTCGAGCCGCAGCCCTAGCCAGAACCGCCGCGCACGCCGGAAGGCCCGGCCCCCGCGAGGGGACCGGGCCTTCCGGTACGTGCGTCCTGCGCGGCTCAGGCCTCGAAGACCTCGGCCACGAGCTGCGCCTGCTCCGCCTGGTGGCGCTTGGCGGAACCGACGGCCGGGGACGAGCCGTGCGGGCGCGAGATGCGCCGCAGCCGCTCGCCGGCCGGGATGTCCGCGCCGACCGCCAGGTCGAGGTGGTCGATCAGGTTCAGCGCGATGAACGGCCACGCACCCTGGTTCGCCGGCTCCTCCTGCGCCCAGATGTACTTCTCGGCGTTCGGGAACTTGGCGATCTCCGCCTGGAGCTCCTCACCCGGCAGCGGGTACAGGCGCTCGATGCGGATGATCGCGGTGTCCGTGACGCCCCGCTTGACCCGCTCGGCCTCCAGGTCGTAGTAGACCTTGCCCGCGCAGAAGACGACCTTGCGCACCGCGTTCGGGTCCACCGTCGTGTCGCCGATGACCGGACGGAAGGTGCCCGAGGTGAACTCCTCGGCCTTCGACGCCGCCGCCTTCAGACGCAGCATCGACTTCGGGGTGAAGACGACCAGCGGCTTGTGGTGCGGGTTGTGGACCTGCCAGCGCAGCAGGTGGAAGTAGTTCGACGGCAGCGTCGGCATGGCGACCGTCATGTTGTCCTGCGCGCACATCTGGAGGAAGCGCTCCGGGCGGGCGGACGAGTGGTCCGGGCCCTGGCCCTCGTAGCCGTGCGGCAGCAGCAGCGTGACGCCGGAGGTCTGGCCCCACTTCTGCTCGGCCGAGGAGATGAACTCGTCGACGACGGTCTGCGCGCCGTTGACGAAGTCACCGAACTGCGCCTCCCAGAGCACCAGCGCGTCCGGGCGGGCCAGCGAGTAGCCGTACTCGAAGCCCATGGCCGCGTACTCGGAGAGCAGCGAGTCGTAGACGTTGTAGCGCGCCTGGTCCTCGGAGAGGTAGAGCAGCGGGGTGTAGTCCTCGCCGGTCTCGCGGTCCACGAGCACCGCGTGGCGCTGGCCGAAGGTGCCGCGGCGCGAGTCCTGGCCGGACAGGCGCACCGGGGTGCCCTCGAGCAGCAGCGAGCCGAACGCCAGGGTCTCGCCCATCGCCCAGTCGATCGTGCCGTCGTCGATCATCGCGGCGCGGCGCTCGATCTGCGGGCGCAGGCGCGGGTGGACGGTGATCCGCTCGGGGACGTTGACCTGGGACTCGGCGATCCGCTTGACGACCTCCTGGGAGATCGCCGTCGGCACCGACACCGGGAACTGCGGCTGGACGGCCGGCACCGGGGCGGCGACCGCCGGGTTGGCCGCGGCCTCGCGGACCTCCGCGAACACCTTCTCCAGCTGGCCCTGGAAGTCCTGCAGCGCCTGCTCGGCCTCTTCCAGCGTGATGTCGCCGCGACCGATGAGGGACTCGGTGTAGAGCTTGCGCACCGAGCGCTTCTTGTCGATCAGGTCGTACATCAGCGGCTGCGTGAAGGACGGGTTGTCGGCCTCGTTGTGACCGCGGCGGCGGTAGCAGATGAGGTCGATGACGACGTCCTTGTTGAACGCCTGGCGGAACTCGAAGGCGAGCCGCGCGACGCGGACGACGGCCTCCGGGTCGTCACCGTTGACGTGGAAGATCGGCGCCTCGATCATGCGGGCCACGTCGGTGGCGTACATGGAGGAGCGCGAGGACGTCGGGGCGGCGGTGAAGCCGACCTGGTTGTTGATGACGATGTGGACCGTGCCACCGGTGCGGTAGCCGCGCAGCTGCGACATGTTCAGCGTCTCGGCGACCACGCCCTGGCCGGCGAAGGCGGCGTCGCCGTGCAGGGCGACGGGCAGGACGGTGAAGTCCGTGCCGGCCTTGCCGATGACGTCCTGCTTGGCGCGGACGACACCCTCGAGGACCGGGTCGACGGCCTCCAGGTGGGAGGGGTTGGCGACCAGGGAGACCTTGATCTGCTCGCCGTCGAGGCCCGTGAAGGTGCCCTCGGCGCCCAGGTGGTACTTCACGTCGCCGGAGCCGTGCATCGACTTCGGGTCGAGGTTGCCCTCGAACTCGCGGAAGATCTGGGCGTACGACTTGCCGACGATGTTCGCCAGCACGTTCAGGCGGCCGCGGTGGGCCATGCCGATGGCGACCTCGTCGAGGCGGGCCTCGGCCGCGGAGTCGATGACCGCGTCGAGCAGCGGGATGACCGACTCGCCGCCCTCGAGGGAGAAGCGCTTCTGGCCGACGTACTTCGTCTGCAGGAAGGTCTCGAAGGCCTCCGCCGCGTTCAGGCGGCGCAGGATGCGCAGCTGCTCCTCGCGCTCCGGCTTGGTGTGCGGGCGCTCGATGCGGTCCTGGATCCACTTGCGCTGCTTGGGGTCCTGGATGTGCATGAACTCGATGCCGGTGGTGCGGCAGTACGAGTCGCGCAGCACGCCGAGGATGTCGCGGAGCTTCATCATCGACTTGCCGGAGAAGCCGCCGACCGCGAACTCGCGCTCCAGGTCCCACAGGGTGAGGCCGTGCTCGGTGATGTCGAGGTCGGGGTGCTTGCGCTGCTTGTACTCCAGCGGGTCGGTGTCGGCCATGACGTGGCCGCGGACCCGGTAGGAGTGGATCAGCTCGAAGACGCGGGCGGCCTTCGTGACGTCGTCGTCGTGGCTGGTGTCGATGTCGCGCAGCCAGCGGACCGGCTCGTACGGGATCCGCAGCGACTCGAAGATGCCGTCGTAGAAGCCGTCCTCGCCGAGGAGCAGGTTCGCGACGATGCGCAGGAACTCGCCGGAGGCCGCGCCCTGGATGACCCGGTGGTCGTAGGTCGAGGTCAGGGTCATGACCTTGGAGATGCCCAGCTTGTTCAGGGTGTCCTGGGAGGTGCCCTGGAACTCGGCCGGGTAGTCCATGGAGCCGACGCCCATGATCACGGACTGGCCGGGCATCAGGCGCGGGACCGAGTGGACGGTGCCCAGGCCGCCGGGGTTGGTCAGGGAGACCGTCACGCCGGTGAAGTCGTCCATCGTCAGCTTGCCGACGCGGGCGCGGCGGACGATGTCCTCGTACGCCTGCCAGAAGCCGAAGAAGTCGAGGGTCTCGGCCTTCTTGATGCCGGCCACCACGAGCTGGCGGTCGCCGTTGGGCTTGACCAGGTCGATGGCGAGGCCGAAGTTCACGTGCTCCGGCTTGACCAGCGTCGGCTTGCCGTCCTTCTCCGCGAAGGAGTAGTTCATCGACGGCATGGCCTTGATCGCCTGGACCATGGCGTAGCCGATGAGGTGGGTGAAGGAGACCTTCCCACCACGGGCGCGCTTGAGGTGGTTGTTGATGACGATGCGGTTGTCGAACAGCAGCTTCACCGGGACGGCGCGGACGGACGTGGCCGTCGGCATCTCCAGCGAGGCGTTCATGTTCTTCGCGACGGCGGCGGCCGGGCCGCGGAGCGTCACCAGCTCGGGGCCCGCGGGGGCCTCGGTGGCGGGCGCGGCAGCAGCCTTGGGGGCAGCCGGGGCAGGGGCCTGAGCAGGCGCGGCCGGTGCGGCGGCCGGGGCCTGGGACGTGACAGTCACAGCGGGAGCACCAGAGGGGGAGGCAGGAGCAGAGGCAGGAGCTGAAACAGCAGAAGCCGGAGCCGACGGAGTCGTCGGCGCCGGCACGGCGGCGGGCGCAGCGGCGCCGACCGCCCCCGTGGCGGCGGCGTCGCGTCCCAGGGGTGCGGCGTAAGCCGCTCCGGTGGAGCCGGTGCTTGCACCGGGGGCCGTCGGGGCGGCAGGAGCTGCCGTGTTACCCGTTGTGGTGTGAGCGGCCTGTGCGGAGGCGCCCCCACCGGGCTTGTAGTCGGCGAAGAAGTCCCACCAGGCCCGGTCTACGGAGTTCGGGTCCTGGAGGTACTGCTGGTAGATCTCGTCGACGAGCCACTCGTTCGCCCCGAAGCCTGCGGCAGGGTTCTTCCCGCCTTCTGCTTGGGGCGCGGTGCTCGGATTACTCGGGGACTGTGGCGACACGGCGGCAACCGCCCTCTTCCGCTTCACAAGGTGATGGACAGCGGGAATAAAGGCTACGCCTTGCCGGGCGGGTGATGCAGGCCGGGCGGTGCTTTGGTCGTGCACGTCACATCGAACGGCGGGTTTCACGGGCTGGAATGGCGGGAAACAAGCGTGGTTCGCGTACGCGCGATCGAGGGTGCGGCCTCCGGGCCCGCATCCTGACCTGATCCTTGGCACACCGTGGCCGAGATCACTGCGTTCTCTGTTCGAACCCTACGTCAACCTGCGCCTTTGGGTACTCCCGGAAGGGTGACCCGGATTCGGCAACCTCGTGACGATTCGGCCACGCCTATGTCACCGCCGTGCAGTCCGACCGCCCAGCGGGCGATCGCGAGCCCCAGTCCGGTGCCCCCGTCGCCGCCCGTGGCACTGCCGCGGTTGAACCGCTCGAAGACCCGGTGCCGCTCCGCCTCCGGGATCCCCGGGCCCTCGTCCTGGACCTCCAGCACCAGGCTGCCGGGGTGCTCCCCGCGCCGGGCCCGGACCGTCACGCGGCCGTGCGGCGGGCTGTGCTTGATCGCGTTGTCGATCAGGTTCGCCACCACCTGGTGCAGCCGCTCCGCGTCCGCGTGCGCGGTCAGCTCCGGCGGGAACACGTCCAGGTGCAGGTGGACGTCCGCACGCGTGCTGTTGCGCCCGAAGGCGAGCCCGCGCCGGGCGGCCGCGAGTCCGGCCTCCTTCAGGACGCCGGAGAGGTAGGGCCAGACCTCGAAGGGGCGGGCCCGCAGCGGTACGACACCGTTGTCCAGCCGGGACAGGTCGAGCAGGGTCTCCACCAGCCCGCCCAGCCGCTCGCTCTGCTTCAGGGCCGTCCGCATCGTCTCGGGGTCGGCCGCCTGGACCCCGTCCACCACGTTCTCCAGCACCGCCCGCAGGGCGGCGATCGGGGTGCGCAGCTCGTGGGAGACGTTGGCGACCAGCTCCTTGCGGTGCCGGTCCACCGCCTCCAGGTCGTCGGCCATGCGGTTGATCGTCACCGCCAGGTCGCCGAGCTCGTCGCGGCGGCCGGTCCCGCTGACGCGGCGGGTGTAGTCGCCGTTCGAGATCGACCGGGCCACCGTGGTCATCTCGTCCAGCGGCGCGGTCAGGCTGTGCGCCACGAACTGGGTGATCAGCATCGAGGCGATCACCGAGAACACCGTGATGAAGCGCAGCTCGGTCTCGGTGCGCAGGGCCACCATCAGCAGGCCCGTGGTGATGAAGACCGAGACGACGACGAGCGTGCCGAGCTTGGTCTTGATCGAGAAGGGACGCAGGCCGGGCCCCGGTCGGGCGTTCATGCGCTGCCCCGCCCGCTACGGGGCCGGGGTGGCCGGGGTCTCGAGCGCGTACCCGACGCCGTGGACCGTACGGATCCGCTCGGCGCCGATCTTCCGGCGCAGGGCCTTGATGTGGCTGTCCACGGTCCGGGTGCCGGACGCGTCCGCCCAGTCCCACACCTCGGCGAGCAGCTGCTCGCGGGAGAGCACCGCCCGCGGCGTGCCGGCGAGGCAGACCAGCAGGTCGAACTCGGTCGGGGTCAGGTGCACGTCCTCGGCGGACACCCGGACCCGTCGCTGTGCGTGGTCGATCTCCAGGTCGCCCAGCCGCAGCGTGCCGCCGCGGGGCGTGGTGGCGGCCTGCGTGGCGCGCTCGACGCGACGCAGCAGGACGTGCACGCGGGCGGCGAGCTCGCGCATCGAGAACGGCTTGGTCATGTAGTCGTCGGCGCCCACGCCCAGGCCGACCAGCATGTCGGTCTCGTCGTCGCGGGCGGTGAGCATCAGCACCGGCAGCGGCCGCTGGGCCTGGACCCGGCGGCAGACCTCGAGCCCGTCGAAGCCGGGCAGCATCACGTCGAGGACCAGCAGGTCGGGCTGCCAGGACTCCGCCGCGGCCACCGCGGCGGGGCCGTCACCGGCCGTCTGGACCTGGAAGCCCTCGGCGCGCAGCCGGGCCGCGATCGCGTCCGCGATCGTGTGGTCGTCCTCGACGACCAGGACGCGCCGCTGGGCACTTGGGGTCGCCGCACCGCCGTTGTGGGTGGTCTGTGTGTGTTCCATCGCCCCGCCCCTGCGAGTTGCCGGCCTTGATCCCGCCTACGTTCGGTGAGCAGCGTAGAGGACCCGCGGGCCTGCGGCTATGCGGGGTTGCGGCCGAGGTGCACGACGTCCGGGACTCCTCGGGCAACCGGCACCTCTTCGGTCCGTACCTGCTGGAATCCGGCATTCCGCATGGCCTCCTCGAAGGCGGGGGAGGGCTGCGCGGACCACACGGCGAGCACGCCGCCCGGGTTCAGCCGGGCCCGGCAGGCCGCCAGACCGGAAGAGGAATACAGGCTTCCGTTGCCTTCGGTGACCGTCCAGTCCGGACCGTTGTCGATGTCCAGGCAGAGGGCGTCGTAGCGGTCCGTGGTGGTGTGCAGGTACGCGACGAGGTCTGTGAGGAGGATCTCCACGCGGGGGTCCGCCAGCGCCTCGGCGGACAGCTCGGCCAGCGGGCCGCCGCGGTGCCAGTCCACGACGGCGGACTCGCGCTCGGCGACCGCGATCCGGCCCCACGCGTCCTGCGCGGCGGCGTGCGCGAGGGAGAACCCGACGCCGAGGCCTCCGATGAGGACGGCGGGGCGGCGGGTGGGGGCGCCGGGAGCGGGGGTGGGGTCCGTCAGCGCGCGCAGGGCGGCGTCGACGAGCAGGCGCTCGGAGCGGCCGTCGGAGGTGTCCATCAGGAAGCACCCGTTCGCGATGATCTCGTACCGCCCCTCCTCGCTGAGCCGCAGCACGACCTCCCCGTACGGACCCTCGCGCCGGTCCAGTGTCACCGCCGTGCCCATGGTTCCGCTCCGTTCCCTCGTCCCGCTCGGTCCGCCCCTACGGGACAACGGAAGCGCGGGGGAGGGGGTTGCGGCAACGGGGTTTCGGGTGGGGGCGGGGGGTGTGGTGGCTGGTTTTGGGTGGGTGGTTGCGGTGGATTGGGCTGGGTCGGTTCCGGGCGCGGCGGGTGCGTGCGGGGCCGGTGCGTTCGGGCCGGGTGGCGGTGCGACGGGCGCGGGCGGCGTGGCGGTCAGGAGAAGGGCGGGAGGGCCGTGACCACGCGGGACAGGGCGGGCGGCAGCGGGTCCGCGGCCGTGACCTCGTACCCGCCGTACACGAACCGGTACGTGAACCCGTCCGCGATCCCGCCCGGCCGGCTCACCCGCGGCAGGTGCGGGAAGTCGGCGGCCTCGAGCGCCGCCCTCAGCCGGGCGAGCTCGGCGGGGGACATGTGGCCGGTTCCGGTGGGTTCGGCGCGCCGGAGGCGCGTGACGGTGCCGTCGTCCTTGACCAGCACGCTCTCGTTCACCCCGGCCAGGCCACCGGTCCGGGTGACCCGCACGAGCCATGTGCCGACGGGCGTGGCGGCGGGTGTGGTGGTGGGACCGCCGGTCGTGCCGCCGTCGGTCGCCGGGCCGGCGGTCGACGTGGTCCCCGTGCCGCCACTGGCGGCCGTGCCCGTCCCGGCTGCCGTGCCCATGCCGGCGGCCGTGCCCGACGTGATGGACCCGGAGGGCTTGCCCGAGTCCCCCGGGCCCGAGGTCATGGCCCCGGACGCTTCGCCCGCCCCGGGCGCGCAGGCCCCGAGCCCACCGGCCACCGCACCCGTCAGCAGGGCGGCGGCCACCGCCCGCGCCACCGCGGTCCTGCGCGTGGTTCCTGGTCCGGACCAGCGGCCCGTCTGAGTGGAACTGGGCTTCACCTGCACGACACCTCCGCACCCGTTACGGCCGAGCACGAGTATGAGGGCCCCGTCCGTGCCGCGAAACCGTTCGGAGGCCGACATCAGCCGGACAGCAGATCCCCGAGGACGTCCGTCCGGCCCGCTCCGCCCGCCGGGCCCGGGCCGGCCGGCCCCGGACGCCGGGTCGACGGCCGGGGGCGCGGGTGCGGCCGTCGGTGTCGGTGTCGGTGTCGGTGACGGCTCGGTGTGGGTGGCCGCGTGGGTGCCGGCGGCCGTCGCCGTGGGACTCGGGCTGTGGGGGCTGGAGCGGGGCGGGAGCATGTGGCGGGACGAGTCCGTCACCTATCAGGTCGCCCACCGCACGCTCCCCGAACTGTGGGCGCTGCTCGGCCACGTCGACGCCGTCCACGGCCTCTACTACTTCCTGATACACGGGGTCTTCGCGCTCTGGGAAGGCGGCCTGTGGGCGCTGCGCCTGCCGTCGGTCCTCGCCACGGCCGCGGCCGCCGCGGGGGTGGGGGCGCTGGCGCACCGTCTGGCGGAGCCGCGTTCCCGGCTGCCTGCGCGGTCCGCGACCGGTTCCCGGGCACTCCTCGAGGCGTTCCGTTCGGCGGGTGGTCCGGGTGGCCGTGTGGTCCGGGTGGCTTGGGCGGGGGGTCGTGCGGTTCGGGCGGGTGGTCGCGGCGCCAGCGGGGTGGTGGCCGGGACGGCGTACGCGGTGCTGCCGCCGGTGCAGATGTACGCGCAGGAGGGGCGGTCGTACGCGCTCGTCGCCGCCGCGGTGGTCTGGGCGACGTACGCGCTGCTGCGTCGGCGCTGGGCGTCGTACACCGCGCTGGCCGTCGTGGCCTGCTGGCTGCACGAGTTCGCCGTCCTCGCGCTGGTCGCGCACGCCGTCGGCGCCCGGCGCCAACGCGCCTGGTGGCGCTGCGCGGCGGTGGTCCTGCTGTGCCTGGTCCCGCTCGGTTGGGTGAGCGCGCGCCAGGCCGGGGCGCAGCTGGGCTGGCTGGGCCGGCCGGGCGGGTCGGACTGGCTCGCGTACGCCGCGGCCGCCGCAGCGGGGCTGTGGCTGGTCCGCGGCCGGGACCCGCGCGCGGTACGGGTGGCGCTGCCGCTGCTGCTGCTCCCGGCCGGGGTGCTCCTCCCGGTGTCGCTGCTGCACCCCTGGTACGTCGACCGGTACGTGCTCTTCTCGCTCGCGGGGCTCGCACTGCTCGTCCAGCGGGTGCGGCTGGTGGCGGTGCTCGTGCTGCTGACGCTGCCCTGGACGCTGTGGCTGCGGACTCCGGACAGCCGCAAGGACGACGCCCTGGCGGTGGCGCGGGCCGTGCGGGAGCTGGCCCGGCCCGGTGACGCGGTGGTCTTCCTGCCGTCCCGGCGGCGCGAGTGGCTGCTGTCCTCCCCGGACGTGTACGGGCACCTGCGCGACGTCGCGCTGGTCCGTCCGCCCGCTGCGGAGGGCACCCTCCAGGGCTCGGAGCTGCCGTCCGAACGCATCCGATCAGCCCTGCTCGCCGGCCACCGCGCCATCGCCCTGCTCGACCCCCCTGATCAGCCCCGCGACCCGTATCCACGCGAGGCGGTCAAGCGGCAGACGCTCGTCTCGGGCTTCGAGCTCTGCGTCGTCCGCTCCGTCCACGGCGCCCGGGTGGCCCTGTTTTCGCGGCCCGGATCGTGTTGAGGGGCGGGGCTACCGGCCGGCGTGGTCGTGGGTGGGCGCGTGGGTGGTGGGTGTGTGGTGCTCGTTCACGGGTGCGTGGGGGTCAGCCTGTTTCTGGTGTGTCGTCGGGGCCGGTGGCGGGTGCCGGCGTTCCGGTGGTGGCGAGGGTGGTGCGGAGGCGGGCCAGGCCGGTTTCCCACGGGCGGTCGCCCGAAGCCTCCCAGAGCACGAGCAGTTCGGAGGGCTCGGCCAGGACGCGGTCCAGGGCCCGGACGGCCAGGGTCCGTAGGGCCGTGAGGTCGGGGAGGGGCTCTGCGGGCCCGTAGTGGGGGTCGGCGGGTTCGCCACCGCACTGCGCGGCCACCAGGGCCGCCGCCGCGACGGCCTCCGCGCCGATGTCGGCGTCAAGGTATTCGGTGGTGCTGGCAGCGCAGAGCAGGGCCTCGCGGACGAGGCAGGCGCGCCGGTCCGGGTGTGCCCGGTCGAGGGTTCCGCCGAAGTCGGCCGCGGTGTCGTTGTCGAACGGCCCGATGTCCCAGGTGCCCACATGCCCTCCCGAAGTGACGGCGCCGCCGGGGTGGTGGCGCTGTCGCGCACGATGGCAGGCGGCACTGACACCGGCGTCGGGCGGCCCGGTGGGTGGGTCGACTGCTCGTGGTTCGGCGGGTCGTGGTTCGGCGGGTCGTGGTTCGGCGGGTCGTGGTGGTGGGCGGTGTCGGGGTGGGCTCTCGCTTCGTGGGGCCGTCCCGTGGTGTGCGGGTCCCCTCGCCTCTTGACCCGTCATGGCCTGCAGGCCCTGCGGCAGGCCCACCCCTGGGGCAAGGGGGCTCCGCCCCTGGCCTGCGGCCACCCCAGGCCCGGGCCTGCCTCCGGACCAGCCTGCCATGACGCCTCAAGAGGCTTCCCCACACACCACGGGACGGCCCACTCCCTCGGGTGGTGACGCGGTCCACGCGGGGCGCGCGAGGGCGGCGCCCCCTTGGGTGGTGACAGGCGGTGGACCCCACGGAGGACGGTGACCCGGATGACGGAGGACGGAGGACGGAGGACGGAGGACGGAGGACGGTGACCCGGATGCGGGGCATCGCGGCCGGGCGGACCCTTGACCCATGACAGACCGGGAGCCGCGGGGGGTGGGACCGGCAGCCGGACGAGGGCGGGGGCCGTCAGGGACGGTCCGGGCCGGGAGGCTGGGCGCAGCCGCCGCCGGCGGCTCGGGGCGGGGCGGGACGGGCGCTCGGGTGGTCGTGCCTCGGGGTGTTCGCCGTCCTGGGGCTGCTCGCCGTCGCGGCCGTCGTCGGGCTCCTCGTCGTCGCGGACAAGGACGGTGGGGCGGAGGAGGGCGGGCCCCGCGGTGACGTGCGGCTGACGGCGTGCGTGGTGGACGCGACGACGCAGTGGCCCCACGCCGACGTGCTGGTCACCAACCGCTCGGCCAAGGCCAGCGACTACGGCGTCCACGTCGAGTTCCTCGATCCGGCCGGCAAGCGGCTGAGCGACGCCTACGGCGCGACGGACAACCTGGCGCCCGGACAGCGGGCGACCGTCCGGGTGCAGAGCCTGGACCAGGTCGCGGCCGGCACGCACTGCCGCATCGTGGACGTCAGCCGGCACATGTCCTGGCGCCCGTCCGACTGACACCGTCGTGGCGGGAGCTGACAGCCCGTCCGGGCCTGCGGCCTCCGTCCTCGGGGCTTCGGTCCGCATGCTTCGGCGTGCGCGTCCGCTCCGTGCGGCTCCATGTGCCCTTGCCGTTCCGGGCCTCCGGGACCGGCACGGTGCCGACGGCCGATACGGAGCGTTCGCCGTGGGCGAACGGAGCGTGGGGAACATTGGGCGGCGCAGATGCATTGAGTCGGCATAGCTCAACTTCACTGCCGGAGGGAAGATCATGGCTTCGATGTCCGCAACGCTCACGCTGCCCGTGCTGCCGCTCGACGACGAGGTCGTGCTGCCCGGCATGGTCGTGCCGCTCGACCTGACGGACGGCGAGGTGCGCGCCGCGGTGGAAGCCGCCCAGGCCGCGGCCCGTTCCGGCAAACCGAGGGTGCTGCTGGTGCCCCGGGTCGACGGCACGTACGCGGGTACCGGCGTGCTCGGCCGCATCGAGCAGGTCGGCCGGCTGTCCGGCGGCGACCCGGGCGCGCTGATCCGCGCGCTGGGCCGCGTCCGCATCGGCTCCGGGACCACCGGCCCCGGTGCCGCACTGTGGGTCGAGGGCGAGACCGTGCCCGAGCACGTGCCGGACCCGCTGCCCGGCGCGGTGGCCGACCTCGTCAAGGAGTACAAGGCGCTGGCGACCAGCTGGCTGAAGAAGCGCGGCGCCTGGCAGGTCGTCGACCGGGTCCAGGGCATCGAGGGCGTGGGCGCCCTCGCCGACAACTCGGGCTACTCGCCGTTCCTGACGGTGGCCCAGAAGGTCGAGCTGCTGGAGACCGCCGACCCGGTCGCCCGCCTCAAGCTCGCCGTCACGTGGCTCAGCGACCACCTCGCGGAGCAGGACGTGGCCGAGTCCATCGCCAAGGACGTCCAGGAGGGCGTCGACAAGCAGCAGCGCGAGTTCCTGCTGCGCCGTCAGCTGGAAGCCGTCCGCAAGGAGCTGCGCGAGCTCAACGGCGACGCCGAGGGCGAGGAGTCCGACGACTACCGCGCCCGGGTGGAGGCCGCGGACCTGCCGGAGAAGGTCCGGGAGGCCGCCCTCAAGGAGGTCGACAAGCTCGAGCGGTCCAGCGACCAGTCGCCCGAGGGCTCCTGGATCCGCACCTGGCTCGACACCGTCCTCGAACTGCCGTGGAACGAGCGCACCGAGGACGCGTACGACATCCAGGGCGCACGGGCGGTGCTCGACGCCGAGCACGCCGGCCTGGACGACGTGAAGGACCGCATCACCGAGTACCTGGCCGTCCGCAAGCGCCGCAGCGACCGCGGCATGGGCCTGGTGGGAGGCCGCCGCGGCGGGGCCGTACTGGCCCTCGTCGGCCCGCCCGGCGTCGGAAAGACGAGCCTGGGCGAGTCGGTCGCGCACGCGATGGGGCGCAAGTTCGTCCGGGTCGCCCTGGGCGGCGTACGCGACGAGGCGGAGGTCCGAGGCCACCGGCGCACGTACGTCGGAGCCCTGCCCGGCCGGATCGTCCGCGCCATCAAGGAGGCCGGGTCCATGAACCCGGTCGTGCTCCTCGACGAGATCGACAAGGTCGGCTCCGACTTCCGGGGCGACCCGGCGGCCGCCCTGCTGGAGGTGCTGGACCCGGCGCAGAACCACACGTTCCGGGACCACTACCTGGAGGTCGAACTGGACCTCAGCGACGTCGTCTTCCTCGCGACGGCGAACGTCCTGGAGGCCATCCCCGAGGCGCTGGCCGACCGCATGGAGCTGGTCCGCCTGGACGGCTACACCGAGGACGAGAAGGTCGTCATCGCCCGGGACCACCTGCTGCCCCGGCAGCTGGAGCGGGCCGGCCTCGACGCCGCCGAGGTGACGCTGGAGGAGTCCGCACTGCGCGCCCTGGCGGGGGAGTACACCCGGGAGGCGGGCGTCCGGAACCTGGAGCGCTCCATCGCCCGCCTGCTGCGCAAGGTGGCCTCCCAGCACGAACTGGGGCAGCGCGAACTGCCGACGACCCTCGGCGCGGACGACCTGCGCGCCCTGATCGGCCGGCCGCACCACGTGCCCGAGTCCGGTCAGGACCCGGCGGAGCGGCGCACGGCCGTGCCGGGCGTGGCCACCGGCCTCGCGGTCACCGGGGCGGGCGGCGACGTGCTGTTCGTCGAGGCCTCCCTGGCCGACCCGGAGACCGGGGCCGCCGGGCTGACCCTCACGGGCCAGCTGGGCGACGTCATGAAGGAGTCGGCCCAGATCGCTCTCAGCTTCCTGCGCTCGCACGGCGCGGAACTGGAGCTGCCCGTGGCCGACCTGAAGGACCGGGGCGTGCACATCCACTTCCCGGCGGGCGCGGTCCCCAAGGACGGCCCGAGCGCGGGCATCACCATGACCACGGCCCTGGCGTCGCTCCTGTCCGGTCGCCAGGTGCGCACGGACGTGGCGATGACCGGTGAGGTGTCGCTGACCGGCCGGGTCCTCCCGATCGGCGGCGTCAAGCAGAAGCTGCTGGCCGCGCATCGGGCGGGCCTGACGACCGTGATCATCCCGAAGAGGAACGAGCCGGACCTGGACGACGTCCCCGCCGAGGTGCTGGACAAGCTGGAGGTGCACCCCGTGACGGACGTCCGCCAGGTACTCGAGCTGGCCCTGTCGGAGGCGGACGTCGCCATCGTCACGGCCGCCTGAGCCGCCTGAGCCGTCTGCGCCGTCTGCGCCGCCTGCGCCGGGATTCGGGCGGCTGCGGCGAGCGCCGCACCGCAGCCCAACCCCCACCCGGCCCACCGGCTCCTTGGCAGTGCCGGTGGGTCCCGTGGTGTGTGGGGGAGCCTCTTGAGGCGGCATGGCAGGCTGGTCCGGAGGCAGGCCCGGGCCTGGGGTGGCCGTAGGCCAGGGCCGAAGG
>NZ_JBIVNX010000072.1:0-32366 GCF_044753805.1 Streptomyces sp. NPDC093225
CATCGACCGGACCACCTACAAAGCAACCATCCACATCACCATGCTCACGAGCAGCTCTTGACGCCCCGACCCCGCCCTTAACTGAACGGCGTTGCGTCTAGAGGAGGGCGCGGAGGCGGAGCAGGTCGCGGAAGCCCGCCTTGAGGCGGATCCGGCCGGCGGCCCAGGCCTTCGCGAAGTTCAGCCGGCCGGCCACCATGGCCACCAGGTCGTCGCCGGTCATCGCCAGCCGGATGTCCGCCTTCTCGCGGGGCGGTCCGGGCAGGGTGGAGCGCACCTCGATCCGGCCGCCCCGGAGCCGGCCGACGAAGGTGGTGTCCAGGTCGGTGAGGTGGCAGCTGAGGGAGCGGTCGAGCGCGGCCGCGCCGCGCACGTCGCCGTCGGCCCGGGCGAGGTTGTCGGACAGCTGGTCGAGTGCGGCTCGGCACTCCTCGATGGTCGCCATGGTCCGTCGACCGTACCGCAGCGCCGGTGCGGCGCGGTGGGCGCCGGTCGCCGGGGCCGGCCCGGCACACGGTAGCGTCGGGGTATGACCCAGTTCGAGGCCCCCGAGCCGTACGGGATCCACGAGGCGTCCGAGGCGCTCGACGCCCGTGAGGCGTCGGAGGGCTCCGCCGCTGCTACGGAGTCCGGGAACCCCGAGCCGTCCGGGGCCCCCGAGCCGTCCGCTCCCGGCGCCCTCGACGAGCCCGCCGTCCCCGCGCCGCTCGGCCTGCCGCGGACCCCCACCGGCCGCCCCGAGGTCGACGCACTCCTGGAGCGGCTGGCCGATGCGGACCACCTCCCGGCGGACGGCCACGTCGAGGTGTACGAGGATGTGCACAGGGGCCTGCGCGACGCGCTGACCGCGCTCGACGCGCGCCCCGCCCCAGGACCGTACGACCACAGGAGCTGAACCGAACGTGGCAGGAGTGGCACGCCGCCGCCTGGACGCCGAACTGGTACGCCGCAAGCTGGCGCGCTCGCGCGAGCACGCGGCCCAGCTGATCGCCGCCGGCCGGGTCACCGTCGCCGGCACCACGGCGACCAAGGCAGCCACCCAGGTCGAGACGAGCGCCGCGCTCGTCGTCCGCCAGGACGACAGCGATCCCGACTACGTCTCCCGCGGCGGCCACAAGCTCGCCGGCGCCCTGGAGGCCTTCGTCCCGCGCGGCCTGAAGGTCGAGGGCCGCCGAGCCCTCGACGCCGGCGCCTCCACGGGCGGCTTCACCGACGTCCTGCTGCGCGCGGGCGTCGCGCACGTCGTCGCCGTCGACGTCGGCTACGGCCAGCTCGCCTGGTCGCTGCAGAGCGACGAGCGCGTCACCGTGAAGGACCGGACCAACGTCCGCGAGCTCACCCTGGAGCAGATCGACGACGTACCGGTCGACCTGGTCGTCGGCGACCTGTCCTTCATCTCCATCGGCCTCGTCCTGCCCGCGCTGGTGCGCTGCACCGCCCCGGACGCCGACCTGGTCCTGATGGTCAAGCCCCAGTTCGAGGTCGGCAAGGAGCGGCTCGGCAGCGGCGGCGTGGTCCGCAGCCCCGAGCTGCGCGCCGAGGCCGTGCGCGAGGTCGCCCGCCAGGCCGGCGAACTCGGCCTGGGGGTCCTGGGGGTGACGGCGAGCCCGCTCCCCGGACCGTCGGGTAATGTCGAGTACTTCCTGTGGCTGAGGGCGGGGGCACCGGCGCTCGACCCGGCGGATGTTGACCGTGCAGTGGCGGAGGGGCCGCGGTGATGACTTCTGTGGGACCTGTGGGACGGACCGTGTTCCTGCTCGCGCACACCGGCCGGCCGGCCGCGCTGCGCAGCGCCGAACTCGTGGTGCAGGGGCTGCTGCGCTGCGGCCTCGGCGTGCGGGTGTTCGCACACGAGGCGGTCAACCTCCCGCTCCCACCGGAGGTCGAGCTCGTCACCGAGCACGCCCCGGGCGTGCTCGACGGCTGCGAGCTGCTGATCGTGCTCGGCGGCGACGGCACCCTGCTGCGCGGCGCCGAGCTGGCCCGCGGCTCCGGCGTGCCGATGCTGGGCGTCAACCTCGGCCGCGTCGGCTTCCTCGCCGAGGCCGAGCGCGACGACCTCGACAAGGTCGTCGACCGGGTCGTCACCAAGGCCTACGAGGTCGAGGAACGCATGACCCTCGACGTGGTCGTGCGCACCAACGGAGACGTCGTCCACACGGACTGGGCGCTCAACGAGGCCGCCGTCCAGAAGATGTCCCCGGAGCGGATGCTCGAGGTCGTGATCGAGATCGACGGCCGGCCGGTCTCCGGCTTCGGCTGCGACGGGGTGGTCTGCGCGACCCCGACCGGCTCCACGGCGTACGCCTTCTCCGCCGGCGGCCCGGTGGTGTGGCCCGAGGTCGAGGCCCTGCTGATGGTCCCGATCAGCGCGCACGCGCTGTTCGCGAAGCCGCTGGTCACCTCGCCGACGTCGGTCCTCGCGGTGGAGGTGCAGAACGGCACCCCGCACGGCGTGCTGTGGTGCGACGGCCGCCGCACGCTGGAGCTGCCCGCCGGGGCGCGCATCGAGGTGCGGCGCGGACGGGTGCCGGTACGGCTGGCCCGGCTGCACCACGCCTCGTTCACCGACCGGCTGGTCGCCAAGTTCGCACTGCCGGTCTCCGGCTGGCGGGGCGCCCCGCACTGACGCGCGGGACGGGTCGGCGGCCGGGGTGTGGCATCGCCCGGCCGAAACCTCGGTATGGTCGGGTCCGTGCTGGAAGAGATGCGGATACGGGCCCTCGGAGTCATCGACGACGCTGTGGTCGAGCTGTCGCCCGGGTTCACGGCCGTGACCGGCGAGACCGGCGCGGGCAAGACGATGGTCGTCACGAGCCTCGGCCTGCTGCTCGGCGGCCGGGCCGACCCGGCCCTGGTGCGGATCGGCGCCAAGGCCGCGGTCGTGGAGGGCCGGATCACCCTCGCGCCGGGCGCGGCCGCCGCCGTACGGGCCGAGGAGGCCGGTGCCGAGCTGGACGACGGCGCGCTGCTCATCAGCCGGACCGTCTCCGCCGAGGGGCGCTCGCGCGCCCACGTCGGCGGCCGGGCGGTCCCGGTGGGGCTGCTCGGGGAACTGGCCGAGGACCTGGTCGCCGTACACGGGCAGACCGATCAGCAGGGACTGCTGCGGCCCGCCCGGCAGCGGCAGGCCCTGGACCGGTACGCCGGTGACGCCGTCGCCGTCCCCCTGGAGAAGTACACCGCCGCCTACCGCCGGCTGCGGGCGGTGGCCACGGAGCTGGAGGAGCTGACCACCCGGGCCCGGGAGCGGGCCCAGGAGGCGGACCTGCTGCGCTTCGGGCTGGACGAGATCGCGGCCGTGGAGCCGGTGGCCGGCGAGGACGTGGAGCTCGCGGCGGAAGCGGAGCGGCTCGGCCACGCCGAGTCCCTGGCCTCGGCCGCCGCCCAGGCCCACGCGGCGCTCGCGGGCAACCCGGAGGACCCGGAGGGCGTGGACGCGAACATGCTGGTCGCGGGCGCGCACCGGGCCCTGGAGGCCGTACGGTCGCACGACCCGGCGCTGGCCGCGCTCGCCGACCGGCTCTCCGAGATCGGCATCCTCATGGCGGACGTCGCGGGGGAACTCGCGGGGTACGCGGACGACCTCGACGCCGATCCGCTGCGGCTGGCGGCCGTGGAGGAGCGGCGGGCGGCCCTCACCCAGCTCACCCGGAAGTACGGGGAGTCGATCGACGCGGTGCTGGCGTGGGCCGAGCAGAGCGCGGCGCGCCTGACCGAGCTCGACGGCGACGACGACCGCATCGCGGAGCTGACCGCCGAGCGGGCCGGGCTGCGCGCCGAACTGTCGGGGCTGGCGCAGGGGTTGACCGACGCCCGGACCGAGGCGGCCGAGCGGTTCGCCTCGGCGGTGACGGCGGAGCTGGCCTCGCTGGCGATGCCGCACGCCCGGGTCAGCATCGACATCCGGCAGACCGAGGACCCCTCGGGCGACGGGGTCGAGGTCGGCGGGCGGCCGGTGCTGTACGGGCCGACGGGCGCGGACGAGGTGGAGCTGCTCCTCGCCCCGCACCCCGGCGCGCAGGCGCGGCCGATCGCCAAGGGCGCCTCCGGCGGTGAGCTGTCCCGGGTGATGCTCGCGGTGGAGGTGGTCTTCGCCGGGTCCGACCCCGTGCCGACGTACCTCTTCGACGAGGTCGACGCGGGCGTCGGCGGCAAGGCGGCGGTCGAGGTCGGCCGCCGGCTGGCGAAGCTGGCGAAGTCGGCGCAGGTGGTCGTGGTCACGCACCTGCCGCAGGTGGCCGCCTTCGCGGACCGCCAGCTGCTGGTGGAGAAGACCAACGACGGGTCGGTCACGCGCAGCGGCGTGACGGTCCTGGAGGGCGAGGACCGGGTGCGGGAGCTGTCCCGGATGCTGGCCGGCCAGGAGGACTCGGAGACCGCGCGCGCCCATGCGGAGGAACTGCTGGCGGCGGCCCGCGCCGACGGCTGACGGACGGACTGGAACGGACCGGACGGGCCGGACCGAACGGACCTGATGGACCGGGCCGGGGCACCCGGGGGCCGCCCCCTCGCCCCGGCCGGGGGCGGGATCCGGGCCATGGGTCCCGCTTTGTCACCCATGTGGGTGATCCCGCGGTGAGGATGACGTTTCCTCACACGGGATCCGCACACGGAACGTCCCGCAACGCCGGTACGGACTGGCATTCTGGGCGGCGGCCCGCGGCCGTGCGTGCCGTCGCCCCTTTTCTCGCCCTCTCGCGTACAGGAGCCCCGGCACGTGAGCAGTACCCCGGCCCCGCCCCCCGCCTTCGGGCGCACCCCGCTGCGTACCGTGCAGGTACTGGGCGGCGGCAGCGCCGGGAGCTGCGCGCACGTGCGGTCGCTGGCCACGGGCCTCGCGGCGCGCGGGGTGCGGGTCACCGTGTGCGCCCCCGCCGAGACCGAGGGCGAGTACGACTTCACGGGCGCGGGCGCCCGCTTCGAGCCGGCGGCGGTCAGCGCGCTGCGGGTGGCGTGCGCCGGCGCGGACATCGTGCACGCGCACGGACTGCACGCGGGCATGCGGGCGGCCCTGGCGGTCCGCGGACAGCGCGTGCCGCTGGTGGTGACCTGGCACTCCGGCCCGGCCGGCGAGGGGCCGTTGGGCCAGCTGACCCGGCTGCTGGAGCGCCGGGTGGCGCGGGCGGCCGCGGTGGTGCTGGGCGCCTCCTCCGCCCAGGTGGACCACGCGCGCCGGCGCGGTGCGCGGGACGCCCGGCTGGCGGCGGTCTCGGTGCCCGCGGGCGCGGTGCGCGCGGACCCGGGCAAGGTGCGGGCGGAGCTGGGCGCGGTGGAGCGGCCGCTGCTGATCGCGGTGGGCAGCCTCGTGCCGCACCGCGGGTACCAGCTGCTGCTGGACGCGGCGCGGGCGTGGCGGGCGCTGGACCCCGTACCGCTGCTGGTGATCGCGGGGGAGGGGCCGCAGCGGGCGGCCCTGGCCCGGCGCATCGAGACGGAGGCCCTTCCGGTACGGCTGCTGGGGCGGCGGCCGGACGTGGCGGAGCTGCTGGCGGCGGCGGACGTGGCGGTGCTGCCGTCCGACTGGGAGGGGCGGTCGCTGCTGGCGCAGGAGGCGCTGCGGCTGGGCGTGCCGTTGGTGGCCACGTCGGTGGGGGGAGTACCGGAGCTCGTCGGGGACGCGGCCGTGCTCGTGCCCCGTGGTGATGCCGCCGCGCTGTCGGCCGCGGTCGCGTCCCTGCTCGACGACCCCGGTCGGCGGGGTGTCCTGTCCGTCGCCGGGCCGCGGCAGGCGGCGACCTGGCCGACCGAGGACGACACGGTCGCCCAGGTCCTCGCGGTCTACGACGAACTCATGGACCGCCGCCGCCCCTGACCCGGCCCTCCTGGGGCTCCGCCCCAGACCCCGCGCCTCAAACGCCGGCGAGGCTGGATCGGCCCGCCCCCCGGCGAGGCTGGGATCCGCCCGCCCGGAGGACCTCCAGCCCGCCCGGCGTTCGAGGGCAAGGGGGTCCGGGGCGCACTCCCGGGGAGTGGTGGAAGGGCGGGTAGGGGATCCGCCCCGCAGGACACCGGGGTGGCCCGGGTCCTAGAGGTGGCGGCGGGCCCTGAGGGCGAGGCTGAGGGAGAGGACCGTCTCGGGGTCGTCGAGGTCCGTGCCGAGCAGCTCGGAGATGCGTGCCAGCCGGTTGTAGAGCGTCTGGCGGTTGAGGTGGAGCTCCCGCGCCGTCTCGGCCTTACGCCCGGCATGGGCGAGGTACGTCTCCAGGGTGGGGAGGAGCGGCGGGCGGGACGTGGTGTCGTGGGCCTGCAGCGCGCCGATCGCGCGGTCGACGAAGGCCGCCAGGTCGGGGTGGCCCCGCAGCCGCCACAGCAGCAGGTCGATGTCCAGGCGCCGGGCGTCGTGCCAGGGGCGGTCCGGCAGGCCCTGGGCCGCCGCGGCGGTCTCGGCCGCGTGCCGCAGGCCCGAGGAGGCCGCGGCCCAACCGCCGGCCACGCCCACCACGACCACCGGCGGCGCCCCCGCCCGGTCCAGCCCGGCCCGCTCCACGCCGGCGCGCAGGGCCGCGGCCACCCGGTCGGCGACGGCGGTGCGCTCGGTGTCCGAGCGGAGCGCGAGCAGCAGCGGGACGCGGCCCTCGATGGGCCGGACGCCGAGGAGGGCCGGCACTCCGACGGCGGACAGCTCCTCGGCCACCGCCCGGGCGAGGACGGCCCAGTTGCCGGAGGGCCCGAGGTCCGAGGACAGTCTCATGACCACCGGCAGCAGCGGACCCGCCCCCGGCTTGAAGCCCAGGACCCGGGCCTGCGCGGGTGCGGCCTCCGCCGAGATGCGGCCCTCGGCGAGGTCGGTCAGGAAGTCGCCCCGGCCGCGGGCGGCCAGCTCCTCCTCCTGGCGGGCCTGCATGAGGACCACGGCGAGCACGCCGGCCGTCCGCTCCGCCGCCATCCGGTGGACCGGCAGGAGCGGGGCGGACACGCCGAGCAGCACCAGGCGGGCGCGGACGGACGCACTGCCGGGACCGCCGCCGGGCACGTCGATCAGGGCGCCGTTCGCCGGCGGCCCGTCCTCGCGCTGGCCTCGCAGTCCCTCCCAGATCTGCAGCGGGTCGGCGCCCACCTCCTCGGAGCCGCCGGCCGCGTACAGCAGCTGCCCGTCGGGGGTCTCCAGGAAGACGGGGTTGCCGGTGAAGTCGGCGAGGATGCGCAGCACCTGGGGGATCCCGCCGCCCCCCAGCAGTGCCTCGGTGCAGCGCCGGTGGACCTCCTCGGCGCGCTGGAGCAGCGCGTAGTGGCCGTTGACGATCTCGGTGTGGACCTCCTCCGTGACCGCCACGAAGGGCACCTCGCGGTGCAGTTGTACCAGCGGCAGCCCGGCCGCGCGGGCGGTCTCGACGATCGTCGCGGGCAGCCGGGTGAACCGCGGTCCGAGCTCCACGACCAGGGCCGCGATGCCGCGTTCGGCCAGTCGCCGCACGAAGGCGCGCTGTTCGGCCGGGCGGGTGCCGAGGCCGAGGCCGGTGGTCAGCAGCAGCTCGCCGCCCTTGAGGAGCGAGGCGATGTTCGGGACCTCGCCGGCGTGCACCCAGCGCACCGTACGGCCCAGCCGGTCGGCGCCGGCCACCACCTCCGGCAGTCCGCTGCGCAGACCCGGCAGCTCCAGTGCCCGCTGAACCGTGATCCCGGCGCCGCTGGCGCCCTGATTGTCCATGTCGTCGGACGCTACCCGGCGCCGTGTTCCAAGAACATCACCCGGCGGTTACGAGCCATCCTCTCCGCCCTGATGGCCCGACAACTCGTCGGCCGGAAGAGGTGATTACCGGACCCCGTGCCGATTGTGGTCTGCGTCACCTGCCATCAGAGTGGCCGCCTCATGTCGGGCACGCAGTGCAAACGGAAGAGGAAGCCCATGTCGAACGGCTCCACCGGCGCCCCCCGATCCACCGGCGAGGTCCAACGCCTCAAGGCCGATTCCGTAGGCCTCGTCGGCGTCGTCTTCATGGCCGTCGCCACCGCCGCTCCCATCACCGCGATGACCGGGAACCTCCCCATCGCGGTCGGCTTCGGCAACGGCACCGGTGCCCCCGCCGGCTACCTCTTCGCCACGGTCGTGCTCACCGTCTTCTCGGTCGGCTACGTCGCCATGGCCAAGCGCATCACCGCCGCCGGCGCCTTCTACGGCTACATCTCCCACGGGCTCGGCCGCATCGCCGGCATGGCCTCCGGGATGCTCGCGGTCCTGGCGTACGTCGTCTTCGAGGCCTCGATCGTCGGTGTCTTCTCGTACTTCGCCAGGACCACCGTCCTCGACCAGCTCGGGGTCGACCTGCCGTGGACCCTGTACGCGGCCGGGATGCTCACCGTGACCGCCGTCCTGGCGCACTTCGACATCAACCTGACGGCCAAGGCCCTCGGCGTCATGCTGGTCGCCGAGATCGCCGTCCTCTTCGCCGTCGCCACCGCCGTGCTGATCGCCGGGGGCGGCCCCGACGGGATTCCCGTCGAACCGGTCAACCCCAAGAACGCGTTCACCGGCACCTCCGCAGGGCTCGGCCTCTTCTTCGCCTTCTGGTCCTGGGTCGGCTTCGAGTCCACCGCCATGTACGGCGAGGAGTCCCGCGACCCCAAGCGCGTCATCCCCAAGGCCACCCTGATCTCCGTCGTCGGCGTCGGCCTCTTCTACATCTACGTCTCCTGGATGACCATCGCCGGCAACGGCCTCGCCGGATCCGTGAAGCTGTCCGCCTCCAGCAGCCCGCTGGACCTCTTCTTCGCCCCCACGCAGCACTTCATCGGCGCCTGGGCCGTCGACGCCTTCCAGTGGCTGCTGCTCACGGGTTCCTTCGCCTGCGGCATGGCCTTCCACCAGTGCGCCGCCCGCTACCTGTACGCCATCGGACGCGAGGGCTTCCTGCACCCGGCACTCGGCCGCACCCACCGGCGGCACGGCTCCCCGTACGTCGCGTCCGTCGTGCAGACCGCCGTCGCCGTGGCCCTGGTCGCCGGCTTCGCGCTCACCGGCCAGGACCCGTACCTGCACCTGTACACCCTGCTCGCGATCCTCGGCACGATGGCGATCCTGATCGTCCAGACGCTGTGCTCCTTCGCGGTCATCGGCTACTTCCGCAGCAACCACCCCGAGGACCGGCACTGGTTCAGGACCTTCCTCGCACCCCTGCTCGGCGGCATCGGCATGACCGCGGTCGTGGTCCTGCTCGTCCTCAACATGGAGACCGCGGCCGGCGCCGCCGCCGACTCCGTCTTCTTCAAGCTGATCCCCTGGATCGTCGGTGCCGTCTTCTTCGGCGGCCTCGCCCTGGGCCTCTGGCTCAGGGCCAAGGCTCCCGAGCGCTACGAGCTCATCGGCCGGATCGTCCTGGAGGACGCCACCGAGCGCACCGACGGCGGCCCGCGCCCCGACACCGACGGCAACCCCGACCTGTCCCCGTCCACCACCAGCGCCTGAGACGTAGAAGGAGCCACTGCCATGGCCCGTACGCCCCTCATGCACGCCCTCCGCCGGCTCGCCGCCGAACACGCCGCCGCCCACCGACTGCGCATGCCCGTCGCCGACGTCCGCGGCCTCGGCCGCCGCGAGCTGCTCCGGCACGCCGCCGCGATCGGCCTCGGCACCGCGGCGGCGGGCGCCGCCGCCACCGTGCCCGCCCGTGCCGCCCAGGCCCCCGTCCCCGACGGCAGGAGGCCGACGGCCGCCCGGGTCGCCGTCGTCGGGGCCGGCATCGCAGGCCTGACCGCCGCCCTCACCCTCCAGGACGCCGGCATCCCCTGCACCGTCTACGAGGCGGACCCGGCCCGCGTCGGCGGCCGCATGTGGACCCAGCGCGACCACTGGGCGTACGGGCAGACCTCCGAGATCGGCGGGGAGCTGATCGACACCGGCCACAAGAAGATGCTGGAGCTGTGCCGCCGCTTCGGGCTGCAGACCGAGGACTTCCTCGGCGGCGGGCCCAACGGGGCCGAGGAAGTCCTCTGGTTCAACGGCGGGTACTACTCCCGCACCCAGGCCGACGAGGACTTCAAGGCCGTGTACCAGCAGCTCCGCCGCGACCTCCAGGAGGCCGGCGAGGTCGCCTGGAACGCCACCACCCCGGCCGGCACCGCCCTCGACGAGATGACGCTGTACGAGTGGATCGAGAGCCGGGTGCCCGGCGGGCACGGCTCGCCGCTGGGCCGGTTCATGGACGTCGCGTACAACGTCGAGTACGGGGCCGACACCGCCGACCAGTCGGCGCTCGCGCTGGTCCTGCTGATGGGCTACCAGCCCAATCCCGGCAACTTCAACGTCTGGGGCCTGTCCAACGAGCGCTACCACATCACCGGCGGCAACGACCGCCTGCCGCGCGCCATCGCCGCCGCCCTGCCGGCCGGTTCCCTCGTCATGGGCCGCGAACTCCTCGCCGTACGGGCGAACCAGGACGGCACCCAGACCCTCACCTTCGCCGACTCCGGAGCCACCCGCACCGTCGTCGCCGACCACACCGTCCTGTGCCTGCCGCTGCCGGTCCTCCAGCGCCTGGACACCACCGGCGCCGGCTTCGACCCGCTCATGAGGAACCTGCTCCGGGACGCCCGCATGGGCGCCTGCACGAAGCTCAACATGCAGTTCACCCGCCGCCCGTGGCGCGGCACCGGCCCCTGGCCCGGCGTCTCGTCCGGCGACTGCTTCACCGACTCCGACGTCCAGCAGACCTGGGACACCACCAAGGTGCAGCCCGGCACCGGCGGCATCCTCCTCCAGTACGGCGGCGGCACCCTGGCCCGCTCCCTGACGCCCGGCACGCCCTTCGGCACCGAGTCCGACCCGTACGTGCGGGCGCTCGCGGGCCGGATGCTCACCGGCATCGAGGCGTTCTTCCCCGGCACGAAGGCCGCCTGGACCGGCCGGGCCCAGCTCTCGGCCTGGCACCGCAACCCGTACTCCCTCGGGGCCTACTCCTACTGGCCGGTGGGCTACCTGCACCGCTACGCCAAGTACGAGGGCACCGCACAGGGCAACGTCCACATCGCCGGCGAGCACTGCTCGTACGACTTCCAGGGCTTCATGGAGGGCGGGGCCACCGAGGGCGAGCGGGCGGCGCGGGAGGTGGTGGCCGCCCTGACCTGATGCCCCCGGGGCGGGGCCGTGCCGCGAGCGCCCCGGGCCCGGCCGGCCCGGGGCGCTCCCGCGCTGCTCAGAGCGGCTTGACGTTGTGGTTGAAGCGGAAGACGTTGTCCGGGTCGTACTCCCGCTTGACCCGGCCCAGGCGCTGCATGTTCTCCGGTCCCAGGCCGGCCGCGACCCGGTCCGCGCCCTCGTCGCCGATGAAGTTGAGGTACGTCGCCCCGGTGCTCCACGGCGCCACCCCGGCCCGTACGTCCCGCACCCACTCCCGGACCCGCTCGTCGTCCGAAGGGTCCTCCCAGACCCCGAACGGGTGCACGGCCCAGGTCGCGTCCCGGCGGTACCCCAGCGGCCAGTCCGCCGCGCCCGCGGCGATCGCGCCGCCCTGGGGCCACACCACGTGCTGAGTGCCCGTCGGCACCGGCATCGCGTCGCCCAAGGCGCAGAACGCGTCCACGAAGGCGTCCGGGATGCCCGTCAGGTACTCGGCGGACCAGTAGTTGCGCATCCCGGGCGGGTCGTCCAGCATGCACTGGAGCTCCGCGTACGGGATCGGCATGACCATCTCGACCTCGTGCGGGATGGCGAGCAGCGGCTCGGCCAGCTTGCGCAGCTCGTCGTCGGGGCCGGGGTACGTCAGCAGCACGCCGCTCACCCGCTGCCCCACGAGGTGCTCGGGGATGAACGGCTCGGGCGGTGCGGTCAGGTAGATCACGCCGCCGGCCGTCTCGGTCGGGCCCGCCTCGATGACCTCGCGGTACGTGGCGACCAACTGGGGCCCGTACTCCGGCAGACAGAACGCCATCGCGATCGACATGGCCGGCAGGTCGTGCAGGCGCAGCGTCAGGGCCGTCGCGATGCCGAAGTTGCCGCCCCCGCCGTGCAGGGCCCAGAACAGCTCCGGGTTCTCCTCCGCGGTGGCCTCCACCACCTGGCCGTCGGCGGTGACGAGTTCCACGCCGAGCAGGTTGTCCGAAGCCAGCCCGAAGGCGCGCGACAGCCAGCCGTCGCCGCCGCCCAGGACGAAGCCGCCCACACCGGTGGTGGAGGCCCGCCCGCCCGGGGTGGCCAGGCCGTGCGGCTCGCAGGCCCGGTCCAGGTGGCTCATGGTCGCCCCGCCCTGGACCCGGGCGGCCTTGGCGGCCGGGTGGACCGTGACCTCGTGCATCCGGCGCAGGTCCACGACCAGGCCGTTGTCGCACAGCGCCATCCCCGCCACGCTGTGACCGCCGCCGCGCACCGCGACGGCCAGGTCCAGGTCGCGGGCGAACCGCACGGCGCGCACCACGTCCTCGGCGTCCGCGCACTGGGCGATGACGGCGGGCCGGCGGTCGATCATCGCGTTGAAGACCTGCCGGGCCCCGTCGTAGCCGGGGTCGTCGGGCGCGAACACCTCGCCCGTCAGATCCTCGCGGAGTTCCGTGAGTGCCGTCCGGGCCTTGGAATGGGGAGCCATGACCGCCCCCTTCGGTGAGGTGAACGGGGGATGGGACCCTTTCAGGCTAGGCGCGCACCGCAGTACGCGCCCCTCAGCCCCCGGGGCCCCTCTCGGCCCCGTACGCCTCTCAGCCCCCGTACGCCCCGCCCGCCGTCAGCCGCAGCGCCGTGTCGATCAGCGGGACGTGGCTGAAGGCCTGCGGGAAGTTGCCCACCTGCCGCTGCAGCCGCGGGTCCCACTCCTCCGCGAGCAGCCCCAGGTCGTTGCGCAGCGACAGCAGCTTCTCGAACAGCTTGCGGGCCTCGTCCACCCGCCCGATCATCGCCAGGTCGTCGGCCATCCAGAACGAGCAGGCCAGGAAGGCGCCCTCGTCGCCCTCGAGCCCGTCGACGCCCGCCTCCTCGCCGGCCGTCGGGTAGCGCAGGATGAACCCGTCCGGGGTGGACAGCTCCCGCTGGATCGCCTCGATCGTGCCGATCACCCGCTTGTCGTCCGGCGGCAGGAAGCCCATCTGCGGGATCAGCAGCAGGGAGGCGTCCAGCTCCTTGGAGCCGTACGACTGCGTGAACGTGTTGCGCTCGGGGTCGTAGCCCTTCTCGCACACGTCCCGGTGGATCTCGTCGCGCAGCTCGCGCCAGCGCTCCAGGGGCCCGTCCGCGTCCCCGGACTCGATCAGCTTGATCGTCCGGTCGACCGCCACCCAGGCCATGACCTTGGAGTGCACGAAGTGCCGGCGCGGGCCGCGCACCTCCCAGATGCCCTCGTCCGGCTGGTCCCAGTGGGTCTCCAGGTAGCGGATCAGCTTCAGCTGGAGGAGCGAGGCGTAGTCGCTGCGCGCCAGGCCGGTCATGTGGCCCAGGTGCAGGGCTTCGGTGACCTCGCCGTACACGTCGAGCTGGAGCTGGTGGGCGGCGCCGTTGCCGACCCGGACCGGGGCGGAGTTCTCGTACCCGGGCAGCCAGTCCAGCTCGGTCTCGCCGAGCTCGCGCTCGCCGGCGATGCCGTACATGATCTGCAGGTTCTCCGGGTCGCCGGCCACCGCGCGCAGCAGCCACTCGCGCCAGGCGCGGGCCTCCTCGCGGTAGCCCGTGCGCAGCAGCGAGGACAGGGTGATCGCGGCGTCGCGCAGCCACGTGTAGCGGTAGTCCCAGTTGCGCACGCCGCCGATCTCCTCGGGCAGCGAGGTCGTGGGGGCGGCGACGATGCCGCCGGTGGGGCCGTAGGTGAGCGCCTTCAGGGTGATCAGCGAGCGGACCACGGCCTCGCGGTACGGGCCGTGGTACGTGCAGTGGCCGACCCACTCGCGCCAGAACTCCTCGGTGGCCTCCAGCGCCGCCTCGGGCTCGGGCAGGGCCGGCGGCTCCTTGTGCGAGGGCTGCCAGCTGATGGTGAACGCGATCCGGTCCCCGGGGGCGACCGTGAAGTCGGCGTACGTCGTCAGGTCCTTGCCGTACGTCTGGGTCTCGGCGTCCAGCCACACCGAGTCGGGCCCGGCGACGGCGACCGTACGGCCCTCCGCCCGGTGCACCCACGGGACGACCCGGCCGTAGCTGAACCGCATGCGCAGCGCCGAGCGGACCGGCACGCGGCCGCTGACGCCCTCGACGACCCGGATCAGCTGCGGGGCGTGGTCCTCGCGGGGCGGCATGAAGTCGATCACCCGGACTGTGCCGCGCGGCGTGTCGAACTCGGACTCCAGGATGAGCGAGTCCCCGCGGTAGCGGCGGCGGGTGGCGCGCGGCGGCTCGGCGCCGGCGGGGTAGGCCGGTCCCAGCCGCCAGAACCCGTGGTCCTCGGTGCCCAGGAGCGAAGCGAAGACGGCGTGGGAATCGAACCGTGGCAGGCAGAGCCAGTCCACCGAGCCGTCCCGGCAGACGAGCGCGGCCGTCTGCATGTCGCCGATGAGTGCGTAGTCCTCGATGCGCCCGGACACGTGGTCTCCAGTCGAAACAGCCGTGTCCGCCCGTGCGGGGGCGGCCACTTCGCGGTCTTGGTCGTTTGGCTGGGTCTTGACGAGTTCAAGCTTGCCGGAACGGGCGGGGGTGGTGCCGGTTGCCGGGCCCGCTCGTCAGGGATATCCGAGCAGGATACGTCCAGCACCCTAGTGATCTCCTGGGGGCGGACGGGAAATGTCGTTGGGCCGAACGGGTGAGGGTGGCGTGACGCGGGGGAAACGCGCAGGCGGCGCGGGGGTGACGGGCGGGGACCGCGGCGAGCCGTGCGCCGGACCCCGTGGAAGGGCCGCGGCCGCGTGGCCGGAGGCACACCCCGCCGGTCGCTGATAGGCTGGTACCCCGTGGACCGGGAGTCCGCCTGTGCGAATCAGGGGCCCCGAAACCGCAGCTTCGGCACCCCCGGAAACCTGGGGAAGCGGCCGGACGCACCTCACTTCGCGACCACGGGAGCCCCCTCTTGGCGATGCCGCCCAAATCCATGACGACCAAGCACATCTTCGTCACCGGGGGTGTCGCTTCGTCCCTCGGCAAGGGCCTGACGGCCTCCAGCCTGGGTGCCCTGCTCAAGGCGCGCGGCCTGCGGGTCACGATGCAGAAGCTCGACCCGTACCTCAACGTCGACCCGGGCACGATGAACCCGTTCCAGCACGGCGAGGTGTTCGTCACCAACGACGGCGCCGAGACCGACCTGGACATCGGCCACTACGAGCGCTTCCTCGACGTCGACCTCGACGGCTCGGCCAACGTCACCACCGGCCAGGTCTACTCGCAGGTCATCGCCAAGGAGCGGCGCGGCGAGTACCTGGGCGACACCGTCCAGGTCATCCCGCACATCACCAACGAGATCAAGCACCGCATCCGGCGCATGGCGACCGACGACGTCGACGTCGTCATCACCGAGGTCGGCGGCACGGTCGGCGACATCGAGTCCCTGCCGTTCCTGGAGACCGTCCGCCAGGTCCGCCACGAGGTCGGCCGCGACAACGTCTTCGTCGTGCACATCTCGCTGCTGCCCTACATCGGCCCCTCCGGCGAGCTGAAGACCAAGCCGACCCAGCACTCGGTCGCCGCCCTGCGCAACATCGGCATCCAGCCCGACGCGATCGTGCTGCGCGCCGACCGCGACGTGCCGACCTCCATCAAGCGCAAGATCTCGCTGATGTGCGACGTCGACGAGGCCGCGGTCGTGGCCGCCATCGACGCCAAGTCGATCTACGACATCCCGAAGGTGCTGCACACCGAGGGCCTGGACGCCTACGTCGTGCGCAAGCTCGACCTGCCGTTCCGCGACGTGGACTGGACCGTCTGGGAGGACCTGCTCGACCGGGTCCACAACCCCGACCACGAGGTCACCATCGCCCTCGTCGGCAAGTACATCGACCTGCCCGACGCCTACCTGTCGGTGACCGAGGCGCTGCGCGCCGGCGGCTTCGCCAACAAGGCCCGCGTCAAGATCAAGTGGGTCACCTCCGACGACTGCAAGACCGCCGCCGGCGCCGCCAAGCAGCTCGCCGACGTGGACGGCATCTGCGTCCCCGGCGGCTTCGGCGACCGCGGCGTGAACGGCAAGGTCGGCGCGATCACCTTCGCCCGCGAGAACAAGATCCCGCTGCTCGGCCTCTGCCTGGGCCTGCAGTGCGTGGTCATCGAGGCGGCCCGCAACCTGGCCGGCATCGAGGACGCGAACTCCACCGAGTTCGACCCCTCCACCTCCCACCCGGTCATCTCGACCATGGAGGAGCAGCTGGCCTTCGTCGAGGGCGCCGGCGACCTGGGCGGAACGATGCGCCTGGGCATGTACCCGGCCAAGCTGGCCGAGGGCTCCATCGTGCGCGAGGTGTACGACGGCAAGGAGTACGTCGAGGAGCGCCACCGCCACCGCTACGAGGTGAACAACTCCTACCGCTCCGAGCTGGAGAAGAAGGCCGGCCTGCAGTTCTCCGGCACCTCCCCGGACAACAAGCTGGTCGAGTACGTCGAGTACCCGCGCGAGGTGCACCCCTACCTGGTCGCCACCCAGGCGCACCCGGAGCTGCGGTCCCGCCCGACCCGCCCGCACCCGCTCTTCGCGGGCCTGGTCAAGGCCGCCGTCGCCCGCCAGCAGGCCGCGGCCAAGTAACGGTCCCGCACGGCGATACCGTGGACGGCCGGGGCGCGCACACCGCGCGCCCCGGCCGTCGCGCTTTCCGCGCGCCACCGCTCACCGGGAGGGACCCGCACCCATGGACATCAAGGACACCGCCGAGGCCTGGCCGGTCCGCGAGCGCCGCACCCCGTTCCGGGGCGCAAAGACGAGCGTCAGCTCCGACGACGTGGTCATGCCCGACGGCTCCGTCGCGCGCCGCGACTACCAGGTGCACCCGGGTTCCGTCTGCGTCCTGGCGCTGGACGGCGAGGGCCGGGTCCTGGTGCTGCGCCAGTACCGGCACCCGGTGCGGCAGAAGCTGTGGGAGCTGCCGGCCGGGCTGCTCGACGTACCCGGCGAGAACCCGCTGCACGCCGCCCAGCGGGAGCTGTACGAGGAGGCGCACGCCAAGGCCGAGGACTGGCGGGTGCTGATCGACCTGTACGCCACCCCCGGCGGCTCCGACGAGGCGATCCGGATCTTCCTGGCGCGGGACCTCTCGGAGGCGGAGGGCGAGCGCTTCGAGGTCTCCGAGGAGGAGGCGGACATGGAGTTCGCGCGGGTGCCGCTGGCGGAGCTGGTCCGGGGGGTGCTGGCGGGCGAGCTGCACAACGTCGCACTCGTGACCGGTGTCCTCGCGCTGTCCGCCGTGCTCGCGGGCGACGGGGTCGACTCCCTCCGGCCGGCGCTCGCGCCGTGGCCGGCGAGGCCGTACGAGGGCTGAGCGGCACGTACCGGGAGTCCCCTGCGCTGGAACTGGGCTCGCTTCGTGGGGCCGCCCCGTGGTGTGCGGGTCCCCTCGCCGCTTGAGGCGGTGTGGCCTGCAGGCCCTGCGGCAGGCCCACCCCTGGGGCAAGGGGCCTCCGGCCCTGGCCTGCGGCCACCCCAGGCCCGGGCCTGCCTCCGGACCAGCCTGCCACACCGCCTCAAGCGGCTCCCCCGCACACCACGGGGCGGCCCGCTCTCGCGAGGGAGTGAGCCGGGTTGGGGGAGGCGAGCCGGCGCGGCTTCGGGACTCCGGGCGGCTTCCCTGAGCGCGACGGCGACGAGATGCCTCGTCGGTGTGATCATTTGCTGATCCGATCGGGCGATTTGCCGGCCTCGTCCCCGCCACGCTCCGCAGGGGCCGTCGCGCTGCGTGAACTACGCTCGGACTCCCCGATCTCGGTCCCGCGCGGGACCCTTGGCGGACGCGCCCGCCACCCCCAGGGGAGAGGAGCGAATCCCGTGACGGACGAGGCGCTGCACACCAACGGCCCAGCGGGCGACGCCCCGGCACCCCGGTTCGTCGGCCGACGGCGGGAACTGAAGGAGCTGCGCGACGACATCGCGCGCACCGGACTCGACACGCTGTCGGGACGCAAGGCCAAGGCCCCCCGCGCCCGCGTCCTGCTCGTGGCCGGCCGCCCCGGCTCCGGCCGCACCGCCCTCGCCGAGGAGTTCGCCCGGCAGACCGCCGAGGACTACCCCGGCGGCCTGCTGCGCACCCGCCTCACCGCCCCCGGCGGCGAGCGCGTCCCCACCGAGCGCACCGCGCGCGAGCTGCTCGAGGCCCTCGGCGAGACCACCCCGCCCGGCGCCGGGGAGGACGAGCTCACCTCCCTGCTGCGCCAGGCCCTTGCCGGCCGCCGCGCCCTGCTGCTGCTCGACGACGCCGCCGACGCCCACCAGGTCGACCCGCTGCTCCCCGACGACCCCGACTGCCTGGTCGTCGCCACCTCCCAGGGGCCCCTGACCGGCATCCCCGACGTCCGCCCGTGCACCCTCGGCGGACTCGACACCCCCGCCGCCGTGGAGCTGCTCACCGCCCGGATCGGCAGCGTCCGGGTCACCGTCGACCCGCGGGCCGCCGAGACCCTGGCCGAGGAGTGCGGGGGCCAGCCCGCCGCGCTGGCCCTGGCCGGCGGCTGGCTCGCCGCCCACCCCAAGGCCGCCGTGGCCGACCTGGCCAAGCAGCTGCACGACACCCCGACCGACCGCGGCCCGGTGGCCCGCGCCTTCCGGCTGCTCTACGAGGCCCTCCCGCAGCCCGCCCAGCGGACCCTGCGGCTGCTGCCGCTGGCCCCCGCCGGGGTGGTCGACGCCCACACCGCCTCCGCCCTGGCCGGCTGCTCGGTCGCCGCCGCCCAGTCCACCCTCGACGACTTCGCCGGGCTGGCCCTGCTGCGCCCGGGCGCCGACGGCCAGTACCTGGTGCCCGGCTGCCTGGCCCCGCTGCTGCGCGGCCTGATGGAGGCCAGGGAGCGCACCGCCGAGCTGCAGCTGGCCCGGGCCCGCATGCTGGAGCGCACGGTGCGGCTGCTGACCTCCTGCCGGACCGTGACCGAGCCGGAGGGTTCCCCGGCCCGGGGCAGGCTCGCCGGGCTACCCCGGGCGCTGCGCTTCCCCGACGCGGAGGCGGCCGCGGCCTGGCTGGAGAGCCGGCTGCCCGTCCTGACCGCGGCCGCCCGCATGGCGGTGGCCGACGGGGAGCTCGACACCCTGGCCCGGCGCCTGGTCGCCGCCCTCGTACGGGCCCTGCTCGCGCACCGGGGCACCGAGGAGGCCGCCCCCGAGCTGTACGGGCTGCACGGCCTGGTCCTGGACGTGGCCGAGCGGCGCGGGCTGCACCGGGAGCGGGCCGCGGCCCTGCTGAACCTGGGTGACCTGGACCACGGCACGGGCCGCACCCGGGAGGCCCTGGACCGCTACCGGGCCGCGCTGGACGCGGGACGGGCGGCGGGGGACCCGTACGCGACCGGCCGCGCGATGGAATCCGTAGGGGGTGCCTACCAGGAACTGGAGGACTGGCACCGGGCCGCCGACTGGTACGGCCGGGCCCTGTCCCAGACCCTCGCGCGCGGGGAGCGGGCGGACGAGGCGCGGCTGTACGGAAGGCTGGGCAGCGTGCACACCTACGCCGCCCGCTACGGCGAGGCGCTGCGCTGCTGGCGCGCGTCCGCGGCGGGCTACCGGCGGCTGGCCGATGTCCCCGGACAGGCGCGGGCCTTGAGCGAGATGGCGCGGGTCCAGGAGTACGCGGGCCGCCCCGAGGAGTCGCTGCACACCTGCCGCGCGGCCGTCGACCTCGCGCGCCGGGCCGGCGACCAGAGGCTGCAGGCGGCCCTCCAGGTGCGGATGGCCGACACGCTCGACCGGCTCGGCGATCCCGCGGCCGCCCGGCTGCACCGCGCAACGGCGGACAGACTGCTGGGAGAAGACCCCGTGGCCTACGAAATCCGCAGTGGTTCCGGCTGAGATATTTGCTTTGTAAGGCTAGACAGCGCCTCATCCTTCATTAGACTGGCTCTGCCGCGTTCTTCCGCGGTGCATCCTGTGCGCACTCTTGTCGCCGGGTATGTATGGATTGCCCCCGTTTTATCCCCTGAGTCAAGGACCGTGATCGACGATGAAGGTCGGCATCCCCCGCGAGGTCAAGAACAACGAGTTCCGCGTGGCCATCACCCCCGCCGGTGTCCACGAGCTCGTCCGCAACGGCCACCAGGTCTTCGTCGAGCAGAACGCCGGTCTCGGCTCCTCGATCACGGACGCTGAGTACGTCGCCGCCGGCGCCGAGATCCTCCCCTCCGCGGACGAGGTCTGGGCCACCGCCGACCTGCTGCTGAAGGTCAAGGAGCCCATCGCGGAGGAGTACCACCGCCTCCGCAAGGACCAGACCCTCTTCACCTACCTGCACCTGGCCGCCTCCAAGGAGTGCACCGACGCGCTCCTGGAGTCCGGCACCACCGCCATCGCGTACGAGACGGTCGAGCTCGCCAACCGCGCGCTCCCGCTGCTCGCCCCGATGTCCGAGGTCGCGGGCCGGCTGGCCCCGCAGGTCGGCGCCTACCACCTGATGCGCTCGGCCGGCGGCCGCGGCATCCTGCCCGGCGGTGTCCCGGGCACCCAGGCCGCCAAGGCCGTCGTCATCGGCGGTGGCGTCTCCGGCTGGAACGCCGCGCAGATCGCCATCGGCATGGGCTTCCACGTGACCCTGCTCGACCGCGACATCAACAAGCTCCGTGAGGCCGACAAGATCTTCGGCACGAAGATCCAGACGATCGTCTCCAACGCCTTCGAGCTGGAGAAGGCCGTCCTCGAGGCCGACCTCGTCATCGGTGCCGTGCTGATCCCGGGTGCGAAGGCCCCGAAGCTGGTCACCAACGAGCTCGTCTCCCGGATGAAGCCCGGAAGTGTCCTTGTCGACATTGCCATCGACCAGGGCGGCTGCTTCGAGGACTCCCGTCCGACCACCCACGCCGAGCCGACCTTCGAGGTCCACAACTCGGTCTTCTACTGCGTCGCCAACATGCCGGGCGCGGTGCCGAACACCTCCACCTACGCCCTCACCAACGCCACGCTGCCCTACATCGTGTCGCTGGCGAACAACGGCTGGGTCGAGGCGCTGCGCCGCGACGCCGCCCTGGCGCTGGGCCTCAACACCCATGACGGTCAGGTCGTTTACGGCCCGGTCGCCGAGGCGCACGGCTACGACCACCTCGAGCTGGACGCCCTCATCGGCTGAGTTCCGCACCCCGCGTCAACCGTTTGACGCCAATCTCACGCGTCCGGCCGGACCTTGCCCGCAAGGTCCGGCCGGACGCGTTTGGGGCCGCCGGGGGACGGGGTACCTCCCGCCCGCACGGGTTGCTGAGAGTGATCTTCAACTCACGCTCAACTCGCCTCGAACGTAACCCTTTAACCGTTTCGCACACCCGCGAAACTTCACAGTGACAGCCCGTACGCCCTTGACAGAGTGGTGTTCGGATGCCGACACATCGTGCCGCGTCCGGCCGATTGTGTTGCTGCGGACCGGTGACACGCCATAGAGTCGCCAACCGTCGGCATGGTGCCACGCTGACCTATCGATAAGTTTCCTGGTCACGTCCGAGGAGGTAAGACGACTTGTGAATGAGTCGACATTTACTCCTGGGGGTGGTCAAGCAGAGCAGTCTGCGCGGGGCCAAGGTCCTGCCGGGCTCGAGGCTGTCGGCTCCGTCGCGGTCCGCACCTTCGCAAACCACCAGCACATGACGACGCCCCAGAAGAGCATGGACGGCCTACACGTGAACTCCATGGCCGGCGACCTGAGCGGCCGCGAGCCCACCGGTTTCGCCGACTACGACGAGGTGCCCGAGGGGCACTTCTACGACCCCGACGCCGAGTACGAGCCCGACCCCGAGTACGCGGCCACCCTCGCACCGGACGCTGCGAGACAGCGCCGCGAGCGGATCGGCCCGACCGGACGGCCGCTGCCGTACTTCCCGATCCCGGGTCCCCTGACCGACCACGGTCCCGCGAAGATCATCGCGATGTGCAACCAGAAGGGCGGCGTCGGCAAGACCACGTCGACCATCAACCTGGGTGCCGCGCTCGCCGAGTACGGGCGGCGCGTGCTGCTCGTCGACTTCGACCCGCAGGGCGCCCTGTCGGTCGGCCTCGGCGTGAACCCGATGGAGCTGGACCTCACCGTCTACAACCTGCTCATGGAGCGGGGCATGTCGGCGGACGAGGTGCTCCTGAAGACCGCGGTCCCCAACATGGACCTGCTGCCCAGCAATATCGATTTGTCTGCCGCCGAAGTGCAGTTGGTGAGCGAGGTGGCGCGCGAGTCGACGCTGCAGCGCGCGCTGAAGCCGCTGATGGACGACTACGACTACATCGTGATCGACTGTCAGCCCTCGCTCGGCCTGCTGACCGTGAACGCCCTGACGGCCGCTCACAAGGTCATCGTGCCGCTGGAGTGCGAGTTCTTCGCGCTGCGCGGTGTCGCGCTGCTGACGGAGACGATCGAGAAGGTCCAGGAGCGGCTCAACCCCGATCTGGAGCTCGACGGCATCCTCGCCACGATGTACGACTCCCGTACCGTGCACAGCCGCGAGGTGCTCGCGCGCGTCGTCGAGGCCTTCGACGACCACGTCTACCACACGGTCATCGGACGGACCGTGCGCTTCCCGGAGACCACGGTCGCCGGCGAGCCGATCACGACGTACGCCTCCAACTCCGTCGGCGCCGCCGCGTATCGCCAGCTCGCCAGGGAGGTGCTCGCCCGGTGTCACGCCGAGTGAGTCTGCCCGGAGCCGACGAACTCTTCCGTACGACAGGGGGGATGGCGCTGCAGGCGTCCTCGCCCCGGCGCCAGGCGGACCCCGTGCACGAGGACGCCGCCGCGGACGACGCGGCGGAGGGCCGTGCGCGGGAGGGCGAGACCGCGGTGACCGCGGTGGTCGAAGCTGCGGTGACACCGCAGAGGCGATCGCAGGAAGGTTCTGCCACCCCGGCGGCCTCCTCGGGCTCGTCCCGCCGCAAGGGGGGCAGCCGCAGCCGCCGCCCCAGCGGGCGCGAGCGGCACGACGAGAAGATCACGGTCTACGTCTCCGCCGAGGAGCTGATGGACCTGGAACACGCCCGCCTGGTGCTCCGCGGGGAGCACGGGCTGGCCGTGGACCGCGGTCGCATCGTCCGCGAGGCGGTGGCCGTGGTCCTGGCCGACCTCGAGTCGCGGGGCGACGCGAGCATCCTGGTCCGCCGCCTCAGAGGGCGCTGACCTCCCTCACGACCCCCGCGGGTGCACTGCCCGGGGCACCGGGCCGCGGGGCGGCGTCGCGCGAGCGGCCGGGCCGGTAGCCTGCCCGCTGACGCCCGAGCTCCCCGCACCCTGCTCCTTGCACCCTGGACCGCGATGCCCCCGACCGACCCCGTACCGCCCGCCCGCGGCTCCCGACGCCCGCTCGGCCGCGGCCCGGGAGCCGCGCCGGCGTCGGCCCCGCTCCCGCCGGTGGAGGGTCCCGAGGGGCCCGGGACGCCGGAGGAGGCGCCTGAGGGCGCCGTGGAGCGCCCGGCCGCCTCCGGGGCCGCCGGGGCCCCCGCGGTGCCGCAGCGGCCCGCCAGCGGGCCCACAGGGGGCGCAGAGGGCGCGGGGGACGCGGGGGTGGGCGAGAAGCCCATCGTCGAGCCCACCGTCGAGCCCACCGTCGAGCCCGGCTCGGACGCCGGAGCGGACACCGCGGCGGACGCCGCAGCCGTGGCCGGCGGCGCGGGAGACGGCCGGTTCACCGTGCGGCTGGCGAACTTCGAGGGCCCCTTCGACCTCCTCCTCCAGCTCATCGCCCGGCACAAGATGGACGTCACCGAGGTCGCCCTGTCCAAGGTGACCGACGAGTTCATGGCCCACATCCGCGCCATGGGCAGCGACTGGGACCTCGACCAGACCACCGAGTTCCTCGTCGTCGCGGCGACCCTCCTGGACCTCAAGGCGGCCCGGCTGCTGCCCGCGGCCGAGGTCGAGGACGAGGCCGACCTGGCCCTGCTCGAAGCGCGGGACCTGCTCTTCGCGCGCCTGCTGCAGTACCGGGCGTACAAGCAGATCGCCGACATCTTCGAACGCCGGGCCGAGGCCGAAGGCCGGCGCTACCCGCGCACCGTCGGCCTCGAGGAGCAGCACGCGGAACTGCTTCCCGAGGTCGTCATCAGCATCGGCGCGGAGGGCTTCGCCAGGTTGGCCGTCAAGGCCATGCAGCCCAAGGCAAAGCCCCAGGTGTACGTCGACCACATCCACGCCCCGCTCGTCAGCGTCCGCGAACAGGGCGCGTTCCTCGTGGCCCGGCTGCGCGAACTCGGCTCGGCCGGCTTCCGCGAGCTCACCGCCGACGCCCCCGACACCCTGACGGTCGTCGCCCGGTTCCTGGCCCTGCTGGAGCTGTACCGCGAGAAGGCGGTGGCCCTGGACCAGGACGAGGCCCTCGGCGAGCTCACCGTGCGCTGGACCGGCGAGGGCGAGGGCGTGCCCGTGATGACCGACGAGTTCGACCAGGCCGACCGGCCGCAGGAGGAGGCCTCCCGATGAGCGTCGCGGAACTGGAGCTGAAGCCGGCCCTGGAGGCCGTACTGATGGTCGTGGACGAACCCGCGACCGAGGCGCACCTGGCCAAGGTGCTCGACCGGCCGGTGCGCGAGGTGGCGCTCGCGCTGCGCGAGCTGGCCGACGAGTACACCGCCCAGCGGCGCGGCTTCGAGCTGCGCGTGGTGGCCGGCGGCTGGCGCTTCTACACGCGGCCGGAGTACGCCGCCGCCGTGGAGGGGTTCGTCCTGGACGGCCAGCAGGCCCGGCTCACCCAGGCGGCGCTGGAGACGCTCGCCGTCGTCGCGTACCGCCAGCCGGTGAGCCGTTCGCGCGTCTCGGCCGTGCGCGGCGTGAACTGTGACGGGGTCATGCGCACCCTCCTCCAGCGCGGTCTGGTCGAGGAGGCGGGCACGGAACCCGAAACAGGTGCGATCCTGTACAGGACGACGAACTACTTCTTGGAGCGGATGGGCCTGCGCGGCCTGGACGAGCTCCCGGAGCTCGCGCCCTTCCTCCCGGAGGCGGAGGCGATCGAGGCGGAGACGCAGGAAGGTGTCCCGTCGTTCGATCCGGACGCTCCGGACACAGACGAAGACGACAAGACGACGGACATTTGATGCGAAGCAGCGGCGGCAACGGCGGCAACGGCGGCAACAGGAACAGCGGCGGCGGTGGCGGCGGGCGTGGGAACGCCCGCGGCGGCAGCTCCGGCGGTGGCGGCGGCTACCGGGGTGGCGGCTCCGGCGGTGGCAGCGGCTCCGGCCGCGGAGGCTCCGGCGGCGGTTCCCGCGGCGGCAGCTCGGGTGGCGGTTACGGCCGTGGTGGCAGCTCGGGCGGCAGCTCGGGTGGCGGTTACGGCCGCGGCGGCAGCTCCGGCGGCGGTTCCCGCGGCGGCAGCTCCGGTGGCGGCTACGGCCGTGGTGGCAGCTCCGGCGGCTACCAGGGCGGCTCGGACTCGCGCGATCGCGCGCCGGCGCCCCGCATCCGCAACCCCCGCCCCGAGGAGCGTCGCTACGACGTGGGCCCCGAGGGCGAGCGCAGCGGTCGCAGCGGCCCCAAGGCGGGCGGCGGCGGTGCCCGCGGTGCGGCCGCGCGCGGTGGCGCCAAGGGCGGCCCCCGCAGCGGCTCCAAGACCCCCGGCATCGGAGGGGCGGGCGGCCCGCGCAGCGGCCCCGGCAGCCGCAGCGGCCAGTCGCGCCCCCGCGAGCTGGACGCGCGGATCGAGGAGCGCGTGCGCGAGCGGTACGCCGACAAGCCCGTGATCAAGACCCCGAAGACCTTCCCGGGCGCCGAGCAGGAGGGCGAGCGGCTGCAGAAGGTCCTCGCCCGGGCCGGCATGGGTTCGCGCCGCGCGTGCGAGGAGCTCATCGAGCAGGCCCGCGTCGAGGTCAACGGCGAGATCGTCACGGAGCAGGGCAAGCGCGTCCAGCCGAAGGACGAGATCAAGGTCGACGGCCTGACCGTGGCGACCCAGTCGTACCTGTTCTTCGCGCTGAACAAGCCCGCCGGCGTCGTCTCCACCATGGAGGACCCGGACGGCCGCCAGTGCCTCGGCGACTACGTCAACAACCGTGAGACCCGGCTCTTCCACGTCGGCCGGCTCGACACGGAGACCGAGGGCATCATCCTGCTCACCAACCACGGCGAGCTGGCCCACCGCCTGACCCACCCCAAGTACGGCGTGACGAAGACGTACCTGGCCGCCATCACCGGCCCGCTGCCGCGCGAGATCGGCAAGCGGCTGCAGTCCGGCATCCAGCTGGAGGACGGGTACGCGAAGGCCGACCACTTCCGCGTGGTCGACCAGGTCGGCAAGAACTACCTGGTCGAGGTCACCCTGCACGAGGGCCGCAAGCACATCGTCCGCCGGATGCTGGCCGAGGCCGGCTTCCCGGTCGAGAAGCTGGTCCGTACGGCCTTCGGGCCGATCGAGCTGGGCGACCAGAAGTCCGGCTGGCTGCGCCGCCTGACCAACACCGAGGTCGGCATGCTGATGCGCGAGGTCGGCCTGTAGGTCGCTGGGTCCGTAGGTCCGTAGGTCCGTAGGTCTGTGGATCCGTAGGTCCGTGGGTCTGCTGCGGGCCTGAACGCCTCCCGCTGTCCCCGAAGGGCCCCCGCACCAGTGCGGGGGCCCTTCGGCGTACCCGGGCCCGGGGCTTGCCGACGGCGCGCGTCGCTCTTTATAGTCGAGGTGACTATAAAGGAGGTCGGTGCGTGTGGACGGTCGTGATGCGGGGGGCCGCGCGGTCGACGGCTACGACCCGGGTGCCTTCGAGCCCTTCGCCGTCACCGTCGACCTGGCCGTGTTCACCGTGCGCGGTGGACGCCTGCACGTGTTGCTGATCCGGCGCGGCCAGGAGCCGTACGCGGGCGCCTGGGCGCTGCCGGGCGGCTTCGTGCTGCCGGCCGAGTCCGCCGAGACGGCGGCCCGGCGGGAACTGGCGGAGGAGACGGGGCTGCCGGAGGCGCTGGTCGCCGCCCTGCACCTGGAGCAGCTGCGCACGTACAGCGAGCCGGGGCGGGACCCGCGCATGCGGGTGGTGTCGGTCGCGTTCACCGCCCTGGTGCCGGACCTGCCGGAGCCGGCCGCGGGGGGCGGCGGGGACGCGGAGGGGGCCTGCTGGGTGCCGGTGGGTCCCGGGGGCTCCGCGGACCTGCCGGCGGAGCCGGTCGGGCCCGCCGGTGCGGTGGGTTCGGTTGGCTCGGTTGGCTCGGTTGGTCTGGTGGGTTCGGTCGGTTCGAGCGGCGGGTCGGGCGGCCTCGCCTTCGATCACGGGCGGATCCTGGCCGACGCCCGCGACCGGGTCGGGGCCAAGCTGGAGTACACCTGCCTGGCCACGGCCTTCTGCGGGCCGGAGTTCACGCTGGGGGAGCTCCGGGCGGTGTACGAGACGGTCTGGGGCACCCCGCTGGACCGGCCCAACTTCCGCCGGAAGGTGCTGGCCACGCCCGGCTTCGTCGAGCCGGTCCCGGGCGCCGCCCGCCTGACCGGCGGCCGGGGCAAGCCCGCCGCGCTCTACCGGGCCGGGGCGGCCACCTCCCTCCATCCGCCGCTGCTGCGGCCGGCGGGGGCGCGGGGATAGCTCCCGCCTCGGCGTCTGTCGGCGGCGTCTCGTACGCCCCTCGACGCTTCTCGAAGCCCCCGGGCGCCCCCATCGCCCGTCCGATCCACCGCCCGTACGACCCCGGCCCGCGCCCGCGCCTGCGCCCGCCCGAGCCAGAGCCCGAAAGGACGACGCCATGACCGTCACCGACAACACCGCCGCCTCCCCCCGCACCAAGGGTGCGGCGACCGGCTCGCTCATCGGGCTGGCGCTCGGCGACGCGCTCGGGTTCCCGACCGAGTTCAACGACGTGCCCGGCATCCTCGCCAAGTTCGGCCCGTGGCGTGAGCTGGAGCTGCCCGCGCGGGCGATCGTCTCCGACGACACGCAGATGACCCTCGCCCTCGGGCGGGCCCTGCGCACCGCCTTGGAGCGCGGGTACCTCGCGCCGCTGCGGCTGCTGCGCCCGCTGCGCGAGGAGTTCGTGGACTGGTACCACTCGCCGGAGAACAACCGCGCCCCCGGGCGGACCTGCCTGGTCGCCTGCCAGTTGCTGGACGGCGACCGGGACTGGCGGCAGGCCAGCCAGATCGACTCCAAGGGCTGCGGCGCCAACATGCGGGTGGCCCCCGTCGGTCTGGCCCCCGGCCTGACGGCGGACCAGCGGGCCGGCGCGGCCCAGCTCCAGTCGGCCGTGACGCACGGCCACCCGACCGCGCTGGCGGCCTCGGACCTCACCGCCCGGGCGGTGTTCCTGCTCGCGCAGGGCACCGAGCCGACCGGCCTGGTCGGGCAGTTGCGCTCGTACGCACTGGACAACCGCACCCGCTACCAGGAGCGGTGGCTCGGCGACCTGTGGACCCGTTCGCACGACGCCTCGCCCGAGTCCTTCATCGCGCGAGGCTGGGACGAGTGCCTGGGCGTGCTCGACCGGCTCGCGGCGGCCCTGCGCGCGCCCTCGCCGGAGACCGACCCGTGCCTGACCACGGGGGAGGGCTGGATCGCCGAGGAGGCCCTGGCCACGGCCCTGCACTGCTTCCTGCTCTTCCCCGAGCAGCCGCTGCTCGCGCTGCGCCGGGCCGCCGTGACCGCCGGCGACTCCGACTCGATCGCCTGCCTCACCGGCGCCTTCGCCGGCGCCCACCTCGGTGCCGAGGCCTGGCCGGCGCCGTGGGAGGAGCGCATCGAGTACCGCGACGAACTCCTGGCCCTCGGCGCCCTGTGGGACGCGTGAGGCGTACGGGGGCGCCGGCGTGCGGGGGCGGTGGAGCCGTGCGGGGGCCGGTGGAGCCGTGCGGGGCGGCGGGGCGGCGGGGCCCCGACGGGCTCGGGGCGCGGAGCGGCTGGCATGATCGGCGCGTGCCGGACCTCCTGAACCTCGACCTCGACCTCGCCCCGCTCGCCCCCGTCGTCGCCGAAGAGCCCGACCCGGTGCTGTTCGCCACGGTCTCCGGGGCGCACCTGTACGGGTTCCCCTCGCGGGACTCGGACGTCGACCTGAGGGGCGTCCACCTGCTGCCGCTGGAGTCCCTGATCGGGCTGCGCGAGCCGGCGGAGACCCGTGGGCGGATGTGGGACCGCGACGGGGTCGAGATGGACCTGGTGACGCACGACCTGCGCAAGTTCGTCCGGCTCATGTTGCGGCGCAACGGCTACGTGCTGGAGCAGCTGCTCTCCCCGCTGGTGGTGCACACCACGCCCGCGCACGCGGAGCTGCGGGAGCTGGTGCCGGGGGTGCTCACCCGCCACCACGCCCACCACTACCGGGGGTTCGCCGGCACGCAGTGGCGGCTGTTCGCCCGCACGGGCGAGCTGAAGCCCCTGCTGTACGCGTTCCGGGCGCTGCTGACGGGGATCCACCTGATGCGCGCCGGCGAGGTGCAGGCGCACCTGCCGACGCTGCTCGGGGAGGTGCCCGAGGCGCCCGCGTACCTGGCCGGCCTGATCGAGGCCAAGGCCGCGGCGGAGCACGGGGCGGCCGAGGGACTGGACGCCGCGGCGCTCGAGGCGGACGCGGAGGCGTTGCACGCCGTGCTGGACGAGGCGCAGGCGGGCAGCGGGCTGCCGACGGAGCCGTCCGGGTACGACGCCCTGCACGATCTGGTCGTTCGTACGCGCACGGCAGGCTAGGAGCGTCCTCTCCCCGGAGATGTCGTGGGGCGCGCGGACGGGTTGGTGCGTGCCCCGGTGGACGTTGTGCGGGTGCCTGGGTGCCTGGGTGCGTGCGTCCGGGAACGTCGCGTGGGTGCGTGGGTGCGTGCGTGCGTCGACCGCGTGGGCGGGGGTGGGCGGGGGTGGGCGGGGCGGCGGACAATGGCTCCATGGCCCGCGATTCCGCCCCGGCCGTGCCGGTTCCCGCCCGGGCCGTGCGCGTCTTCGGGCCGTGGTGGCCCGGAGGCCCGTCGTGACCCCGCTGGGGGCCGGCGACGTCGAGGGGCTCGGCGCGCTCGACGCCACCGCCCAGGCCGCCCTCGTGCGGACGGGGGAGGTCAGCGCCCGGGAGCTGGTCGAGGCCGCCGTCGCCCGGATCGAGGCGCTCAACCCGCGGCTGAACGCCGTGGTCACCGCCACCTACGACCGTGCGCTGGCACAGGTGGCCGCCGGCCTGCCGGACGGCCCCTTCACCGGAGTCCCCTACCTGCTGAAGGACCTCGTCGCCGAGCAGGCGGGGGTCCGCTTCTGCGAGGGGTCGGTCTTCCTGCGCGACCACGTCTCGCTCCGGGACCAGCTGCTCGTACGACGGCTGCGCGCGGCGGGCCTGGTGCTGCTGGGGAAGACCAGCACGTCCGAGTTCGGCATGAGCCCCACCTGCGAGTCCGCGCTGTACGGGGCGACCCGCAACCCCTGGGACCCCGCCCGTACCACCGGGGGGTCCAGCGGGGGATCGGCCGCGGCCGTCGCCGCGCGGATGGTGCCGGCCGCCCACGGCAACGACGTCGGCGGCTCGATCCGTTTCCCCGCCTCCTGCTGCGGGGTGTTCGGCCTCAAACCCAGCCGCGGCCGGGTGCCGCTGGGCCCGGAGTACGGCGACGCCTTCGGCGGGTGGGCCGTCGAGCACGCCCTGACCCGTTCGGTACGGGACTCCGCCGGGCTCCTCGACGCGGTCGCGGGACCCGCGCTCGGTGACCCGTACCCCGCTCCGGCCGCTCCGGGGACGTTCGCCGAGCAGGTCGAACGCGACCCGGGGCGGCTGCGGATCGCCTTCAGCCCCCGCCCGGCGGACGGGCATGCCGTGCACGCCGACTGCGTCGCCGCCCTCGACGACGCCGTCCGACTGCTGTCCGACCAGGGCCACGAGCTCACGGAGGCGGACCTGCCCGGGCTGACGGAGGAGGTGGGCACGGCGATCGGCACCGTGTACGGGGCAGGGGTGTCCTGGATCATCGGCTACTGGATCCGGGTGCGGGGACGCGAGCCGGGCGCGGGGGAGCTCGAGCCGCTCACCCGGGCGTACTGGGACCTCGGGCGGGGCGTCACCGGCGGCGACTACCTGCTCGCCGTCACGACCCTGCAGTCCTTCGCCCGTACGGTGGCCCGCTTCCTGACGCGGTTCGACGCCTGGCTCACCCCCACGCTGGCCCAGCCGCCGCTCCTGCTGGGCGAGATGACGTCGACGCCGGAGGACCCGTTGCGCGCGGCCCGGCACAGTGCGCCCTTCGTCGCGTTCCCGGCGGTGGTCGCCAACATCACGGGCGCGCCCGCCATGTCCGTACCGCTGTACTGGACCGCGTCCGGGCTGCCCATCGGCGTGCACTTCCTGGGGCGGGTGGGGGAGGAGGGCACGCTGCTGCGGCTGGCCGGGCAGTTGGAGCGGGCCAGGTCGTGGGACGGTCGGCGGCCGGGGGTGGGGTGAGGGGAGTGGGGTGGGTGGGGTGGGTTTTGGGGCTGGGGTGGGTGGTTTTGTGCGTGGGTGCTGGGGTGGGGTGGGTGGTTGGCGGGTTGCTCAGGCCGAGGCGCGGCGGGTGCGGACGAGGAAGTCCTCGACCGCGGCGCGGTCGGGCTCGGCGGGCAGGGGCGTGCCGGGCGCGGCCGCATCGGTCTCCTCGACCAGGTGGGCCATCCAGGACTCCACTTCGGCCCAGCTGAGTTCGCCGCGCTTGACCGCGAGGAGGCGGTCGCGGTAGGGGGCCGCGTCGATGCTCAGCAGCCCCGAGTGCAGCAGGTCGCGGCAGGACAGCAGGAGGCGCAGCAGGTGCATGGCGTGCTTCCAGCGGGGGGCGCCGTGGTTGCGCACGTCCTGGTCGAGCTTGGCGCGCTGGCCGGCGGCGTAGCGCGTGAACGTGGTGTGGGCGTGGCGGGAGAGGAAGGCGCCGCGCAGGGACAGGAGTTCCTCGCCGACCGGCGTGATGGTCTCCACCAAGGGGGAGTGGAGGCACTCCAGGATGTTCGGGTTGGCGCGCAGGGCGAGCTCGCAGAAGCGTTCCAGCTCCCATGAGAACTGCTCCTCCAGCGGGCCGTCCACGTGGGTGGGCGGCTTCTCGAAGCGCCAGTACAGGGGTGTGGGCGCGACGAAGACCCCGCGCCGGTCGGTGTCGCTGCCCGCGGTGTCCAGCCCGAAGGCGCGGGACCCCATCACGCAGGCGTAGACGGTGTGGTCGCGCACGAGCTGTTCGGGATGCATGCGGCGAGGCTAGCGGGGTGGCGGGGTGGGTGCTCGGGGATATCGGGGGCTTGGGTGCGTGGGGTTGGTTCGGCTTCGGGGTGGGGTGGGGTGGGGGCGAGGGGTGGGCTGAGGCTGGGGGTGGGTGCCGGGTGGGTTTGGGGCGGGTGCTCCGGCTTGTTCGCTTCGGGGGTGGGTCCCGTGGTGTGTGGGTCCCCTCGGCGGTTGACAGGGGCGGCCTGCAGGCCCTGCGGCAGGCCCACCCCAGGGGCAAGGGGCTTCGCCCTGGCCTTCGGCCACCCCTGGCCCGGGCCTGCCTC
>NZ_JBIVNX010000073.1:0-31295 GCF_044753805.1 Streptomyces sp. NPDC093225
GCCCCAGGGGTGGGCCTGCCGCAGGGCCTGCAGGCCATACCGGGTCAAGCGCCGAGGGGACCCACACACCACGGGACCCACCCCCGAAGCGAGCCCCCCGAAGCGGGCCCCGAGTCACCAGCCCGGCGCCACTCCCCCCCACACACACATCACAGCCGCCGCTGGGCAGGCACGCTCCCGCGCCCACCGGACAGAGCGGCCCTGAGATCCGGGTCCTTCACCGCAGCCAGGCCCCGCACCGCCACGGCCACCAGAAAAGCCCGGTCGTCACCAGCCCCCAAGCCGTCACCACCCACCGACCCGTCACCAGATCCGCGCCCCAGCCCCCACCCCCACCCCAACCTTCGGGCCCCTCCCCGCCCCCCATCCGCATCCCGCCGCCCATCCGCATCCGCATCCGCGTCCCGCCGCCGCTCGTCATCGAGTCGGAGGAGCAGCCGCTGGCCGGCCGGCGAGGCCCAGGGGGAGTAGGGGTGCGACTCGAAGCGGGCCACGCCCAGACAGCTCAGCGTCAGCACGAGCGGCAGCGCGAACCACCACCCGATCAGCGTCCGGTCCTCGCCGGCCTGCGGCAGCAGCACGGCCGCGGCGCCGAGGACGGCGATCAGCGCGCTGGCCGCCTTCACGCCGCGCACCGCCTCGTCCATGCCCAGCCGCTCCCGCTCCGGGACCGCGAGCCCCGCCCGGCCGAGCCGGTGGGCGAGGTCCCGTACCGCCGTGTCCGCGGCCGCGGCCGAGCGTATCTCCGCCACCGGCGACTGGCCGTCCGGCCCGAACGCCCCCAGTACGCAGCGCTCCAGCTCGTCCCGGGCCACCGGGTCGACCACGGTCGCCCACCCGGTGCGGGCCAGGAGCAGCCGTCGCTGGCGCTGCATGGACAGCAGCGTCAGAACCGCCACCCGTTGCGGGCCCCCGGCCAGGTAGGCCGCCTCGTAGAGGCTCAGTTCTCCGGGGTCGGGCAATCGGCCGGGATCAGGCAGCCCACCGGGATCAGGCAGCTCCCCGCCGTCGGACAGCGAGTCGCGGGACCCGGCCGGGCCGGCCGCCGCCGTGGCGGCGGCCACCAGCCGCCCACAGGAGAACAGCGCCCCGGCCCACGCCGGCAGCAGGAAGAGGACCCAGAACATGGGGGCGGTTCTACCCCGCGGGCGGACCGGCGCAGTGCGCAAGGCGCCCAGGTGTGAGCAGCTCGTGACGGTCCCGTGATCAGGAACTGCTGCTTCCGCAGCTCGAACTGGAAGAACTGCCACAACTCGAGCTGCTCGACGAACAACTGGACGACGAGGAGCCACAACTGCTGCCGGACGAGCCGCAGGAGGAACCCGAGGACCCGCAACTGCTACCCGACGACCCGCAACTGCTGCCCGACGACCCGCAACTGCTCCCGGACGAGCCGCAGCCCGACCAGTCCCCGCCGCCCCCACCGCTGCCGGTGTCGGGGCTCGCGCACCACATCACAGGAGTCGCGAAGGCGCTGTCGGAATCGTGCGTGCCGTGGCTGCGGTGCGCGCGCGAGGAGGACGAGCCGGCGTGGCCCCGCGGCCGGCCGGCGGCACCGGGGACGAGCATCAGGAGCTGGCTGCGCAGCAGCGGGTCGGGCAGGGCCCGGGGGCCCTGCAGGGCCGTCAGCACGCTGAGGTCGGCGGAGGCGAGGTGGGTCGCGCGGTACGCGGCCAGAGCCGCCTTGCCCGCGGCGGTGACCCGGCGCCCGGCCACCGCCCGCAGGACGAGACCGGCGATCAGGCCGAGGAACAGCGCGGGTACGGCGAGCAGGAAGAGCGGCACGTCGAAGTCGTACTCGTCGGTCGCGGCCGCCCACTGGACGACCGTCAGCACGAACGCGGAGGGCACCAGCAGCAGGCACACCACCGCCTGGATCAAGCCCCAGCGACGCAGGGCGGCACCCGCGCCGGGGGCGGACAGCAGGCCGCGCGCGGCCAGGCCGTCCCCGGTCTCCTGGACGGCCGCGTCGCGCATGACGGCGAGCCGCAGCCACTGCAGGGCGCCGCTGGGAGCCGCCTCGTGCGCGGCCAGCACGGCCCGCTCGACGGGGTCGGCGGCCCGCGCGCCGGAGCGGACCTGCACGATGCCGGGGCCGCCGATCATCATGCGGCCGTCCTGGCAGAGCGCGACGAGGGCGGTGTCCACGACCCGGCGCGGACCGCCGGCGAGGAAGGCCGCCTCGGTCAGGTCGTGCACGGTGGCTCCGGCCCCGCCCGCGCGGCGGGACCGGTACACGCCGACGGCGAGGCCGAGGGTGGAGGCGACGACTCCGACCCAGACGATGAGGGCGAAGTAGTTCACGATGCCGTCTCCTTTACTGATCTTGCCGGGGCTGCCGCGGCCGTCGGGGCTACCGCGACCGAAGGGACTATCGGGGCCGCCAGGGTTATCGGGGCCGTCGGGACCACCGGCGCCGCCGCGGCGGCGTTCGCCGCACGGGCCGTGGCGGTGGCCGGGCGGGCCGAAGTGGTCGCCGGGCGGGTCGTATCGATGCCCGGGGTGGCCATGGCGGCCGTGGTGCCGCCCGTGTGGCCCGCGAGGTGGGCGCGGGCCCGGCGCCCCCGCGGGCGGGGCGGCGGCACCAGGCGGTGCGCGAGCCGGGTGAGCCGGCCGGGCGGTTTGGAGCCCGCGCGGTCGCGCCACCAGGCGGTGAGCCGCCGCCGCGCGAGTCCGTCGCCGATCCCGTCGGTGAGCAGCAGGTGCTCGGCGAAGTCGAGGGCGTCGCGCCGGTAGCCGGCCGTCATGGGACGGGTCCTCGCGTAGCCGAGGAAGGACTGCCGGTACGTTTCCGCGCCGAGGATGCGCGGCAGGTCCGGCGCCACCTTGGCCACGACGTCGGCCCTCTTGGCGGCAAGGGCCCGTGCCTGCACGCGCATGCGGGGCGCGTCGAAGCCCTCGGGCACGGGGGTCCCGGCGACGAGCGCGGACAGCACGGCGGTCTGCGCGACCGCCACCCGGCCACGCACGGCCTCCCCCTCGCGGTTCCCGTCCCCCTCGACGTCACGCCCCACGGTCGTCTCCTGCCCGACCTCACCCCGACGTCCGACCTCACCCCGAGACTGGACCCCACCTCGAAGCCGGACCCCACCCCGCGCCCCCCCGGCGGTCAGGACGCCGCGGATCGCGGCCAGCTCGGCGGCCAGCTCCGGCTCCGGCGGGAAGTCGTCGTCCCGCTCGAGCAGCACCCCCGGCGGGTCCACGCGCGCCCGCAGTTCGCCGAGCAGCGCCAGCACCTCCGGCGGCACCGGGTGCGCGTGGGTGTCGTGCCACACCCCGCCGCGCTCGATCCCACCCGCCACGTGGACGTACGCCAGCGCTTCCAGCGGCAGGGCGTCGAGCACGGCCAGGGGGTCCTCGGCCCGGTTCACCCGGTTCGTGTGCAGGTTGGCGACGTCGACGAGCAGCCGTACGCCCGTGCGCTCGACCAGCTCGGCCAGGAACTGGCCCTCGGTGAGCTCGTCGTCCGGCCACGAGAACAGGGCCGCGATGTTCTCCAGGGCCAGCGGGACCGGCAGCGCGTCCTGCGCGATCCGCACGTTCTCGCACAGCACCGCCAGCGCGTCCCGGGTGCGCGGCACCGGCAGCAGGTGCCCGGCCTCCAGTCGCGGCGAAGCGGTCAGCGGGCCCCCCGCCCGCACGAACGCGATGTGCTCCGTCACCAGCGGCGCCTCCAGAGCCACCGCCCGCTCGGCCAGGTCCGCCAGTCGGCCCGGGTCGGGGCGGTCGGCCCCGCCGAGGCCCAGCGAGACGCCGTGCGGGACGACGACCGTGCCGCGTTCGCGCAGCCGGCGCAGTGAGTCCGGTAGGTGTCCGGGGCACAGGTTCTCGGCGACGACCTCGACCCAGTCGAGCCGCGGCAGCCGTTCGACCGCGTCGGCGATCTCCGGCCGCCAGCCGATCCCCACACCCAGGCGTGCCATGGGCTTCATCCGTCCCCCTCCTTGCAATCCCCGTGGTCTGTGACGCTGTCATCGCCCGCGCGACGGGGCGCCAATCCAGCCAGGGGGACGTTCAGAGGAACATTTGAGGTTCCTTACGCCGTCCCTACAAACCACCGGCTGCGGAGTCTACGATTCCGCCCGCACGGCCCGACCGCCGCACCCCCTCCCGCCCAGGTCGTCCAGCAGCAACGGGTTCATCCGGCAACAGGAGCGGCCTCGCACCCGCCCACGCGCCGGCACCCGGCGATCGCCCGTGTCCACCGGTCGATGGACAGCCGGTCCATCGGTCGGTTGCCCTGGTCCACCCCTCCTGCTCCCTAACGTGGGAGGGGAAGATCCGGGAGAGCCGCGACGCGCCCCCGTACTCATCGAAACGAGGGGTTGCCCCAATGAGCCCGTTCCTGACCGCCTTGACAGCCAGCGGGGTGATCCTGGTCATCATCCTGTCGACCGACCTGGGGACCCGCCGGATCACCCGCATGCGGCTGCTGCGCTCGATCATCGCGGTCGCGATCGTGGTCGTGCTCTTCGTCCGCTCGCTCCCCCTCGGCGGGAACGACCCCTGGCTCCAACTGGCCGGTGTCGGTGCGGGAGTCGCCTGCGGCCTGATCGCCGCCACCCTGCTGCCCGCCCACCGGGGCTCCGACGGTGACGTGTACACCAGGGGCGGCGTCGCCTACGCGATCGTCTGGACCTTGATGTCCGCCTCCCGCGTGCTCTTCGCCTACGGATCCGAGCACTGGTTCGGGCAGGACGTCATCCTGTTCAGCATCGAGAACGAACTGAGCGGACAGGACGTTTACTCGAACGCCTTCGTGTTCATGGCCCTGGCCATGGTCCTCACGCGCACCGCCGTCCTCCTCGCCAAGCGCCGCCGGTTGCGCGGCCCGCAGGTCGCGACGACCGACGGCGTCGTGGACGCCTAAGGGCCTGTCTTTTGGATCAGGCCCCAAAGACAGGCTCCCAGGAGCGTGGGTCAGTAACGAGCAAGCGGCTCGGCTTCGTGTGGTCGGCGGATCGGTTGTGGAGGCCCTGTCGGGGCCTGTGGGGCTCCGGTCGGGGTCTGCCCGCTGGGTGTGGGGCTCGCGGCGTGGCCGGGGAGGCCCGGCTGGTTACCCGGTCAGGCCAGCGAGCCCGGCGGTCCCGGCGTGACGGAAGATCTCGCGAAGGTGGTGGGAGGCCGCCAGCAGACGCCATTCACCGCGGCACCGTCCTCGCCGCGCAGGAGGAGCTGGCGTCCGTCCTGGCAGGTCATGACCTGTTCGAAGACGGGTTCAGCGATGGCCTTGCGGCGGCTGTAGGCGGCCTTGCCGGGCTTGGTCCGCAGCTTGCGGGCCATGCGCTCTTTGAGTGTGGCGTCCTTGGGTATGCGTCCGCGCGGTGCGGGCGGGACCTGCTTGTCGTGGGTTAGTCGGCCGGTGGCCATGAAGGTGTCGGTGCCGCAGGCCAGTTGGCGCTCTCGCGCAGCTTCGAGGCCGACCGCCGCCGCAGGGCCCTGCGGCCGCTTCTTCCCTACCGGCCCGACCTCGAACACTCCAGCCCCATCAGGCGTGCCGTGATCATCTCGTATGGATGGTCACGAGATACGGGCGAGGGCGCCGGATGCCTGTTCAGGCGGTCGTCGACCGGAGCTGGTGGGGCATGTTCCAGCCCTCGGCGAGTCTCGACGGGTGAACGTTGCGTCCCCCGCCGAAGAACTCGCAGAACTTCATGATCAGAGGGTCCCAGCCGAGCGGGTCCACGTAGTGCGTCCCCGGGATGACCAGGTTTTCCTCGACATGGGCGCGAAGGACCTCGACCTCGATGGCGGTGGCATGCGGTTCGGGACCGCCGAAAGGATGGGCCGAGACGACCCTGCATTCCAGCTGGACCGGGCATTCCGCAACCCTGGGGGGCCGGACCAGATCCGATGCCTGCTCGGTCAGCTGCGCGGTCGAGAACTTGTCCGGCTCGTACCGGTAGCCCTGCTTCGCCTTGTAGTCCGGCATGGCCGGCTTCCCGGTGGTGAGCGCGATCCGGTCGACGGCATCGACCATCGTCGACGAGGGCAGGTTGAGCACACACTCGCCTTCCCGCAGCAGGTTCGCGGTGGTCTGGGCGTTGTTGCCGAGACCGAGCATGCAGGACTGGTCCAGCCACCACGCTGAGGACATCGGCGCGAGGTTCGCTGTGCCGTCCTCGTTGAGTGAGCTGATCAGCACCACCGGAGTTCCGAAGTACAAGACCTTGAGCCCGGGGACGACATGCATGCGCTGTGCCTTTCGCGGAGTGCCAGACGGACAGGTCCGCGATCAGGAACACGAACCGTCGCCGACTCTCTCGTGAGCGAGACGCCAACGCTGGCGGTAATACGACATCGCGATTCGGACGAGTGGATCAACCGCCCGATGACAGGCCCGGCGTTGATTACTCGGACACGCTCCTAGCCGCGTCGTCCGGAGAGGGCCGGGTGGTCGGCGACGACCGTGGCGCTGTTCGGGGCGATCTCCGTGAAGCCCGCGTCACGGACGACCGGCAGACCGTCCGTCGTCAGGCGGGCCCACTGGTCGGGGGTGGCGGTGCGGACGGCGAGGCGGAAGTCCGCGGCCCGCCACGCGGCGCGGGCCGCGTCGTCGAGGGCCCACCAGGCCAGCTGGGCGCCGTGCCCGACCTGGGCCATCGCCTTGCCGGCCGACATCTCCAGCTCCGGGCTCAGCCACAGCACCGGAACGCCGTCGCCGGGGGACCCGACCGGGTCCGGGTCGTCGAGTTCGGTGCCCGAGACCTGGAGCTTGGCCAGCTCCTTGGGCCAGCCGTCCAGCGGCACCGGCGGGAAGACCCGCACCTCTGCCGCGTCGCCGTGCACCGTGAGGCCCGGCAGCGTCGCCGCCTTGCGCCACTCCGCGCCGCGGGCCCGCCGCACGACCTTGCGGATCCGGGCGTCCTGCCAGGCGCGCACCGTCGCGGCCCACTCGCCGTCGCCGAGCGCCCGCTCGTCCGAGAGCAGGACGAGCACCGCGCGCGCCGCCGTCTCCAGGGCGTCGGTACGGGCCGGGGGGCCGGCCTTCTCGATGCGCACCACCAACGGCAGGACGTACTGGGGTGCGTCGTCCCGGGCCGAGGCCGGCCGGAACGGGCTGTCGGCGCCGACGGCGGACGTCGCGGCGGGCGTCGCGGCGGGCGTCGCGGTGGGGTGGGTGGTGCTCTCGGGGCGGTCGTGGTCGCTGCTGCTCATCCCACCCAGTCTGCCAGGCGGTATTGCGAGCCTGTGACACACCGGCTGTTGTCCCGGTTCCCCCGGACGGGCGAAGATCAGCCGCATGAAGAGCGATCTCTTTGCCTCAGAGAACATGGCGCAGCAGGCCACCGCACCCGGCATGAGCCTGCAGAACGCCAAGTCCGTCAAGTACGCCGTCAACGGGGAGATGCTGGCCCGACAGGGCTCCATGATCGCCTTCCGCGGCAACCTGCAGTTCGAGCGCAAGGGCCAGGGCATCGGCGGCATGCTCAAGCGCGCCGTCACCGGCGAGGGCCTGGCCCTGATGTCCGTCCGAGGTCAGGGCGAGGCCTGGTTCGCGCACGAGGCGGCCAACTGCTTCATCGTCGAGATCGAGCAGGGCGACGCGCTGACCATCAACGGCCGCAACGTCCTGTGCTTCGACCCCACGCTGTCGTACGAGATCAAGATGGTGAAGGGCGCCGGCATGACCGGCGGCGGGCTGTTCAACAGCCTCTTCACGGGCCACGGCAAGCTGGCCGTGATCTGCGAGGGCAACCCGATCGTCATACCGGTCTCGCCGCAATACCCCGTGTACGTCGACACCGACGCGGTGGTCGGCTGGAGCGCGCACCTCGACACGTCGCTGCACCGCTCGCAGTCCGTCGGCTCGATGCTGCGCGGCGGCTCCGGCGAGGCCGTGCAGCTGATGCTCCAGGGCGAGGGCTTCGTCATCGTCCGCCCGAGCGAGCACGTGCCGGTGATCAAGGCCGGCCACTGAGCCGGTCCGCGGGATCCGACCCCCGGGGCGCAGGTCGTGACCACTGCCCCGGGGGAAGCGGTCACTTGCCCATGAGCTCCGAGACCTTGACGAACCGGTAGCCGCGCCTGCGCAGCTCGGGGACGATCCGCCGGACGGCCGTCTCGGTGACCGGCGCCGCGCTGCGGGTGCAGTGCATGACCACCACGGAGCCCGGCTTCACGCCGTCGAGCACCTCCTGGGCCACCGCGTCCGGGTCCTTGGCGAAGGCGTCGCCGCTCACCACGTCCCACTGCACCGCCGTGACGTTCGCGGTGGACAGGGCGCGCAGCGCGTCGTCGTCGTAGCAACCGCCGGGGAAGCGGAAGTACGGGACGACCTCGCGCGCGCCCGCCTTGCGGAAGGCCTCGAAGGCCCGGTCCACGTCGGCCCGCGCGGCGGCCGCGTCGAGGGCGGGCAGCCCGTAGCAGGGCTCCTTGAACGCGTAGTGGCTGTACGAGTGGTTGGCGATCTCGAACATCGGGTCGGTGCCGATGGACCCCGCCTGGTCGGGGTACTCCTCGGCCCAGCGGCCGGTCATGAAGACCGTCGACGGCACCTTCAGCCGCCGCAGGGTGGCGATCAGCTGCGGGTTGTCGAAGCGCTCGCCACCGGCCGCGCGCGGTCCCTGATCGGCCGTCATGTCGGCGTCGAAGGTGAGTGCGACGACCTTGTCGGTGCTGTTCCGGGCCCGCTCGAACACCGAGGTCAGACCGCCGGGCCCGGGTGCCAGGGTGGGTACGGACAGACGTCCGGTGCCGGATCCGGGCCGGACGGCGAGCCCGGCACCGGCACCGGAGCCGCCTCCCGAGGGGGAAGGCGACGCGGCGGCCGGAGCGGTCGGGGAGGCGGAGGCGGAGGCGGAGGCGGCCGGACCGGCCGGGCCGGCGGTCCCGCCGTGCCGGGAGCCGAGGGCCGCCGAACCGGCGGCGGAGCCGCCCCCGCAGCCGGTCAGGACCGTGCCGAGGGCAGCGGTGAGCGCGGCCGCGGCCGCGACTCTTCGTACGGAGAAGGTCACCCAGGCAAAATATATGACTATGTGGCGATCGGACGCTTACGGCACTCGCCGACGGCGCGGTGCCGTCCGCGGGGCGGTACGGCGCCCGTCCGTCCGGGCTCCGGCCACCCGCCCGGGCCGCCCGCCGGGCCGGGGTCAGCGCCAGGGGCCGGTGACCGCGAACGTGGTGCCCGGGGTGTAGCAGTTGACGAACACGACCGACCCGTCCGGCGCGAAGGTGACGCCCGCGAACTCGCCGTACTCCGGCTGCCCGGCGGATCCGCCCGCCGCGCCGGCGGCCGGTGCCAGGGCCTGGCGGCCGCGGGCGACCGGGTACACGTCCCCGCCCGGCGCCAGTCCGAAGACGTACTGTTCGCCGCCCCCGTCCTCGCACACCATCAGCCCGCCGCCCGGCGCCAGGCAGATGTTGTCGGGGGACTCCCCGGGCAGCGCCGGGTCGGTGGCTGGGCCGAAGACCACCAGCAGGGTCAGCCGCCGGCGGTCCGGCTCGTACGCCCACACCTGGCCGAAGTGGTCGGCCGCGGACCCCTCGCGGCGGCGCGCGAAGCTGGAGACGAAGAAGACGCGCGAGCCGCCCCAGTAGCAGCCCTCGAGCTTCTGGGCGTGGGTGATGCCCCGGCGGCCGAAGTCCTGCAGCCGTACGGGCGTCCGGCGGGCCGACGGGTCGGGCACGGGCACCCACTCGACGCGCTCGAAGACCGTTCCCGGCTCCTGCACCACCGACAGGTCGGGCACCCCCGGCACCCGCATCGCCTCCAGCAGCCCGCCGGCGCGCAGCGAGCCGGTGCCGCCGAGCGGGCGGTACGGCAGGAAGCGGTAGAAGAGCCCGAAGGGCTCGACCCAGGCGTCCTCGGTCTCGTACACGACGCCGGTGCGCGGGTCGACGGCGACGGCCTCGTGCTGGAAGCGGCCGAGGGCGGTGAGCGGATGGGCTCCCGTGCGGTGCGGGTCGACCGGGTCGACCTCGAAGACGAAGCCGTGGTCCTTCTCGTAGCCGGTGGTGCCGGCCAGGTCCTCGGTCTCCTCGCAGGTCAGCCAGGTGCCCCACGGGGTCGGGCCGCCCGCGCAGTTGTACGCCGTACCCGCGATGCCGACCCGCTCGGCGGCCAGGCCCCCGCGGCCGTCGGGTTCGAGCACGGTGCAGCCGCCCCGGCCGCCGCGGTCGTACACCAGGCCGTCGACGTGGGGCACGGGGAACTCGGCGGTGGCCTTGTTCTCGTGGTTGCGCACCAGGCGCAGCCGGCCGTCGGGACCGGTGAACGCGCCCATGCCGTCGCAGTTCGAGGGCACCGGGCCCTCTCCGGAGCGCATGGGGGTGCCCGTCCGGGACAGCACGTCGTAGCGGAAGCCCGCCGGCAGGTCGAGGAGTCCGTGCGGGTCCGGGACGAGCGGGCCGTAGCCGGCGTGGCCCGGCGGTACGGTCGGGCCCGCGGGGCGGCTCCGGGACGCGCCGGCCCGGGGCGAGGCCGAAGGGGTGGGGGTCGAAGCGGCGGCGGCCGAAGCGGTGGCGGCGGGACCGGTGGCGGCCGAAGCGGCGGCGGTGCCGAGGAGGTCGGCGACGGCTCCGGTGAAGGCGATCGCCCCCGCACCGGCGAGGATCTGACGTCGGGTCGCTTCCACGGGGCAACTCCCGGTGTGCGGAGGGGAGAAGTGACCCGCATGTGGTACCACGCGCACCGCGCGCGGTGGCTGATGCGGGCCACCCGGCTCCGGAAGTCGACCCCGAAGGGGTCAGGCGAGCTTCGCCTCGAGCGTGATCGTCGTACCGGTGAGCGCCTGGCTGACCGGGCAGTTCTTCTTCGCGTCCTCGGCCGCGGCCTGGAAGCCCTCCGCGTCGATGCCGGGCACCTCGCCCTCCACCGTCAGGTGGATGCCGGTGATGCCGGTGCCGGGCTGGAAGGTGACGGCCGCACTGGTGGTGAGCCGGGTGGGCGGGGTGTCCTTGCCCGCCAGGGCGTGGGAGAGGGCCATCGAGAAGCAGCTGGAGTGGGCGGCGGCGATCAGCTCCTCGGGGCTGGTCTTGCCGTTCGGCTCCTCGGAGCGCGCCGGCCACGAGACGTCGTACGTGCCGATGCCGGAGGAGTCGAGCGTCACCTTGCCCGAGCCCTTCAGCAGGTTGCCTTCCCAGACGGTGTGTGCGTGCCGCGTGGTGGCCATGGTGCGTCCCTTCTGGCGGTCCGGACCCCCGCGGTAAGCGGCGGGCCGGCCGGGACCGTTCGGCCCCGGCCGTGCCCAACCTACTGGGACACCAGGCCCTTCGCGTCGCGCGCCAGGGCCGTGAGCCGGGATATGGCGCGGAAGTACTTCTTGCGGTACCCGCCGTTCAACATCTCTTCGCCGAAGATGCGGTCGAAGGGCACGCCGGAGGCGAGGACCGGGATTTCGCGGTCGTAGAGCCGGTCCGCGAGCACGACCAGGCGCAGCGCGGTCGACTGGTCGGGCACCGGGCCCACGTCGGTGAGGCAGACCGCGGTGACGTCGTCGGTGAGCGCGCCGTACCGGCTCGGGTGAACCCTGGCCAGGTGTTCGAGCAGGTTCGGGAAGTCGTCCAGGCTCGCGCCGGGCGTCGCGTACGCGGTCTTGGCGACCTGCTCGTCCGAGAACGGCGCGGGAGCCTCGGGCAGACCGCGGTGCCGGTAGTCCTGGCCGTCGATGCGCAGCGGCTTGAAGTGCGCCGACAGCCCCTGTATCTCCCGCAGGAAGTCGGCGGCTGCGAAGCGGCCCTCGCCGAGCTTGCCCGGCAGGGTGTTCGAGGTGGCGGCGAGCGCCACGCCCGCCTCGACGAGCTTGCCGAGCAGCGTGGAGACCAGGACCGTGTCGCCCGGGTCGTCCAGCTCGAACTCGTCGATGCACAGGAGCCGGTGGTCGCCCAGGGTGCGGACGGTCTGCTGGAAGCCGAGGGCGCCGACCAGGTTCGTCAGCTCCACGAAGGTGCCGAAGGCCTTGTACTCCGGCGCGGCCGGGGTGGCGTGCCACAGGGAGGCCAGCAGGTGCGTCTTGCCGACGCCGTAGCCGCCGTCGAGGTAGACGCCGCGCGGCCCGACGGGGGCCGCCGGCTTGCGCGAGAACCACCGCTTCTTGCCGGCGCCGCTGGCGTGGGCGCCGCCGAGGGTCCCGGCGAAGCCGCTCAGCACGGTGACGGCCTCGGCCTGGCTGGGCTGGCCGGGATCGGGGTCGTACGTGGAGAACCGCACGGAGTCGAAGCGCGGGGGCGGCACCATCTCGGCGACCAGCCGCTCGGCGGGGACGTGCGGTTCGCGGGCGCACAGGGAGAGCGGGCCCGCCTCGGCTATCTGGCTCCGCCCGGTCGCGGAGAGGGACGTTGACACAGCCCTCAACTCTACGCGTCGTGCCACACTCACCCCATGCGACGCCTGTTCCCTGTGACCGATCAGACAGCCCGGCCCGGCCGCCCCGGCGGGCCCGACGAGACCGCGGACCGGGAATGGGGGTTCGACGAGCTGGCCGACGCGTACGCGTACCCGGCGCTCGCGGCCGGTGTCGAGGGCGGCGTCGAGGCCGGTACCGCGGCCGGTGGCGGGGCCGTGGAAGGAGCCGCCGCCGGCGCTCCCGGCCACTGGCTGCGGGCCAACATGGTGTCCACCCTCGACGGGGCCGCCCAGCACGACGGGCGCTCCCAGCCGATCTCCTCCGACACCGACATGCGGATCTTCGGCACCCTGCGGGCGCTGGCCGACGTGGTCGTGGTCGGCGCGGAAACGGTTCGTCTCGAGGGCTACCGCCCCGCCCGCGCCCGGGAGGCCTTCGCCGACCGCCGGGCGGCCGCGGGCCAGGGACCGGCCCCCGTCATCGCGGTGATCACCGCGAGCCTGGACCTGGACTTCTCCCTGCCGCTGTTCACCTCGCCCCTGGTCCCCACCCTGGTGCTCACCGGCGCCGGCGCGGCCACCGACCGGGTGGCCGCGGCCCGCGGGGCCGGTGCGGAGGTGCTGTTCGCCGGCGACGGGGCGGCCGTGGACCCGGCCCGCGCGGTCGCCGCGCTCGCCGAGCGCGGGCTGCGCCGCCAGCTCACCGAGGGCGGGCCCCGGATGCTGGGCCAGTTCATCGCCGCCGGGGTGCTCGACGAGCTCTGCCTGACCGTCTCCCCGACGCTCACCGCGGGCGACGCCCAGCGGATCGCCGGGGGGCCCGGGATCGCGGTGCCGGCCCGGCTCGCGCTGGCCTCCGTACTGGAGGAGGCCGGGTTCCTTTTCACCCGCTACCGTCGGATCTGACACCTACCGGAATTTATCGTTCCGCTTAGCGTCCACTGGGCACACTTACCTGCGCAGGCCCCGTGGCAGAGCGGGGCAGGATGGTTTCCGCAGGGGCCGCGCGGCCCATGAAGGAGAGGGCGTCCGTGTTCACGAGCGTTTTGATGATCGAGAAGCCTCTGACACCCGTAGACGTGGACTTCGTCACGACCCTGCACGGAGACGACAAGGTCTCCTTCATCGTGCTCATGCAGCCCCGGGGCGACCAGGACCGGCTCCTGCGCGCCATCGACGACGTGGCCCTCGGGGAGATCCCCGAGGCCATCCGGGAGGGCGACGAGCCCGAGGGCGACGACGCCCGCGGCCCGGCCGAGAAGGCCCTCGAGCACTCGCTGAACGCGCTGCGGGCCAAGGGCGGCACCGCCGTCGGGCAGATCGTCGAGAATCATCCGCTGGACAAACTGAAGACCGTGGTGGAGGAGAGCGGGGCCGACGAGGTGATCGTCCTGACCGCCCCGCACTTCGTCGAGGAGTTCTTCCACCGGGACTGGGCGTCCCGCGCCCGGCACAAGGTCGGAGTTCCGGTGCTGAAGCTCTTCGCCCACAACGAATAAGCTGACCGACGGCGCCCAGCGCCCCCACCGCCGTACGCACGGACCGGCCGTCCGCGCGTAGCCTCGTACCCGCACGTATCGCACCGCACCTGGGGAGATCCCGTATGACGCCGTCGCCCGGCCTGCCGACCGCCATGGAACGGCCCCACTTCATCGGCATCGGCGGCGCCGGGATGTCCGGCATCGCGAAGATCCTCGCCCAGCGCGGCGCCCGGGTGGCCGGCAGCGACGCCCGTGAGTCCGGGACCGCCGGGGCCCTGCGCGCCCAGGGCGCCACGGTCCACATCGGCCACGCCGCCGGTCACCTCGCCGAGGACGCGAGCTGCGTCGTCGTCTCCAGCGCCATCCGCGCCGACAACCCCGAGCTGGCCCGCGCCGCCGAGCTCGGCATCCCCGTCGTGCACCGCTCCGACGCGCTCGCCTCCCTCATGGACGGCCTGCGCCCGATCGCGGTCGCGGGCACCCACGGCAAGACCACCACCACCTCGATGCTGGCCGTCTCGCTCGGTGCCCTGGGCCTGGACCCCTCCTACGCGATCGGCGGCGACCTCGACGCGCCCGGCTCCAACGCCCACCACGGCACCGGCGAGATCTTCGTGGCGGAGGCGGACGAGAGCGACCGCAGCTTCCACAAGTACGCGCCCGAGGTCGCGATCGTCCTCAACGCCGAGCTCGACCACCACGCGAACTACGCGTCGATGGACGAGATCCACGAGTCCTTCGAGACCTTCGTCGGCAAGGTCGTCGAGGGCGGCACCCTGGTCGTCTCCGCCGACCAGGAGGGCGCCGTCGAGCTGACCGCCCGCGTCGGCGCGCGCGCCGGCCTGAACGTGGTCACCTACGGCGAGGCCGAGGGCGCCGACGTCCGCGTCACCCGCGTCGTCCCGCGCGGCCTGACCAGCGAGGTCACCGTCCTGCTCGACGGGCGGGAGCTGACCTTCACCGTCTCCGTGCCCGGCCGCCACTACGCGCACAACGCCGTCGCGGCCCTCGCCGCCGGCGTGGCCCTGGGTGTCCCCGCCGACGACCTGGCCGCCGCGCTGGGCAAGTACACCGGCGTCAAGCGCCGCCTCCAGCTCAAGGGCGAGGCCGCGGGCGTGCAGGTCATCGACTCGTACGCGCACCACCCCACCGAGATGACCGCCGACCTGGAGGCCATCCGCGGCGCCGCCGGGGACTCCCGGATCCTGGTCGTCTTCCAGCCGCACCTCTTCTCCCGCACCCAGGAGCTGGGCAAGGAGATGGGCCAGGCCCTCGCGCTCGCCGACGCCTCCGTGGTCCTCGACATCTACCCGGCCCGCGAGGACCCGGTCCCCGGCGTCACCAGCGAGATCATCATCGACGCGGCGCGGGCCGCGGGCGCCGACGTCGCCGCCCAGCACGACAAGACCGCGGTGCCCGAGATCGTCGCGGGAATGGCGAAGCCCGGCGACCTCGTTCTCACCATGGGCGCGGGCGACGTGACCGACCTGGGCCCGGTCATTCTCGAGGGCCTTGCCCGCCTGTCGAACTGAGGGAGCACGCGTCATGTCGTACGAGGTCGAGAAGCCGGACGAGCAGTGGCAGGCCGAGCTCACCCCGTCCGAGTACCAGGTGCTGCGCCTGGGCGGCACCGAGCCGGCCTTCCGCGGTGAGTACACCGACACCAAGACCGAGGGCGTCTACTCCTGCCGCGCCTGCGGTGCGGAGCTGTTCCGCTCGGACACCAAGTTCGAGTCGCACTGCGGCTGGCCGTCGTTCTACGACCCGAAGGACTCCGAAGCGGTCGAGCTGCTCGCCGACACCTCGCACGGCATGGTCCGCACCGAGGTCCGCTGCGCCCGCTGCGGCTCGCACCTGGGCCACGTCTTCGAGGGCGAGGGCTACCCGACCCCCACGGACCAGCGCTACTGCATCAACTCGATCTCCCTGCGGCTGACGCCCGACGAGGCCTGAGCCGACGCGGAAGGCGGCCCCCCGGACCCCGGGGCGGCCGCCTTCGGCGTGTCCGGGGGGCGATGATGATCGCCGACGTGTGCGTGCGTACGACCTCTGGGGGGCCAGTGAGAAGGAAGATCCTCGGCGCGGCGGTGGCCGTCGTGCTCGGCGCGGGGCTGCTCACCGCCTGCGCGTCCGCCGGTGGCGACGAGCTGCGGTACGCGGGCGACTACGCCGGCCACCGGCCGCTGGCCGTGGTCGGCTTCCCCTCCGCAGGGTCGCTCCAGGTCGTCCAGGAGGTCGTCTGGGCGCTCGGCGAGGGCGACGCGGAACGGCTGGCGGCCGTCGCGACCGACGACGGCGACGCGGACGCCGTCGGGAAGACGGCCGCCAACTGGATCGCCGCGTTCGGGAAGGGCGCGCGGGGCAAGGTGACGGCCGAGTTCTACGACGAGGGGTCGGAGCGGCAGGTCGTCGTGCTGTACTTCCACGACACCGGCCGGACGAAGGACCTGGTGGTGCGGGTGACCAACGACGGCGGACCGGCGTGGGGCTGGCGGGTGCGCCTGAACGAACCCGATCCCGCCGAGGCGGCCGCGGCGCCGACCTGGGCGCCGAAGGAGCCCGGCGCGCACGGTTCGCTCAGCGTGCCCTGAGCCGACGCGCCCCCGTCGTGCGCGGGTGCACCCCCGTACCGGTGCGCCCCGGTACGTACGGGGCCCTTACGCCCCCGCCCCTACGCCCCCGCCGCGCAGGCGGGGCAGCGGCCGCGGTAGGTGACCTCGGCGTCGGAGACCGTGAAGCCGAAGCGTTCGGAGGCGGGGAGGGCGGCCAGCGGGTCGCCCTCGGGCTGGACGTCGCGGATGGTGCCGCAGCCCCCGCAGACCAGGTGGTGGTGCGGTCGGTGCGCGTTGGGGTCGTACCGCTTGGCGCGGCCGTCGGTGGCGACCTCCGTGACCTCGCCGAGCGCGACCAGCTCCCCGAGGGTGTTGTAGACCGTCGCGCGGGAGATCTCCGGCAGTCGCGCGGCGGCCCGGACCAGGACCTCGTCCGCCGTGAGGTGGATGTGTTCGCCGCTCAGCACCTCGGCGACCACCCGGCGCTGGGCGGTCATCCGCCAGCCCCGTCCACGAAGCCGTTCCAGCAGTGTACTCATGCCTCACCAGCCTCACAGTGCGTCTCCGGACACATCAACCAGGTCGGGTCTGGTTGTCATCTTGACTTAGATTATGTCCATCGTAGGATCTGTTCCGGTAGTAGCCAAGGGACAGGCTGGGTGGTCGCCCACGAACGTTCCACCGCCCTCAGCCCTGAGCTCCGCGATCCGGTTAGTTCGGAAGGATTCCCCCATGTCTGACAATCTCGAGGCCGCTGCCGGCGGCTGCCCGGTCGCCCACGGCCGCGCCGCGCACCCGACCCAGGGCGGCGGCAACCGCCAGTGGTGGCCGGAGCGGCTCAACCTGAAGATCCTCGCCAAGAACCCGGCCGTCGCGAACCCGCTCGGCGAGGAGTTCGACTACGCCGAGGCCTTCGATGGCCTGGACCTGCCGGCCGTGAAGCAGGACATCGCGGAGGTACTGACGACGTCGCAGGACTGGTGGCCCGCCGACTTCGGGCACTACGGCCCGTTCATGGTCCGCATGGCCTGGCACAGCGCCGGCACCTACCGGATCAGCGACGGCCGCGGCGGCGCCGGCGCCGGCCAGCAGCGCTTCGCGCCGCTGAACAGCTGGCCGGACAACGCCAACCTCGACAAGGCCCGCCGCCTGCTGTGGCCGGTCAAGAAGAAGTACGGCCAGGCCATCTCCTGGGCCGACCTCATGATCCTCGCGGGCAACGTCGCGCTGGAGTCCATGGGCTTCGAGACCTTCGGCTTCGCCGGCGGCCGCGCCGACGTGTGGGAGCCGGACGAGGACGTCTACTGGGGCCCGGAGACCACCTGGCTCGCCGACGAGCGCTACAGCGGCGACCGCGAGCTCGAGGACCCGCTCGGCGCTGTCCAGATGGGTCTCATCTACGTCAACCCCGAGGGCCCCAACGGCAACCCGGACCCGATAGCCGCCGCCCGCGACATCCGCGAGACGTTCGGCCGCATGGCGATGAACGACGAGGAGACCGTCGCCCTGATCGCCGGCGGCCACACCTTCGGCAAGACCCACGGCGCCGGCGCCGCCGACCACGTGGGCGCCGACCCCGAGGCCGCCCCGCTGGAGGCCCAGGGCCTCGGCTGGCAGAGCACGTACGGCTCCGGCAAGGGGGCCGACACCATCACCTCCGGCCTCGAGGTCACGTGGACCACCACGCCGACCCGCTGGAGCAACAACTTCTTCGAGAACCTCTTCGGCTTCGAGTACGAGCTCACCTCGAGCCCGGCCGGCGCCCACCAGTGGGTCGCCAAGGACGCCGAAGCCGTCATCCCCGACGCCTACGACGCCTCGAAGAAGCACCTCCCGACCATGCTCACCACCGACCTGTCGCTGCGCTTCGACCCGGCGTACGAGCAGATCTCGCGGCGCTTCCTGGAGCACCCGGAGCAGTTCGCCGACGCGTTCGCCCGCGCCTGGTTCAAGCTGACCCACCGTGACATGGGCCCGGTCGTCCGCTACCTCGGCCCGGAGGTCCCCTCCGAGGAGCTGGTGTGGCAGGACCCGCTGCCGCAGCGCACCGGTGAGCTCGTCGACGCGGCCGACGTCGCCGCCCTCAAGCAGCAGGTGCTCGGCTCCGGCCTCTCCGTGGCCGAGCTGGTCTCCACCTCCTGGGCCGCCCTGTCCTCCTTCCGTGGCAGCGACAAGCGCGGCGGCGCCAACGGCGGCCGCATCCGCCTGCAGCCGCAGATCGGCTGGGAGGTCAACGAGCCCGACCAGCTCTCCCGCGTCCTGCGCGCCCTGACCGGCGTCCAGGAGTCCTTCAACGCCGCCCAGACCGGCGGCAAGCAGGTCTCCCTCGCCGACCTCGTCGTCCTCGCGGGCGCCGCGGCCGTCGAGAAGGCCGCCAAGGACGCCGGCTTCGAGGTCGAGGTCGCGTTCACGCCCGGCCGCGTGGACGCCTCGCAGGAGCAGACGGACGTCGAGTCCTTCGCCGCCCTGGAGCCGCGCGCCGACGGCTTCCGCAACTACGTCGGCAAGGGCCAGCGCCTGCCCGCCGAGTACCTGCTCGTCGACAAGGCGAACCTGCTGAACCTGAGCGCCCCCGAGCTGACCGTCCTCGTCGGCGGCCTGCGCGTGCTCGGCGCCACCTACCAGGGCTCCCAGCTCGGCGTCCTCACCGAGACCCCCGGGCAGCTGACGAACGACTTCTTCGTCAACCTGCTCGACCTCGGCACCACCTGGACCGCGACCTCCGAGGACGCGCACACCTTCGAGGCCCGCGACGCGGCCACCGGCGAGGTGAAGTGGACCGGCTCCCGGGCCGACCTCGTCTTCGGCTCCAACTCCGAACTGCGCGCGCTGGCCGAGGTGTACGCGAGCGACGACGCGAAGCAGAAGTTCGTGAACGACTTCGTCGCAGCCTGGGTCAAGGTCTCCCACCTTGACCGGTTCGACCTGGTCTGACCGGTTCCCGGGTAAGCAGGGACGCACAGGGGGCGTCCGGGGCGGCACATTTCGTGACCGTTCCGGACGCCCCTTGCCGTTCCGTAGAGCCGCTATGGCTGGTTATGATCGGCGCCTTCCGCTCGTACGTACGTGCCCCCGCCCGCTCCGCGCCGCCCCCCGAGGACCGATGCCCGCCACCGAACCCGAAGGCGCTCCCGCGCCGGCCCCCCACCGCCGGCTGCGGGCCGTGCGCCGACGGATCCGGACCGTGCGCCTGCGTACGCTGCTGATCTGGCTGGCGGTCGTCCCCACCGTGGCGATGGGCACCCAGACCGTACTGACCGCCGACCGCCTGCTCACCCAGTCGCAGAACCTGCGGGCCGACGTGGAGGCCGGACAGCGGCTCGGCGAACCGCTGTTCCAGCTCGTGGCCGCGCTGCAGTCCGAGCGGACGCTGACCGCCGCCGCCCGGTCGGGCGGCTCCCTGTGGGACTCCGACCTGCGCGAGGCCCGTAACTCCGCCGACTTCGCCGTGGCCGCCTTCCGGGGCCCGGCCGCCACCGGCGCCGAGCGGTCCGCGGCCACCCGCAAGCTGCTCATCGAGGTCACCAGCGGCCTCGACGACCTGGCCGCGCAGCGCAAGCGCGCGGACGACCGCACCGGCGGCCCGGACCGGACGGTCGGCTACTACACCGAACTGATCGACGGGCTGCTGCGGTTCTCCCAGGACGAGTTCAGCCACGGTGACGACGGCCGCGTCAGCGAGGACGGCCGCGCGGCCGTCGCGCTGCTGACGGCCTCGGAGATGGTGGCCCGCGAGGACGCGCTCCTCGCCCTCGCCGGCCCGGCCAGGGAGCTGACGGCCCTCGGCTTCGCCTCGTTCCTCGAGGCCTCCGGGTCCCAGCCGTACCTGTTCGGCACCTCGATCGTGCCGTTCCTGCCCCCCGCCGACCGGGAGAGGTACGAGCGGATCACCGGGTCCGGCCCGTGGCAGACCAAGCTCCGCATCGAAGGCTCGATCCGCTCCAACCACAAGGACACGAACACCGGCGTACGGCTGCCCTTCGAGGTCACCGACTGGCGCGCCGCGCACGAGTGGTTCGCCCCGCAGCTGGCCAAGCTCGGATCCGACCGCGGACGGGCCGTCCTGGCGGAGGCCGACGCGAAGGCCGGCGAGCTGGAGCGGGAGGTGTTCCTGCTGGTCGGCGGCAGCGCCGCCCTGCTGCTGGCGGTCGTCGCCCTCGTCGTGCTCACCACCCGGTCCGTACTGCGCCGCCTGGACGGACTGCACCGGCGCACCGTGGCCGTCGCCGAGCGGACCCTGCCCGAGGTGGTGGCCCGGCTGCACCGCGGCCAGGACGTCGACGACGCGGCCCTGCCGCAGGTGCGCGGGGACGACGACGAGGTCGGCCGCATCAACGACGCGTTCGCCCGGGTCGTCGCCGTCTCCGTCGACGGGCACCGGCAGCTGGCCGCCGAGCGGCAGGGCTTCGGCATGTTCGCCTCGGGCCTCGCCGCCCGCACCGGCAACCTCGTCAGCCGCCAGCTCAGCCTCACCGAGGACATCCAGGACGCCTTCGGCCACGACGAGGCCCTGCTCGCCCAGCTCATGCGCGCCGACCAGCTGACGGTCGGCATGCGGCGGCAGATCGAGAACCTCCTCATCCTGTCCGGCGGCGAGATCCCGGACCCGCACACCGACCCCATGCGCATCGCCGACCTGCTGCGCGAGGCCGCCGCCGAGGTCGAGGACTTCCGGCGGATCGAGCGCCAGGCACTGGACGAGGCGAGCGTCGAACCGCACGTGATCAGCCAGACCAGCCACCTGCTGGCCGAACTCCTGGACAACGCCACCCGGTTCTCCCCGCCCCGGTCCACGGTCGTCATCCGCGCCGAACGGGTCGCGGACGGCCTGTCGGTCGAGATCGAGGACCGCGGGCCGCGGGTCTCCGGCGAGCGCTACGAGGAGATGAACGCGCGCCTGCACAGCGCGCCGCCGTACTCCGTCCTCGCCGACAACGCCCACCGGCTCGGCCTCTTCGTCGTCGGCCACCTCGCCGACCAGCTGGGCGCCCGGGTCACCCTGCGCCGCTCCGTGTACGGCGGGACGTCGGCCGTGGTGATCCTGCCGGCCGCGCTGCTGGCGGCGGAGCGGGCGGAGGACGGCGCGGCCGGGGCCGCCCGCAGGCCCGTACGCGCGACCGCGCGACCCGGCCGCGAGGTGGTGCGGTCGGTACCGGAGCCCGCGCGCGAACCGGCCCGGGAGCCCGTCCGCGAGCCCGCGGCGGCCGTTCCGGCCCCGGTCGGTCCCGCGCCCGACCCGGTCGCCCCCGTGCCCGCGGCGGTCGGCCCCGGACCCGTGGCGGCCGTGGCCGCGCCCGCGACCCTGCCGGTACGGGCGACCCCGGCCGGCGGCGGCCGGCCGCCGCTCCCCGAGCGCGTGCCGCAGACCCACATGACGGACCGGCTGCGCGGACCGCGCGCCCCCGAGCCCGCCCCCGCCCCGGACGAGGCGACACCCGAAGAGGTGGCGGACGCCTGGGACGACTACGAACAGGGGACGCAGACAGTGGAACGAGAGCTCCGACGGGATCAGCCATGACGACGACAGCCAACGACGTGATCTACAGCGTCCTGGACAACAACCTCAGCAGGATCGCCGGCATCCAGGGCGCCGTGCTCCTGTCCAACGACGGCATCATGCTCAGCCCCTACCTCCTCGACCGGGACCAGGCGGAGCGCATCGCCGCCGCGTCCTCCGGGGTCGCGGCCACCATGAGGGCCATCTCCCGGGAGATCGAGGGCGGCCGGGTCATCCGCCAGCTGGTCGAGATGGACGACCGGTACCTGTGCATCGTCGGGTGCGGCGAGGGCAGCACGCTCATCGTCGTCACCTCCCGCAAGGCCCGGCTCGGCGAGCTGGGCGGCGAGGCCGTCCGGACGGCCCAGGCGCTCGGCGAGTGGCTGGACACCCCGGAGCGCGGCCAGGGGCCCGCGGCCTGATGCCGGACGACGACGCGCCGCGGGATCCGGCCCCCGCGGCCAGACCGGAGCCCGGGGCCGACGCGGGACCCCCGCGCCGGCCCCGGGCGCCGCGCCGGACGCGGCTGTACGCCCTCACCGACGGCCGTACCTCCGCGCCGGACACCGTCCTGACCATGGACACCACGATCACCGCCGCGGTCGCCGCGGACGCCGACGCCGGCCTGCCGACCGAGTGGCTGTCCGTGCTCGGCCTGTGCCAGCCGCCGGACGGCCGCGCCGTCGCCGAACTCGCGGCGCGCACCGGCATCCGCCTGACCCCGATGGTGCTGCTCCTCGGCGAACTAGCCGAGCGCGGGCTCATCCACCACCGGCCGCCCCTGGAGGGCGCCGAGACCACCAACGTCCACCTGCTCATGAGAATCAGGGACAACCTTGCCCGGATATGACACCCCGGCCGCCTCGGCGGCTCCCGTCAAGATCCTCGTCGCCGGGGGATTCGGCGTCGGCAAGACCACGTTCGTCGAGACGATCTCCGAGATCGAACCGCTGCGCACCGAGGAGCGCCTGACCGCCGCGGGCGTGGGCGTCGACGACCTCGACGGGATCGAGTCCAAGGAGGTCACCACGGTGGCCATGGACTTCGGACGCCTCACCCTCGACGACGCCGGCGTGGTGCTGTACCTGTTCGGCACGCCGGGCCAGGAGCGCTTCTGGTTCATGTGGGACGACCTGTTGAACGGGGCGCTCGGGGCGGTCGTGCTGGTCGACACCCGGCGGCTGGACCGCAGCTTCCCGGCCGTGGACTTCTTCGAGAGCCGGGGCCTGCCGTTCGTCGTCGGCGCCAACTGCTTCCACGGCGAGCAGTCGTACACCGCCGAGGAGATCGGCGCGGCGCTCCACCTGCGGGACCCGCGCACCCCGGTCCTGATGCTCGACGCCCGCGAGCGCGGCGACGTGCGCGGCGCCCTGCTCGCCCTCCTGGACTCCCTGATCGCGGCCCGGACGGCCGGCGTCGGCGCCTGAGGTCCCCGAGGCGGGGTCGGTCGATCCCGCCCGCTCCTTTCCGGTGCCGATTACGGTGGGTCCCATGACGGGTGGCGGCGCGGCGGAGCGGGACCGGGAGCCGGACGGCGGATGGGCGCCCGGGGCGCCCGGAGTGCTGCGGCTGCCCTCCGGGCCGCTCGTGCGCGGACGCGGGCTGCGCCGCCCGCTCCCGGCGGGCCCCCGCCCGGAGTTCGCGGTGCACCTGCTCGGGCGCCGCCCACCGGCCCCGGAGTGGGAGGCCCGTTGGGTGCGGTGGCCCGACTTCCTGCTGCCCGCCGACCCGTCGGCGCTCGCGTCGGCGCTGCGCGAGGCGCTCGAACGGGCCGGGGCCGGGGAGCGGGTGGAGGTCGCCTGCGGCGGCGGGTACGGGCGCACCGGTACCGCCCTGGCCTGCCTCGCGGTGCTCGACGGGCTGCCCGGCGGCGAGGCCGTGGCGTACGTACGCCGCCACTACTCCCCACGGGCCGTCGAGACGCCCTGGCAGCGGCGCTTCGCCGCCCGCTTCGGCGGGTCGCCGCCGGCCGCCGGGTAGCAAGGCCCGCCTCCCGGAAGACTCCCGGAAACGCCGCGGCCCGTCCTCCCCCGACGTCGGGGGAGGACGGGCCGCACATGCCCTGCGCAACGCCGGCGAGGGCGTCGCCGTCCGGGGCCGTGCCGGTCAGGCGCCCGGCGGGGGGACGTGGCGCGGGCGGCCGGAGCCGCGGGTGAGGCGGTAGCCCCAGATGCCCGCCAGCGCGGCCAGCACCCCGCCCACGGCCGTCCACAGCCAGCGGTCGTTCAGCCAGGCCCAGCCCCAGCCGTCCTCCGGTTCCCCGGAGAACAGCCGGGCCACCGAGCCCTTGGCCCGCGACGCGGCGGAGTCCGAGGCGGACGGGTCCGCCGAGGCCGCGGCCCCCGCGTCCCCGGCGGCGCCGGAGCCGTCGGACGTGCCGATGCCCGGCACCAGCGGCTCGGCCAGCGAGCCGTCCACGGCGGCCCGGCCGCCGATGTCCTCGGTGGTGACACCGATCTCGGCGTGCACCGGCAGGCCCTGGTCGGCCTTGTCCAGGCCCACCGCCGTCAGCCGGACGTAGTACGTGCCCGGCAGCGGGTCGCCCGACCAGGACTCGGCCCACGCCCGCACCGTCGGCAGCGCGCAGGTCAGGTCGATCGTCCGCGCGCCGGCCGCGGCGCCGCGCGTCGTGGCCCCGTACCGGCAGGCCTGCCGGCGCCGCAGCCCGTCGTACACGTCGAGCTGCCACACCGAGGAGGACTGGCCGACCGCCGACTCCGGCAGCTCCACCCGCGCCTTGACGGTGGAGCGCTGCGCCGCGTTCGCGGCGAAGGACCAGTACAGGTAGTCGCCGGTGGAGGCGGACACCGCGGCCCGCCCGTTCTGGCGGAGCTCGGCCGCGGTGCGGAACGAGGTCCCGGCCGAGGTCAGCGGCTTGCTGTCGGCGCTCCCGGAAGGGGCGGGGGAGGGCGAGTCCGCCAGCGCCGGCGCGGTCCCCGCGCCGGCCCACAGGGACAGGGCCGCCGCGCCACCGGCCACGAGGCGGCGCAGCCGCCCCGCCCGGGTGGCGGACCGGTCGGCCGTCCGAGTCGTCGTTCGAGCCATCAGTTGGTCCTCCAAACCGTCACGCGCCAGCGCGAGATCCAGCCCCACAGCAGGCCCCCGAGGAAGCCGGCCAGCACCAGCACCGCCAGCAGCCACCAGCCGCGGCCGAGCCCGAAGGCCGCTACGTCCGAGGCCTCGTCCGGGCCGTCCACCAGGTCGACCGTCAGCTCGACCGGGAAGCCCGGGGCGGCCGGGACGCCCGCGGCGGGCGCGTACGAGGTGCTCACCCGCAGGCAGACGGTCTCCGCGGCCTGCGCGGCGTCCGCGTCGTCCGGATCGTCCTCCTCGGGCCGCGGGTAGCGCAGACCGGTGGAGATCACGTCGGTGCGCCCGTCGCCGGACTCCTGCCCGCGCACGATCTCCCGCCCGTACAGGGTCGTGGCGCGCAGCAGCACGCCGTAGTCCCGCGCCACCGCGCGGTCGGCCGCGACGCTCACCGAGGCGCGCAGCTCCTGCCCCGGCCGCACCGCGACGCGGTACCAGCGGTGGCTGCCCGCCACCTCGCGGTCGCTGTAGATCCCGGAGGTCAGCACCGGGGCCTTGGCGCACTCGGCCGCGCCCTGCACGCCGACCGGCGTGACCTCGGGCTTCGCGGTGCGGTCCACCAATTGGTTGACGCGGTCGGTGAGTTCCTTCTTGTGGCGCACGGCGGTGTACGTGCCGCCGGTCGCCGAGGCGATGCAGCTGAGCTGCGCCTGGGTCTTGGCGTCGGGCACCAGACCGAGCGTGTCGATGGTGATGTGGATGCCCTTGGCGGCGATGTCCCGGGCGACCACGCACGGGTCGAGCGGGGCGCAGGTGTCCTCGCCGTCGCTGATGAGCACGATGCGGCGGGAGCCCTCACCGCCGTTCAGGTCGTCCGCCGCCTTGAGCAGCGCCGGGCCGATGGGCGTCCAGCCCGTCGGCGCCAGCGTGGCGACGGCGGTCTTCGCCTCGGTCCGGTCCAACGGGCCGACGGCGTAGAGCTGCTGGGTGTCCTTGCAGCCCTCCTGCCGGTCGTTGCCCCGGTACTGGGCGCCGAGCGTGCGTATGCCGAGCTCGACCTCCTGCGGGGTGGCGTCGAGGACCTCGTTGAACGCCTGCTTCGCCGCCGCCATGCGCGTGCCGCCGTCGATGTCGCGCGTGCGCATCGAACCGCTGACGTCGAGCACCAAGTCGACCTTCGGCGCTGCCTGTCCGCCCGGTTCGTCCGCGAGGGCGGGACCGGGCTGGAGTCCCATGATGAGTGCGGCGAACAGGATCCAGAGCCACGCCGCCGGCCGTTTTCTAGTGATCACCGGCGGATCCTATTGATCCGCCGGACGCTGCTCCAAACGGGCGGTCGGGCCCGGGCGTTCAGCCTGCTGACCGGAAAGGGCGTTCCGGGCGGTTTGGGGGAGCGGGGTTCAGTGGACGGAACGGGTGGGGGTTTTATGCCGGTTTGGCGGGGTGGGGGCGTGTAGGGGTGCGGGGGGTTGCGGAGGGCGGTGTTCCGGGAGGGGAGCCGTTCGCCTGGCGTACCGCAACGCGTCACGGGGGAGTCTTCGGGCGGTCCCACTTGAGCGCTGTTCTAGGGGCGCTCGAACGCCGTCCCCTCCCACACCGCAGAGGTCGAATCCCCCATGGCTGAACTCAATCGCCGCCGCTTCATGCAGATAGCGGGCGGCGGTGCCGCCGCGCTGACGATGCTGTCCGACAGCATCGCGCGGGCCGCCGCCATCCCCGCGCAGGGCGCCACCGGCACGATCCAGGACGTGGAACACATCGTCGTCCTGATGCAGGAGAACCGTTCCTTCGACCACTACTTCGGCTCCCTGAAGGGCGTCCGCGGCTTCGGCGACCCGCGTCCGGTGACGCTGCCGAGCGGCAAGCCGGTCTGGTACCAGGCGGACGCCAACAAGAAGGAGATCCTGCCCTTCCGCCCGCCGGCGAACGACCTCGGCATGCAGTTCATCCAGGACCTCAACCACGACTGGGCGGGCGGCCAGAAGGCCTTCAACAAGGGCAAGTACGACCAGTGGGTGCCGGCGAAGACCGCCACCACCATGGCGTACCTGACCCGGGACGACATCCCGTTCCACTACGCCCTCGCGGACGCGTTCACCGTCTGCGACGCGTACCACTGCTCGTTCATCGGCTCCACCGACCCGAACCGCTACTACATGTGGACCGGCCACACCGGCAACGACGGCACCGGCGGCGGCCCGGTCCTCAACAACGCCGAGGCCGGCTACGGCTGGAAGACCTACCCCGAGCGCCTGGAGGCCGCCGGCATCTCCTGGAAGGTCTACCAGGACATCGGCGACGGCCTCGACGCGGCCGGCGGCTGGGGCTGGATCAACGACGCCTACCGCGGCAACTACGGCGACAACTCGCTCCTGTACTTCAACAGCTACCGCAACGCCCAGCCCGGCAGCCCGCTCCACGACAAGGCCCGCACCGGCACCAACGCCAAGGCCGGCCAGGGCCTGTTCGACAACCTGCGCGCCGACGTCCAGAACGGCACGCTGCCGAAGGTCTCCTGGATCGCCGCCCCCGAGGCCTTCACCGAACACCCCAACTGGCCCGCCAACTACGGCGCCTGGTACATCGCCCAGGTGCTGGACGCGCTCACCTCCAACCCCGACGTGTGGGCCCGTACCGCGCTGTTCATCACGTACGACGAGAACGACGGCTTCTTCGACCACGTCGTCCCCCCGTACGTGCCCTCCTCGGCCTCCCAGGGCCTGTCGACCGTCTCCACCACGCTCGACTACTTCCCCGGCAAGACCGGCTACGTCGCCGGCCCCTACGGCCTCGGCCAGCGCGTCCCGATGCTCGTCGTGTCCCCCTGGAGCCGCGGCGGATACACCTGCTCCGAGACCCTCGACCACACCTCGATCATCCGCTTCATGGAGAGCCGCTTCGGCGTCCAGGAGCCCAACATCTCGCCGTGGCGCCGGGCCATCTGCGGCGACCTGACCTCCGCCTTCGACTTCACCCAGGCCGACAGCAGCGCCGCCGTCCTGCCGCCCACCGCCGGCTACTACCCGCCGGACAAGAACCGCCACCCCGACTACGTCCCGCCGGTCCCGGCCGTGGGCACCATGCCGAAGCAGGAGGCCGGTACCAAGCCCACCCGCCCGCTCAAGTACGCCCCGTACGTGGACGGCGCGGCCAACACCGGCACCGGCAAGTACCAGCTGACCTTCAGCGGCGGTCCGGCGGCCGGCGCGCAGTTCCTGGTCACCTCCCCCAACCGCACCGACGGCCCGTGGACCTACACCACCGAGGCCGGCAAGTCGATCGCGGACACCTGGAACACCACGTACTCCAAGGGCGTCACGGACCTCACCGTCCACGGTCCGAACGGCTTCCTGCGCCGCTTCCGCAACACCAAGACCGCCGGCACCGAGGTCACGGCCCGCCATGACGCGAGCACCGGCAACATCGACCTCACCTTCACCAACGTGGGCACGACCGACGCCCACCTGACCGTCACCAACGCCTACGGCGGCTCCGCGCAGACCTTCACGGTCCGCAAGGGCGCCACCCTCACGCAGTCCGTCGACCTGCGCGCCTCGCGCAGCTGGTACGACCTGACCGTGGTCTCCGACGTCGACACCACGTTCCTGCGCCGGCTGGCCGGCCACGTCGAGACCGGCGCGTCGGGCGTGAGCGACCCCGGCATCGTCACCGTCTGACACCGTCCGGTGTGAGCGGCGGTCCGGTGGGCAGACCATACGGCGTCACGTCACGTCCCCCTCGAAAGGGAACCCGTATGGTCATCGCCCACCGGACCGTCGGCACCGGACCCCGCCGGGCCGTCGTCCTGCACGACTGGTTCGGCACCTCCGCCAACTGGGGCTCCGTACTGGACTACTTCGACCCCGAGGAGTTCACGTACGCGTTCCTCGACTACCGCGGCTACGGTCAGCGCAAGGCCGAGACCGGCCGGTACGGCCTCGCCGAGATCGCCGACGACGTCTTGGAGCTGGCCGACGGGCTCGGCTGGGACACCTTCTCGCTCATCGGCCACTCCATGGGCGGCAAGGCGATCCAGCAGGTCCTCGTCCGGGCCCCCGAACGCGTCGAGAAGCTGGTCGGCCTCGCGCCGGTGCCGGCCGCCCCGTACGAGATGGACGACCAGACCCACGCCCTCTTCTACGGGGCCGCCGAGGACCCCGCCAAGCGGCTGGCCATCCTGGACCTGGTCACGGGCAACCGAGCGAGCCGCCACTGGCTGGACCGGATGGTCGCCCACTCGCTGGAGGTCTCCCGGCCCGATGCCTTCGCCGGATACCTCGCCAGCTGGCAGACCCTCGACCTGTCGGCGGCGGTCAAGGGCAACACGGTGCCGGTGCTGGTCCTCGTCGGGGCGTACGACCTCGCGCTGACGGAAGAGGTCATGCGGGCCACCTGGCAGGTCTGGTACCCGAACGCGGAGATCCGCACGATCCCGGGCGCCGGCCACTACCCCATGCACGAGACGCCCGTGACGCTCGTCACGGAGATCGAGGGCTTCCTTCGGAGCTGACGCCCCGGGAAGGGCCTTCCCCTGGTGGGGGGCGTGGGACCGGCGCGGGACCACCGCCGCTGATCGGCTATGCTGTGCGTGCACATCGACGGGCGCCGTGGCGCCCGCCGTGGTGGGTGTAGCTCAGTTGGTAGAGCACCTGGTTGTGGTCCAGGTGGCCGCGGGTTCGAGTCCCGTCACTCACCCTCTTGTCCCGTGGGGCGTACGAGCATCTCGTACGCCCCACGGGCGTATCCGGGGTCGGTGCCGTGGCCGGGGCCGCGCCCGGTCGGGGTCCGGACCCGGGCCGGGCCGTCGCCGTCCCGCTACGCGGCAGCCCGCGTCCCGGCGTGGGCCACCGCCGCCGCGGCCAGGGCCCGCACGATCGGGTGCGGGGCCGAACCGTCCCCGTACAGCTCGGGCTGGAAGAGCGTCGCGAGGAAGAACGGGTGCCCCGGGAGCTCCGCGATCCGCGGCCCGCCCTCCTCGTCGTGTCCGGACAGGACCAGCCCGTGGGCGGTCAGCGCCGGCAGGTGCCGGGGGTCGGGCCCGTAGTTGCAGTGGTACCGCTCCACCGAGCGCTCCGCCCCGAGGACCTCCTCGGCCAGTGAGCCGGGCGCGGCCGTCACCACGCCCTCGTGGCCCACGAGCGAGCAGGCCAGCGGGGCGATGAGGAGGTCGGTGGCGTCCGGGTCGTTCTCGGCGTGCGCGACTCCGGCCAGGCCGCAGACGTTGCGCGCGAACTCCAGCAGGGTGTGCTGGAAGCCGCCGCAGGTGCCGAGGAAGGGGATGCCCTCCTCACGGGCGGTGCGGACGGCCGCGAGCGCGCCGGCCTCGCTGGCGTACGGGCTGCCCGGCAGCACCCACACCGCGTCGAAGCCGGCCAGGGCGCCCGAGGCGGCCTCGGCCTCCGCGTCGCCGGTGGGGATCCAGTACGCGTCCAGGACCAGCCCGTCGCGTTCGGCGAGCGCGGTCAGCAGGGCGGGGACCCGGACGTGGGCCTTGACGTTGGGGGAGCGGTCGCCGACGAGGGCGATGCGTGCGATCTTCATGCGGATCATCGTGCGGGGCCGGGGGCGTTCAGCGCCAACGATCATTCCTGGTGGTCCGATAAGCAGTACTGATGGGGCCCGCGGCAGGCCAGGATGACGCCATGACCATCCCCTCGGCAGTCGCCTCCTTCGCCGTCGTCGCCGGCCTGCTCACGCTCGTTCCGGGGCTCGACACCGCCCTGGTCCTGCGCAGCGCGGCGACCCACGGCCGCGCCCACGCCTTCGCCACCGCGCTGGGCATCAACACCGGCGCCCTCCTGTGGGGCGCGGCCGCGGCCTGCGGGGCGACCGCGCTGCTGACCGCCTCGCAGACCGCGTACACCGTGCTGCGCGTCGCGGGCGCGGCCTACCTGCTGTGGATGGGCGTCGGGATGCTGCGCGCGCTGCGCCGGGAGGCCGGCCCGGCCGAGCTGCGCCCCGAGCGGCCGGCCGCGCGGCTGTCGGGCTCGTACCGGCGGGGACTGACCACCAACCTCCTGAACCCCAAGATCGGGGTCTTCTACATGGCGGTGCTGCCGCAGTTCGTCCCGGAGGGCACCTCGCACCTCGCCATGGGGCTGCTGCTGGCCCTGGTCCACGACGCCGAGGGCATGGCCTGGTTCACCCTCCTGATCCTGGGTGCCGAGGGGGTGCGCGCACTGCTGCGGCGCGCCCGCGTCAGCGGACGGGCCGCCCGGCGCTCGCTCGACGCGGTGACCGGGTCGGTGCTCATCGGCTTCGGCGTGGAACTGGCGCTCTCGGACCGGTGACCGCCGCCGCCCGGCCGCCGGCCCGGCGCCTCCGGGGACGGGGTACGCGCCCGGGCTCGGGGCCGTCCCGTGGTGTGTGGGTCCCCTCGGCGCTTGACGGGGGCGGCCTGCAGGCCCTGCGGCAGGCCCACCCCGGAGGCTTTGGGGCTTCGCCCTGGC
>NZ_JBIVNX010000074.1:0-30587 GCF_044753805.1 Streptomyces sp. NPDC093225
CGGGGCCTTCGGCCCTGGCCTACGGCCACCCCAGGCCCGGGCCTGCCTCCGGACCAGCCTGCCATACCGGCTCAAGCGCCTCCCCCACACACCACACGGGGTTGAGGGGCGGGGCGGCGGGGCCGCGGGCCCGGGGCGCGGGGGCGGCGGATCGGCGGGGTCGTGGGGCGGCGGGTTCGCGGGGCCGCAGGTCGGCCGGCCGGCAGGGGGCCGGTGGGTTGGCGGGGCCGCGGGTCGGCTGGCCGGTGGGACGGCGGGTTCGCGGGGCCGCGGGTCGGCTGGCCGACGGGGGGCCGGTGGGTTGGCGAGGCCGCGGGTCGGCTGGCCGGTGGGGCCGGCGTACGGCTCCGGCCCCGGATCCGAGGCCCGCGGTGCGGGCCTCAGCCCGCGATGAGCTTGCCGCCCTCGGCCTTGACCGGGACCTCCGGCAGCGGCTCGGCGGCCGGGCCCTGGACGACCTTGCCGGTGGCCGCGTCGAAGCGGCTGCCGTGGCAGGGGCAGCTGCCCTCGCCGTCCTCGACCTTGTCGAGCACGCAGCCGGCGTGCGTGCAGGTCGCACTGAACGCCTTGTACTGACCCTTCGCCGGGCAGCTGACGATCAGCTTCTGCTCGCGGTACAGCTTCGCGCCGCCGACCGGCACGGCGTCCGCCGCGCCCAGGTCCACCGGGGAGCTCAGGGCGGCCGAGGCGCCGCCGTCCCCGCCGCCGGAGCAGGCGGTCAGCGCGGCAGCGGCGCCGGCGGTGCCGGCGAGCGCGGCGGCGCCCTTGAGGACGGTTCGACGGGCGGCGTTCTGGCCGGACATGGCTTCTCCGTGGGCAGCTCGGCGGTGCAAAACCCTGCCGACGATACCCGCGGTGCCTGTGCGGCCCCTGTGCGGGGCAGCACCCGGCGGGAACCCGCCAGCGCCCGCCCCCGGCCGGCGTGGGGGCCGCGCGGGCCGTCCCCGCGCCGCCCCCTGTGCCCGGCGCCCCGGCTGCCCTACGCTCCCCCCATGATCGTCGTCGGCGGAGAAGCACTGATCGACCTCGTGCCCGCGGCCGGGCCGCCCGGGGCGCTGCTGCCGCGCCCGGGCGGCGGCCCGTACAACACCGCGATCGCCCTCGGCCGCCTCGGCGCCGAGGTCGCCTTCTGCTCGCGGATCTCCACCGACGGCTTCGGCGAGGCGCTGCTGGCCGGGCTGCGCACGGCCGGGGTGGACTGCTCACTGGTGCAGCGGGGCCCGGAGCCCACCTCGCTCGCGGTGGCGGCGCTGGGCCCGGACGGTTCGGCCTCCTACGGCTTCTACACCGAGGGCACCGCCGACCGCCTCTTCGCCCTGCCCGTGCTGCCGCCGGGCGTGCGGGCGCTGGCGCTGGGGACCTGCTCGATGGCGCTGGAGCCGGGGGCGAGCGCGTACGAGGCGCTGCTGCGGCGGGAGGCCGGGCGCGGGGTGTTCACGCTGCTCGACCCCAACGTCCGTCCGGGGCTGATCCCCGACGCGGACGCCTACCGCGAGCGGTTCCTGGGCTGGCTGCCGTACGTGTCCCTGCTCAAGGTGTCCGAGGAGGACGCGGCGTGGCTGGGCGGGCGGGTGGACGACTGGCTGGCGGCGGGCCCGCGGGCGGTGGTCGTGACCCGGGGTGCGGCGGGGCTGACGGTCCGCACCCGCTCGGGGGCGGAGCACTCGGTCCCGGCTCCCCCGGTGACGGTGGCGGACACGATCGGTGCCGGTGACACGGTGAACGCGGCGCTGCTGCACCGGCTTTCGCCGGTCGGCGAGCCGGACTGGCCGGAGGTGCTCGGGTACGCCGCCCGGGCGGCCGCCCTGACCTGCACCCGGGCCGGCGCCGAACCGCCGTATGCGTCGGAACTGTGACGCACCGCCAATATCCCGACAGATTCTGAGGTTTACGAACCAGGCACCCGTCGGCGAGGCTATGAACGCGCAACGGCACGAGTGTGAAAAGAGACCGCGACATTGACGGAATACGTGGAGTACGACGGCGGGCGGATCGCCTACGACGACAACGGCGCCGAGGGCCCGCTCGTCGTGTGCGTGCCGGGTCTGGGCAACACCCGCACCGCGTACCGGTTCCTGGCGGCGGACCTGGCCGAGTCCGGGTTCCGGGTGGTCACGTGCGACCTGCGGGGTACGGGCGAATCGAGCGCGGGCGAGCGGGAGTACGGGCAGCCGGCGCTGGCGGGTGACCTGCGGGCGCTGGTGCGTCATCTCGACGCGGGGCCGGCGTTCGTGGTGGCGCACTCCAACGCGGCGGGCGCGGCGGTGGTCGCGGCTGCGGCGGAGGCGGAGCTCTTCGACGGACTGGTGCTCGTGGCTCCGTTCGCACGGCCGGGGGCGGGCGCCGGACTGCGTGCGGGCCGGTTCGTGCGGTCGTGGACGCGGCAGTGGGCCGGGCTGTTCCCCGGGGAGAAGCCGGACGAGTTCCCCGAGTGGAAGAAGGAGCTCACCGCGTCGCTGAAGGAGCCCGGGCGCCTGGCGGCGCTGCGGGCCATGATCGGTGCGGGCGCGGAGGCGGCGGCCGCGGCGCTGCCGGGGCTGACGGTGCCGGTGCAGGTCGTGATGGGGGGCACGGACGCCCTGTTCGGGCCGGATCCGCTGACGGAGGCGGAGTGGATCGGCGAGCAGACCCGGGGCGAGGTGGTGCTGATCGACACGGCGGGCCACTACCCGATGCTGGACCGCCCCTCCGAGGTCACCGCGGCCGTGGTCCCCTTCCTGGCGCGCGTCGCGAGCCGGCGCTTCGCCTAGCGGGTACGGCGCACGGGTCGCCGGGGGCGGTGCCCCCGGCGACCCGGTTCGGGCCTGCTTCGGCTCGGGCCTGCTTCGGCTCAGGCCTTCTTCGCCCGCGGGGCCGCCGTCTTCTTGGCGGCGGTCTTGCGGGGCGCCGCCTTCTTCGCGGTCCGCGCGGCCGGCACGGTGGCGTCCGAGACCCGGTCCGCCCCCAGGATGTCCCGCAGGAACTTGCCGGTGTGGCTGGCTCCCACCGAGGCGACCTGCTCCGGCGTGCCCTCGGCCACCACGATGCCGCCGCCGTAACCGCCCTCGGGACCCATGTCGATGACCCAGTCGGCGGTCTTGATGACGTCGAGGTTGTGCTCGATGACGATGACGGTGTTGCCCTTGTCGACCAGACCCGAGAGCACCTTGATCAGCTTCGAGATGTCCTCGAAGTGCAGGCCGGTGGTCGGCTCGTCCAGCACGTACACCGTGCGGCCCGTCGAGCGCTTCTGCAGCTCGGAGGCGAGCTTCACGCGCTGCGCCTCACCGCCCGACAGCGTCGGCGCGGACTGGCCCAGGCGCACGTACCCGAGGCCGACCTCGGTGAGCGTGCGCAGGTGGCGGGCGATCGTCGGGACGGCCTCGAAGAAGTCCAGCGCCTCCTCGATCGGCATGTCCAGCACCTCGGCGATGGACTTGCCCTTGTAGTGGACCTCCAGGGTCTCCCGGTTGTACCGGGCGCCGTGGCAGACCTCGCACGGGACGTAGACGTCCGGCAGGAAGTTCATCTCGATCTTGATCGTGCCGTCGCCGGAGCAGTTCTCGCAGCGGCCGCCCTTGACGTTGAAGGAGAAGCGGCCCGGCAGGTAGCCGCGCACCTTCGCCTCCATCGTCTCCGCGAAGAGCTTGCGGACGTTGTCGAAGACGCCGGTGTACGTGGCCGGGTTGGACCGGGGCGTGCGACCGATGGGCGACTGGTCGACGTGCACGACCTTGTCGACCTGGTCGTCGCCGTCCACGCGGGTGTGCCGGCCGGGCACCGCGCGGGCGCCGTTGAGCTCCCGGGCCAGGTGCGTGTACAGGATGTCGTTGACCAGCGTCGACTTGCCCGAGCCGGACACGCCCGTGACCGCGGTGAACACGCCGAGCGGGAAGGCCACGTCGATGTCTCGGAGGTTGTTCTCCTTGGCGCCGTGCACGGTCAGCTTCCGCTCGCCGTTGACGGGGCGGCGGACGTCCGGGACCGCGATCGACTTCTTCCCGGACAGGTACTGCCCGGTCATGGACTGGGCGTTCTTCAGCAGGTCCTTGAGGGAACCGCTGTGCACGACCTTGCCGCCGTGCTCGCCCGCACCGGGGCCGATGTCGACGACCCAGTCGGCGACCTTGATGGTGTCCTCGTCGTGCTCGACGACGATGAGCGTGTTGCCCATGTCGCGCAGTCGCACGAGGGTCTCGATGAGCCGGTGGTTGTCGCGCTGGTGGAGGCCGATGGACGGCTCGTCGAGCACGTACAGCACGCCGACCAGGCCCGAGCCGATCTGGGTGGCGAGCCGGATGCGCTGGGCCTCGCCGCCGGACAGGGTGCCGGCGGCCCGGTTGAGGGAGAGGTAGTCGAGGCCGACGTCGACGAGGAAGCGCAGCCGCTCGTTGACCTCCTTGAGCACCCGCTCGGCGATCTTCTTGTCGCGGGCGTCGAGGCGCATCCGGCCGAGGAACTCGGCGCACTCGCTGATCGACATGGCGGAGACCTCGGCGATGGACTTCTCCATCACGGTCACCGCGAGCACGATCGGCTTGAGGCGGGTGCCCTCGCAGGTCGGGCACGGCACCTCGCGCATGTAGCCCTCGAAGCGCTCGCGGCTGGCGTCGCTCTCGGACTCGGAGTGCCGCCGCTTGACGAAGGGCACGGCGCCCTCGAAGGCGGTGGTGTACGCGCGCTCGCGGCCGTACCGGTTGCGGTAGCGGACCTCGATCTGCGTCTTGTGCCCGTACAGCAGGGCCTTGCGGGCGCGCTGCGGCAGCCCGGCCCAGGGGATGTCGGTCCGGAAACCCAGCTCGCCCGCGAGGGCGCCGATCAGGCGGTCGAAGTAGTCCCGGGTGTGGCCCAGCGACCACGGCGAGACGGCGCCCTCGTCGAGGGACTTCTCCGGGTCCGGGATGATCAGCTCGGGGTCGACCTCCATGCGGGTGCCGATGCCGGTGCACTCGGGGCAGGCGCCGAAGGGCGAGTTGAAGGAGAAGGAGCGCGGCTCCAGCTCCTCGAAGGACAGGTCGTCGTACGGGCAGTACAGGTGCTCCGAGTACATCCGCTCGCGCTCGGGGTCGTCCTCGGGGAGGTCGACGAAGTCGAGGATGACCATGCCGCCGGACAGGCCGAGGGCGGTCTCGACCGAGTCGGTGAGCCGGCGCTTGGCGCTGTCCTTGACGGTGAGGCGGTCGACGACCACCTCGATGGTGTGCTTCTCCTGCTTCTTCAGCGTCGGCGGCTCGCTGAGCTGGATCGTCTGCCCGTCCACCCGCGCCCGGCTGTAGCCCTTGGTCTGGAGGTCGGAGAAGAGGTCGACGAACTCGCCCTTGCGCTCGCGCACCAGCGGCGAGAGCACCTGGAAGCGACTGCCCTCGGGGAGCGCGAGCACCTTGTCGACGATGGCCTGGGGCGACTGCCGGGAGATCGGGCGGCGGCACTCGGGGCAGTGCGGCTTGCCGATGCGCGCGAAGAGCAGGCGGAGGTAGTCGTAGACCTCGGTGATCGTGCCGACCGTGGAGCGCGGGTTGCGCGAGGTCGACTTCTGGTCGATCGAGACGGCCGGGGAGAGGCCCTCGATGAAGTCGACGTCGGGCTTGTCCATCTGGCCGAGGAACTGGCGGGCGTACGAGGACAGGGACTCGACGTACCGGCGCTGGCCCTCGGCGAAGATCGTGTCGAACGCGAGCGAGGACTTGCCCGACCCGGAGAGCCCGGTGAAGACGATGAGCGAATCGCGGGGCAGGTCGAGCGAGACGTTCTTCAGGTTGTGCTCGCGAGCGCCACGAACGATGAGACGGTCGGTCACGCCGGTCCGCACCTTTCTTGAGAGAGCGGGGGAACGGGCCCCCGTCCCAGGGTATGGGGGGCGCCACGAAGCGGGGTCTGGTTCTCCTCACGAGCGTATAGCACGTGCATTCGATTTCCGGCCCTCGGGCGGACGCTTCACCCGAACGTGTGGCGAGGGCTAGGGTCGGACCATGAGTGATCATGCGCACGACCTGCGCGCACTGCGCGAGGCCACGGACCGACTGCTGACCGCCGTCGCGAAAATGGACGACGCCGTCCTCGCCGAGGAGTCACACCTTCCGGGCTGGACCCGCGGCCACGTCCTCGCCCACCTCTCCCGCAACGCGGACGCCCTCGTCAACGTTCTCGAGGGCCGACCCATGTACGAGAGCGCCGAGGCCCGCGACGCGGACATCGAGCGCGACTCCGCCCGGCCCTTGGACGAACAACTCGCCGACCTCGGGAATTCCGCCGCGCGCTTCACGGCCGCCTCCGACGCGGACCAGGACTGGTCCCGGACGGTCGAGCTGCGCAACGGGGTCACCGACCTGGCCTCCAACGTGCCCTTCCGCCGCTGGGTCGAGGTCGACCTGCACCACGTGGACCTGAACATCGGCTACGGGCTCGCGGACCTGCCCGCCGAGTTCACCGACCGCGAGATCGCCTTCCTGGCCGACCGCTGGTCCGGCCGCGCCGACGTCCCGCCGGTGACGCTGACCGCCACCGACCGCGACGGCACCTGGCGCACGGGTGGCACCGAGGGCGCCCCGGTGGCCGTCAGCGGCCCCGCCGCCGAGCTGCTGGCCTGGCTGGCCGGCCGCGGTGACAAGGGCGCGGCCCTGACCGCGACCGACGGCGCGCTCCCCGCCCTCCCCCCGCTCTAGGATTCGGACATGACCTACAGCGGAGCGGTGAAGGTCGGCGGTCCGGCCGACGTGCACGAACTCACGGACCTGATGATTTCCAAGGTCGCCGTCGGCGGCATGAACAACAACGCGTACCTCCTGCGCTGCCGGGCCACCGACGAGCAGCTGCTGATCGACGCGGCCGCGGAACCGCAGACCCTCCTCAACCTGATCGGCGACGGCGGCATCGCCTCGGTGGTCACCACCCACCAGCACGGCGACCACTGGGGCGCGCTGCGCGAGGTCGTCGACGCCACCGGCGCCCGCACCTACGCGGGCCGGTACGACGCCGAGGGCATCCCGGTGCCCACCGCGGTGCTGGTCGAGGACGGCGACACGATCACCGTCGGACGCGTCTCGCTGAAGGCCGTCCACCTGGTCGGCCACACTCCTGGCTCGATCGCCCTCGTGTACGACGACCCGCACGGGGCCCCGCACCTGTTCACCGGCGACTGCCTCTTCCCCGGCGGCGTCGGCAACACCTGGGGCGACGCGGCCGCCTTCAAGAGCCTGCTCGACGGGGTCGAGACGAAGCTCTTCGGCCGGCTCCCGGACGAGACCTGGGTCTACCCGGGCCACGGCAACGACACCACCCTGGGCGCCGAGCGCCCGCACCTCGCGGAGTGGCGCGAGCGCGGTTGGTGACCGCCTGACGTCCCGACCACCGGTCCACGACGGCGCCCCGACCCCGGGGCGCCGTCAACCGCGGCCCCCGCCGCGCACTCCTTCCGGTGAGTCCCGCCGGGTCTGCCACCCCGCCCGCCGCGCAGGCGGTACGTGGACCCCATGCGCACCGAACACTCCCCTCCCGGGTCCCCGCCCCACGCACCGCCCATGCTCCGGCTCGCACTGGCCTCGCTGGCCGGCACCGCGATCGAGTTCTACGACTTCTTCGCCTACGGCACGGCGGCCGCCCTCGTCCTGGGCCCGCTGTTCTTCCCCGCCTTCTCCCCGCTCGCCGGGACCGTGGCCGCGTTCGCCACCTTCGGCGTCGGCTTCGTGGCCCGCCCCCTCGGCTCCGTGGTCTTCGGCCACGTCGGCGACCGCTACGGCCGCCGCCCCGTGCTCTTCGGCTCCCTGCTGCTGACCGGCGCCGCCACGGTCGCCATCGGCTTCCTGCCCACGTACGCCGCCATCGGCGCGGCCGCCCCGCTGCTCCTGCTCGCGCTGCGCTTCCTGCAGGGCTTCGGCGTGGGCGGCGAGTGGGGCGGGGCCGTGCTGCTGACCGCCGAGCACGCCCCCGCCGAGCGGCGCGGGCTGTGGACGAGCTTCCCGCAGGTGGGCCCGGCCGTCGGGTTCCTGCTGGCCAACGGCGTGATGCTGGGGCTGTCGGCGGGTCTGACCGACGCGCAGTTCCGCTCCTGGGGCTGGCGGGTGCCGTTCTGGGCCGCCGGTCTGCTGGCCGTCGCCGGGCTGCTGCTGCGGGCCACGCTGGAGGAGACGCCGGAGTTCCGCGCGCTGGCCGAGGGCGGCGGGCGGGCGGAGGCACCGCTGGCCGAGGTGTTCCGCGGGCACTGGCGGCTGGTGCTGCTGACCGGCGGCGCGCTGGCCATGGCGTACGCGGTCTTCTACGCGGTGACCACCTGGTCCCTGGCCTACGGCACCGAGCACCTGGGTGTGTCCCGGACGACGATGCTGGCCTGCGTGATGGCCGCGGTGGCCCTGAAGGGGGTGGTGACCCCGTTCGTGGCCGTGCTCGGCGACCGGTTCGGACGGCGGTCCATGTGCATGGCCGGCTGCGCGGGTGCGGCGCTGTGGATGTTCCCGCTGGTCGCGCTGCTGCGTACCGGGAACCCCGTGCTGATGACCGCCGGGTTCGTCGGCGCGATGCTCTCGATGGCCACCATGTTCGCGGTGGTGGCGGCGTACCTGCCGGAGTTGTACGAGCCTCGGGTGCGCTGCACCGGGGCGGCCGTGGGCTACAACCTGGGAGGCGTGCTGGGCGGGGCGCTCACCCCGGTGGTGGCCACGGCGATCGCGGACGGCGACGGGCCGCCCTGGGGCGTGGCCGCGTACCTGACGGCCATCTGCCTGGCCAGCCTCGCGTGCTCGGCCCTGCTGCCGGAGACCCGTCCCGTGGCGGTACGCACCGCGGGGGCGGCCGAAGCGGCCGCCCCCGCGTAGGTCCCCGCGCAGGTCCCCTGACTCCCGGGCCCGCGGGCCCGGGGCTCAGGCCTCGACGCTCTCCTTGTCCGCGTCGTCGGCGGCCGCTCCGGCGGCCGCCTGCTCCTGCGCCTGCTTCTTGGAGGCGATCAGGCTGGTGATCGTGGTGACGACCAGGACGCCGCAGATGACGGCCAGCGAGAACGGGACGGAGATCTCGGGGACGTGCACGCCCGACTCGTGCAGGGCGTGCAGCACCAGCTTCACGCCGATGAAGCCGAGGATGACGGACAGGCCGTAGCTGAGGTGGACCAGCTTCTTGAGCAGGCCGCCGATGAGGAAGTACAGCTGGCGCAGGCCCATCAGGGCGAAGGCGTTGGCAGTGAAGACGATGTACGGGTCCTGCGTGAGGCCGAAGATCGCCGGGATGGAGTCGAGGGCGAACAGCACGTCGGTGGTGCCGATGGCCAGCATCACGACCATCAGCGGGGTCAGCACGCGCTTGCCGTTGGTGCGGATGAAGAGCTTGGTGCCGTGGTAGCGGTCGGCGACGCCGAACTTCTTCTCGATGCTCTTCAGGAGGCGGTTCTCCTCGAACTCCTCCTCCTCGTCATCGGACCGGGCTTCCTGGATCAGCTTCCAGGCGGTGTAGATCAGGAACGCGCCGAAGATGTAGAAGACCCACGAGAAGCTGGTGATGATCGCGGCGCCGGCGGCGATGAAGATCGCGCGGAGCACCAGTGCGATGAGGACGCCGACCAGCAGGACGCGCTGCTGGAGGTGCGAGGGCACCGCGAACTTCGCCATGATCAGGACGAAGACGAAGAGGTTGTCGACGCTCAGCGACTTCTCGGTGATGAAGCCCGCGAAGAACTCGCCGGAGGCCTGGCTGCTGCCGAAGACCAGCAGGCCGAGGCCGAAGAGGACGGCCAGCACGATCCAGACGACGGTCCATGTGCCGGCTTCCTTGACCGACACGTCGTGCGGTTTGCGGCCGATGAGGAAATCGGCCGCGATCAGAAGGCACAGACCGAGGATGGTCAGCACCCAGAGGGTCGTCGAAACTTCCATTGCTCACGCCTCCGGCAGATGGCTCAACAAGGTCAGCGTCATGGCTGCCGGAGGTCTCTTCCACCCGCGTGCGCCGCATGCGCCCCGGGCCGACGCCCCGGGACCTGTGGTCCGTATTGACGGGAACGTCGCAGCAGGAGTACTCCCCTCCGCGAAGCCCAGGGTACCCGCCGAACCCGCTTCAGGTAAAGAGAAGACCAAGGAACGGTCATTCCCGGGTCATCGACGGGTCATCCACGGGTCAGCGCAGGGGCTGCGGAGGGGGCTGCCGGACGGGCGTACGTCGGCGCCGCGCAGGACGGGCGGCGCGGTCGTACGGGCTCACCGCGGCCGGGGCGCGGAACCCCCCGACGTGATCCGGGCGAGTACGTCCTGGGCGTCCCAGGGGGCGATCCGCAGCGGCTCGTACGTCCACGCGTGCCCCACCCAGGGGTCGCTGAGGTGGTCGTCGGGGACCGGGCTCAGCCGCAGCAGCGAGCGCCACAGCGGGTCGAGGAGCGGCCCGTACGCGGCGGCCTCGTCCCGGTCGGCCACCAGCAGCAGGTGCACGCCGACCGCCGGGCCCTCGTCCGCCAGGTACCGCAGCTGCGTGACGGCGCGGTCGTCGAAGCCGTGCGGGAAGTCGTGGACGATCAGCAGGCGGCGGCTCGTGTCGAGGCCGGGCGGCAGCACCTCGTAGTCGTCGCTGCGGCGGGCCATCTGCAGCAGGTCCACGCGCCGGGTCAGCTCGGCGAGGACCGCGGTCACCCCGTCGGCGCCGGCGGCCGGCGGCTCGGCGAGCAGCCCGGCCAGCGGCGCGAGCGCGGCGGCGCCCGCGCCGGCCGGGTCGATGGCGTGCACGCCGAAGGAGCCGCGCGGATGGGCGGCCACCAGACGCAGCGCCAGGGCCGCGGCGGTGTCCAGGGCGAGCCGGCGCAGGTCGTCGGTGTCCATGGCCATGGCGGCCTCGGAGCCGGTGCGGCCGTTGTCGATCCACAGCCCGCGCTCCAGGGGGAGCCGGGCCAGCAGCGGGATCCGCAGGGCGGGCGCCTCGGGCAGGTGGAGGTCGCCCAGGCGGACGGCGTCCGGGGGCTCGGCGGGCGGCTCGTACGCGCGCCACTGCGGGCCGTCCCAGCGCGCCAGGGCCGCCGGCAGGGCGGGCTCGACCACCTCGGACTCGGCCGCCAGCTGCGCCAGGTCGCGGTCGAGCGCCTCACGGGCCTGCCTGACGAGCGCCTCGCGGCGGGCCAGGACGTCGTCGCGGGCGGCGTCGGCGGTCCCGCCGACGCGGGCGCGCGGGTCGGACAGGGCCTCGTCGAGCTCGCGGTCGCGGCGGGAGTCGGCGAACTCGACGGCGCTGCGGTACGCGGCGACGGCCCGGGCCAAGTCCTCGAACATGCCCCAGACCTGGTTCCAGAGCCGCTCCTCCATGGTCCAGCCGACGGCGTCCCCCGCCACGGGCCGGGCGGGCCCGTCCTGCGGAGGGGGCGCCCCCGGTGCCGGGGCGGGCCGGGTCGCCGTGGCCGGGGCCGGATCCGTTCCGGGACCCGCCCCCGGGCCCGTCGGCGTACCGGCCGCCGGGGTGACGGAGGCGCGGCGCGGGTGGGCGTAGTCGATCCGGCCGACGGTCTGCGGACCCTCGGCGGAAGCGAGGGTGGGGGCCGTGGCGGACGGCGTGCCGGCACTGTCGGCGGGCAGGGTGGCGGCCGGCGCGGCGCCGGACCCCGGGGCGGCGGCCGCGGCACCCTCGTGGAGGCGGGCGGCCAGCGGGGCCGCCTCGGCCTGCGCGAGGCCGTGGTCGGCCAGCAGCGCCGCCAGGCCGTCCACGTACCCCTGGCCGACGGCGCGCGCCTTCCACGCGTCCTGCCGCCGGTACAGCTCCAGGGCGACGACGGCCGTCTCGGCGTCCAGCCCGGTGATCGTGTAGGCGGCCGCTGCGGGCTCCTCGGGCGCGCCCACGGCGGCCCGCGGTGCGACGAGGCCGCCGAAGCGCACGGGGCCCGCCCCGGGCCGCAGGGCCAGCAGCACCCCCACCCGGTGCACGGTCGCGGGGAGCGCGCCGAGGTCGACGGCGACCAGGAGGTCGGCGCCGTCCCCGCCCGCCCCGCTCCCGGTGGGGAAGGAGATCCCGGCGGTCTCGGGGCCGCCGGGGTGGGCGAGGGCCCCGGGCCCGGCGAGCCGGCCGGCCTCGTCCACCAGGACGGCGGCGGCCAGTACGGCGGCGGCCGCCGTGATCCGGACCTGCACCCGGGTCCCGGGCAGGGGGTGGTTCTGCCCCCGCACCAGCTCGGCCGTCATGGCCGTCCTCCCTCTCGCTCCCGCATGCGCGGGGTCGCTCCCTGCCCGTGCGGGCCGGTACGGGAGGACCCGTACCGGCCCGCGGGGGTTCGGTCGTGCGGGCCGTGGCCGGCCCGTGTCTGCAACGCCGCGCACCCCTTACAGGTGGCGGGCGATCTCCGGCATCAGGTCCTGGAACGTCCGCCCGCTGGTGGGCGCGCCCACGGCCGTCATCTGCCAGCCGCCGCCCGCGCGGTGCACCTTGGCCATGATCTGGGCGGTGTACGCGCCGCCGCCGGTGAGCGTGTAGCGGGCCAGCTCCTGGCCGTTGGTCTCGTCGACCAGGCGGCAGAACGCGTTCTCGACCTCCTGGAAGGTCTGACCGGTGAAGGAGTTGACGGTGAACACGATCTGGTCGACGTGCACCGGCACGCGCTGGAGGTCCACGAGGATGGCCTCGTCGTCCCCGCCCTGGCCGACGCCGCCGACGAGGTTGTCACCGGTGTGCCGGACGGAGCCGTCGTCGCTGACGAGGTGACGGAAGAACACCACGTCCACCGGCTGCTGTTCGGCGAAGAGCACGGCGGACGCGTCGAGGTCGATCTCCCGCGTGCGCGAGCCGAACAGTCCGCGCCGCTTGGCGGCCTGCCACCCGAGCCCCATCCGCACCGCGGTCAGGGTGCCGCCGTCGGCCTTCTGCAGGCTGATGGCCTGGCCCTTGGACAAATTGACCGTCACGGTCGGTCCCCTCTCCACACATCGCGTCCGCGCATGCGCACGGCTTCCCCAACCCTACGCACGAGCGGTGACATCCGGCCCGGGCGCGGCTCATTCCGTATCAGTCCTGAGACACGGTCCGCCCGCCGCGCGGGCGGCGGGCGGACCCGTGTGGTGCGTCCGGGTGGATCAGGCCTGGCCCGCCTCGCGCATCTGCCGCAGCTCCTTCTTCAGTTCGCCGACCTCGTCGCGCAGCCGCGCCGCGATCTCGAACTGGAGCTCCGCCGCCGCCGCACGCATCCGGTCGGTCAGCTCCTCGATCTGTTCGGCCAGTTGCGCGGCCGGGCGGTCGGTGAGCACCTCGGTGGCCGCCGCGCCCTTCTTCCCCTTGGCCGACTTGGCCGCCTTGCCGCCCGCGGCCGCCTTCCCGCCGAGCGCCGGCACCGGGGTCTTGGCGCCCTTGCCCTCCTTGCCCTGCCGGTAGCCGCTGCCGAGGAGCTCCTCGGTGTCGATCTCCTCGCGGGCGATGGTCGCCACGATGTCGTTGATCTTCTTGCGGAGCGGCTGCGGGTCGATGCCGTTGGCCTCGTTGTACGCGACCTGCTTCTCGCGGCGCCGGTTGGTCTCGTCGATGGCCTTCTCCATCGCCGGCGTCATCTTGTCGGCGTACATGTGGACCTGGCCGGACACGTTGCGCGCCGCGCGGCCGATGGTCTGGATCAGGGAGGTCCCGGACCGCAGGAAGCCCTCCTTGTCGGCGTCGAGGATCGCCACGAGGGAGACCTCGGGCAGGTCGAGGCCCTCGCGCAGCAGGTTGATGCCGACCAGGACGTCGTACTCGCCGGAGCGCAGCTCGCGCAGCAGTTCCACGCGGCGCAGGGTGTCGACGTCGCTGTGCAGGTAGCGGACCTGGATGCCGAGTTCGAGGAAGTAGTCGGTGAGGTCCTCGGCCATCTTCTTGGTCAGGGTGGTGACCAGGACCCGCTCGTCCTTCTCGGTGCGCTTGCGGATCTCGTGCACCAGGTCGTCGATCTGGCCCTCGGTCGGCTTGACCACGACCTCCGGGTCGATCAGGCCGGTGGGGCGGATGATCTGCTCGACGAAGCCGTCGCCGCGGGACAGCTCGTACTTCCCGGGGGTGGCGGACAGGTAGACGGTCTGGCCGATCCGCTCCAGGAACTCCTCCCACTTCAGCGGGCGGTTGTCGAGGGCCGAGGGCAGCCGGAAGCCGTGGTCGACCAGGGTCCGCTTGCGCGAGGCGTCGCCCTCGTACATGGCGCCGATCTGCGGGACGGTCACGTGCGACTCGTCGATGACGAGGAGGAAGTCCTCGGGGAAGTAGTCGATCAGCGTGTTCGGCGCGGAGCCGCGCTCGCGGCCGTCCATGTGGAGGGAGTAGTTCTCGATGCCGGAGCAGGAGCCGATCTGCTGCATCATCTCCAGGTCGTAGGTGGTGCGCATGCGCAGCCGCTGGGCCTCCAGCAGCTTGCCCTGCTTCTCCAGCTCCGTCAGCCGCTCGGCGAGCTCGGTCTCGATGCCGCGGATCGCGTTCTGCATCCGCTCCGGGCCGGCGATGTAGTGGCTCGCGGGGAAGACGTAGAGCGACCGGTCCTCGCTGATGATCTCGCCGGTGAGCGGGTGCAGGGTGGACAGCGCCTCGATCTCGTCGCCGAACATCTCGATGCGGACGGCGAGTTCCTCGTACACCGGGAAGATCTCGATGGTGTCGCCGCGGACGCGGAAGGTGCCCCGCTGGAAGGCGAGGTCGTTGCGCGTGTACTGGATGTCGACGAAGCGGCGCAGCAGCTCGTCGCGGTCGATCTCGTCGCCGACCGCGAGCGGGACCATGCGGTCCACGTACTCCTGCGGGGTGCCGAGGCCGTAGATGCACGAGACGGAGGCGACCACGACCACGTCCCGGCGGGTGAGCAGCGAGTTGGTGGCGGAGTGGCGCAGCCGCTCCACCTCCTCGTTGATCGAGGAGTCCTTCTCGATGTAGGTGTCCGACTGCGGGACGTACGCCTCGGGCTGGTAGTAGTCGTAGTACGAGACGAAGTATTCGACCGCGTTGTTCGGCAGGAGCTCGCGGAACTCGTTCGCCAGCTGGGCGGCGAGGGTCTTGTTCGGCGCCATGACCAGGGTCGGGCGCTGGAGCCGCTCGATCATCCACGCGGTGGTGGCGGACTTGCCGGTACCGGTGGCACCGAGCAGGACGACGTCCTTCTCACCCGCGCGGATGCGCCGCTCCAGCTCGTCGATGGCCGCGGGCTGGTCACCGCTGGGCTGGTAGGGACTGACGACCTCGAAAGGCGCCACCGTGCGTTCGATCTTCGATACGGGCCGCATGGAACCACCGTACGACCCCGCACCGACACTCACGTGTCGTAGGGCGGCCACACCGGATAGACCGGCCGGCGGGGCGGCGCCGGGGCGGGCGGGTCCCCGGGCTTGCGCCAGTCGACCACACCCATGACCAGCAGCGGGTCGAACATCACCACCACTCCGGCGATCACCAGGAAGACCACCGGCCCGATGAGCATGGGGGCCAGCAGCCCGGCGGGGGCGGTCCCGGCCAGGTGCGCGTACCCGCCGTGCAGCCGCACCCGCACGGCGCCCATGGCCGTGTAGTGCATGCCGCTGACCGCCAGGCCCATGACCAGGCTGGCGCCGACGGCGGGCAGCAGGCCGCGGATGGTCACGGCGGCCCACAGGGCGGCGGTGGCGGCGACCACCGCGACCACGACCGACAGCGCCACGATCCACGTGTCGTACTCGAGGTGGCCGCGCAGCCGCATCCCGGCCATGCCCAGGTAGTGCATGGAGGCGACGCCGAGGCCGGTGATGGTGCCGCCGGTGAGCAGGGGCATCAGGGTGGTCCCGCGGTAGCCCACGATGAAGATCCCGATGCCGACCATGACGATCGCGACGCCCAGGCTCGCGAACGTGGTCCGTTTGTCGTAGTTCAGTGGCGACTCCGCGACGGTGAAGCCCATCATCGCGATGAAGTGCATCGTCCAGATGCCGGAAGCGATGGCGGTGGCCCCCAGGGCCAGCCAACCGGGCCGCCACGAGCGCTCGACGAGGAGGGACCGGGTGGTGCACCGCAGCCCCAGCGCCCCGCCCAGACACGCCATCAGGAACGCCGCTAGGGGCGTGATCAGGCCATAGCTGAACCCGTCGACCGTTCCCACCGTGCCGGCCACCGCCCCCGCACCGCCCATGCCCGCCCGCCTCTCCGCCCGACCCGGCACGACACCGCGCCCGATGCCCGCGACCGGCTCCGACGCACCCGGGCGGGGGGCCGGTCGAGGGCAAAAATAGGGCCGCCGCCGCGGCGCGGCCACCGCTTCCCGCGAGAATCTCCGCACGCGGTTCCCGCCACCCGACGCCCCGTGGGCGATCCGGACCCATTCGATTCGCTTCGTTCTCCGCGTGTCCGCCCGCGCCCCGCCCGGCGTTCGCTGACGGCCTGTCATACTCCGCTCGCCGACCTCCTGCCCCGCGAACCGCCGTACCCCGGCGCGAGGAGCCCGCACATGCACGTACGACCCCTGAGGGCGGCCGCGGCCCCCCTCCTCGGCCTCGTCCTCGTCCTGACCGGCGGCACCGCCTCCGTCGCCGAGTCCCCCGCACCCGCGCCGTACGTCCTCGACGCCCCCGTCGTGTTCGCCCACCGGGGGGCCTCGGCGTACGCGCCGGAGAACACCCTGGCCGCCGTCGACCGGGCCGCGGCGCTGGGCGTCGAATGGGTGGAGAACGACGTCCAGCGCACCAAGGACGGCGAGCTCGTGGTCATGCACGACGAGACGCTGGCACGCACCACCAACGTCAAGGAGGTGTTCCCGGACCGCTCACCCTGGCGGGTGAAGGACTTCACCGCCGCCGAGATCGCCGGGCTGGACGCGGGCAGCTGGTACTCCCCCGCCTACGCGGGCACGCAGGTGCCGACCCTGCGCCAGTTCCTGGACCGGCTGCGGGTCAACGGCCAGCGGCTCCTGCTGGAGATCAAGCTGCCCGAGCTCTACCCGGGCATCGAGGTCGACGTCCTGCGGACGCTGGGCCGGGCCGGCTGGCTGCGCCCGGGCTACGTGGACCGCCGGCTGGTGGTGCAGAGCTTCAGCGCCGACTCCGTCCGGACCGTCCACGCCCTGCGGCCGGACCTGACCACCGCCCTGCTGGGCACGCCGGCCGTCGCGGACCTCGGCCGGTACGCCGCCTTCACCGACCGGATCAACCCCTGGTACGGGGGCATCACGGCCGAGTGGGTGGCCGCGGTGCACGACCTCCAGGGCCCGCACGGCCGCCCGCTGGAGGTCGACGCCTGGACCGTGGACACCGCGGCCGCCGCCCGGAAGGTCCGTGACATGGGCGTCGACGGGCTGATCTCCAACCGGCCCGACCTGGTCCGGGACGCGGTGGCCGGGTACTGACCGGCCCCGCGGCCGCGGGGCCGGTCAGAAGAGGGGCTGCGGAAGGACGCCCTCCAGCGCGAGCAGCGTCCGCTTGGCCTCCAGCCCGCCGCCGAACCCGCCGATCCCGCCGTCGCTCTCCACGACGCGGTGGCAGGGCACCACCACCGGCAGCGGGTTGGAGCCCATCGCCGCGCCGACCGCCTGGGCCCCGCCCGGCTGCCCGACGCGGGCGGCCAGCTCCCCGTACCCGACCACCGACCCGTACGGCACCGAGCGCTCCAGCTCCCGCAGCACGACCCGGTTGAAGCCCGCGCTCAGCCGCCAGTCCAGCGGCAGGTCGAAACGCCGCAGGTGCCCGGCGAAGTACGCGGCCAGCTGCCGGACCGGCTCGGCGAGCAGCACCTCGCGGCCGGCCGGCGGCCGCACCGGCTCGGCTCCCAGCTGCTCGGCGAGCGGGCGTATCCGGCGCTCCGTGGCGTGGAACTCCACGCGGACGAGTCCCGTCCGTGTGGCGGCGAGGAACAGCGGGCCGACGGCGCTGTCGACGAGGGTCCACTCCAGGTGGCGGTCGTCCTCAGGGCGGGACGGGCCGGGGTCTTCGATGGTCACCGTTCCACCGTACGGCGCCCCACCGACAGCCTGGCGCGGGGTCCGGCGGGTGCGCGACCGCTCCGGTCGTATTTCCTGTTTCCAGCTGTGCGTACGGGGTGGGAAACTGCGGCGGTGACCACCGACCCCGCCTGTACCACGCCCGCCGCGCCCGCCCCGGCAGTCTCTCCCGAGGCCCTGCCCGCGCTGCGCCGCCGCACCTCCGCCGTGCTCATCACGAGCCAGATCCTCGGCGGCCTCGGCGTACCCATCGGGATCACGCTCGCACCGGTCCTGGCCACCGAGGTGAGCGGCAGCGAGGCCATGTCCGGCCTGGCGCCGACGGCGTCGGTCGCGGGTACCGCCCTGCTGTCCCTCCCGCTCGCCGCCCTCATGACGGCCCGCGGGCGCCGGCCGGGCCTGGTCCTGGCGTACTTCATCGGCGCGGTGGGCGGGGCGCTGGTGGTCCTCGCCGCCGCGATCGGCAGCTTCCCGCTGATGCTGCTGGGCATGGCCGGTTTCGGCGCGGCCTCCTCGGCCAACCTCCAGGCGCGCTTCGCGGCGGCCGACCTGGCGGAGCCGGACCGGCGGGCCCGCGCGATCTCGACGGTGGTGTGGGCCACGACCATCGGGGCGGTCCTGGGGCCCAACCTGTCGGCTCCGGCGAGCCGCAGCTTCGCCGGCACCTCCATACCCGAGAAGGCGGGTCCGTTCCTGTGGGCCTCCGCGATCTTCCTGGTGGCGGCGGTCCTGATGGCCGTGCTGCTGCGGCCGGACCCGCTGCTGACGGCCCGCGCCCTGGCCGGGTCGGCCGGGCAGCAGGCCGACGAGCGCTCGCTGCGGGCCGGGTTCCGGGCGGTGGCCGCCTCCCCCAGGGCGCGGCTGGCGCTGGTCACCATCGCCGTGTCGCACACCGCGATGGTGTCGATCATGGTGATGACGCCGGTGGACCTCGGGCACCACGGGGCCGACCTCGAAATGGTGGGCCTGGTGATCAGCGGGCACATCGCGGGGATGTACGCGTTCTCTCCCGTCTGGGGCTGGCTCGCGGACCGGATCGGACGCCTGTCGGTGATCGGGCTGGCGGCGGGCCTCATCGCCCTCGCCGCGCTGCTCGCCGGCACCGCCGGCGCGCACCACGCCCAGACCGCCGCCGGCCTGTTCCTCCTGGGCCTGGGCTGGTCGGCGGCGCTGGTGTCCGGATCGGCGCTCCTGACCGACTCGGTGCCGCAGGCGGCCCGGGCGGCGGTCCAGGGGCTCTCGGACCTCACGTCGAGCGCGTGCGCGGGCCTCGGCGGCGTGGCGGCGGGCGTGATCGTCTCGGTGGCCGGCTACGGCTGGCTCACCGCCATCGGCGCGGCGCTGCTCCTGCCGATGGCGGGCCTGGCCCTCGCGAGCTCCCGCCGCGGGACCGCTGCGGGCGCCTGACGCGGACGCGCCCCAGCGGTCGGGGCGACACCGGCCGGGCCGGGGTCGCCCGACGGGCGCGGCCTTCAGAGGTCGACCGCGGCCGTCACAGGTTTCAGAGGTTTCAGAGGTTGATGTGGTACGCCTTGCGGAGCGTCTCGTGGACCGTCCACAGCGTCCGGTCACCGGCCCGCAGCACCGCCGCCGAACCCGGCCCGACCTCGAGCGTCTCGCCGCCCTCGACCTCGACCGTCGCCCGCCCGCTGAGGACCACGAACAGTTCGTCGGCCTCGGTGTCCGTGACCACGCCCGGCGTGATCTGCCAGATGCCCCGCACCTGCGTGCCGTCGGCCGACTCCCACAGGACCTTGCCCGTCACGACCGGGTCGCCGGAGACGATCTGCTCGGGGTCGAGGGGCTCGGGCTCCAGCTCGGCGTCGGGCACGGAGACGGCGAACGAGGCGTGGGCGTGATCACTGGTGCTCATGCGCGTCACCCTAGCCCGCACGGACCCGCCGCCAGGGTGACCATTGCGTCCACCTTCCGGCCGCCGCGCACGTCACTGTGTCCGCAGGGCCCGCAAGGGCGAGAACCGGCCGCGCCCGGAGGCAGCGCGTTTGGCGGCGGTGATCGCGTGCCATGGATGGGGACATGCCACAGCACACAGCGATCCCGGTCCTGTCGGAGGAAGTCCGCGAAGCGCTCGACCGGCGGCTGCCCGTCGTCGCCCTGGAGTCCACGATCATCGCGCACGGCCTGCCCCGGCCCCGCAACCTCCGGGTCGGTGAGGAACTGGAGGCCCTGGTCTGCGCCGAGGGTGGCGTTCCGGCCACCATCGCGGTGCTCGACGGGGTGCCGTACGTGGGGCTGGACAAGGCGCAGTTGGAGCGGATCGCGGGGGACACCGCCGTCCGCAAGCTGGGCCACCGGGACCTGGCCCCCGCGCTCGCGGCAGGGGCGACGGGCGCGACGACGGTGTCGGCGACGGCGTTCCTGGCCGCTCGGGCGGGGCTGCGCGTGTTCGCCACGGGCGGTCTGGGCGGCGTGCACCGGGACTGGACGCTCACCCAGGACGAGTCGGCCGACCTGGCACTGCTGGCCCGGACCCGCATCACGGTGGTGTGCGCGGGGGTGAAGTCGATCCTCGACGTGCCGGCGACACTGCAACGGCTGGAGACGCTGGGCGTGGCGGTCGTCGGGTACGGCACGGACCGCTTCCCGGGTTTCTACCTGAGCAGTTCGGGCGAGCCGGTGGACTGGACGGTGCACAGCCCGCGCGAGGTGGCGGCGGTCATGGCGGCCCAGGAGGCGCTCGGCGGGCCCGAGTCGGCGCTGCTGGTGGCCAATCCGGTACCCGAGGCCGAGCAGTTGGACCCGGAGCTGCACGACCGGGTGCTGGCCGAGGCGCTGGAGCTGGGCCGGGCGGAGGGCGTCACGGGCCAGGCGGTGACCCCCTTCCTCCTCGACCGGCTGGTCCGGGCCACCGGCGGCGCGTCGCTGGAGGCGAACCTGGCGGCGGTGCGCGGGAACGTGCGGCTGGCCGCGCGGGTCTCGGCGGCGTGGGCCGCGACGCGGTGAGCGGTGCCCTGCTGGTCGTCGGCGACGTGGTGACGGACGTGGTGGCGGTCCATCCGGAGCCGCTGGCTCCGGCGACCGACACCGCGGCCCGGATCCGTACTCTGCCCGGCGGCGCGGGGGCCAACGCGGCCTGCTGGGCGGCGCACGAGGGGCTCGCGGAGGTGGGGCTGCTGGCCCGGGTGGGCGCCGAGTCGGCGGACTGGCACGAGCGGGTGCTGGTCGCCGCCGGCGTGCGGGCCCGGCTGGTGGTGGACCCGGCGGAGCCGACGGCGACCGTGGTGTCCCTGGTGGACGGGGCGGCCGAGCGGACGTTCCTGACCGACAGCGGGGCCGCGCTGCGGCTCTCCCCCGCGGACTGGGCGCCGGAGCTGCTGGACGGGTGCGCGCACCTGCACCTGTCGGGCTACCTGTTCTTCGGCGGGACGAGCCGGGAGCTGGCGCGGCTGGCGCTGCGTTCGGCGCGCGAGCGGGGGGTGCCGGTGAGCGTGGACCCGGCGTCGGCGGGGTTCCTCGCCGGACTCGGGGCGGAACGTTTCCTCGATGCGGTCTCGGGGACCCGGGTGCTGCTGCCGAACGCCGACGAGGCCCGGCTGCTGGCCGGCTTCGGGCCCGGTGCCGACGAGGGCCGGGCGGCGGCGGAGCTGAGCCGCCGCGTGCCGCTGGTGGTGGTGACCCTGGGTGCGGCCGGGGCGCTGGTCGCGGAGGGCGGCGAGGTGACGGCCCGGGTGCCGGGGCGGCCCGCCCGGGCGGTGGACTCGACGGGGGCGGGGGACGCCTTCACGGGCGCCTTCCTGGCCGCCCGCCTGTCGGGCGCGGACCCGCTCGCGGCCGCGGCGGCGGGGTGCCGCGCGGGCGCGGCGGCGGTGGGGCGCTTCGGCGGCCGGCCGGGGTGAGGGGCCGGCGGCTCGGCGCCCGCCCCGTACGGGTACCCGGGCGGGGCTCCCCCGCTCCCGCGGCGGCCCGTCGGGGTCGGCCCCGCTCCTGCTCCGCGACGACCGGGCCGGGTTCGCGCTACGACTCCGCCCGGATCCCGCCCCACGCCGGATGGCGCGGGTCGTCGGCCCGTACCAGCACGTCCGCGGCCGCCCCCGGATCCGTTTCGGACTCGTACCGCGCGAACGCGGGCACCGTCCACCGCTCCGCCTCCGGGGTGCGCCGCGCCAGCGCGCCCGGGGACAGGCGCACGTGCACGCTCAGGTCGAACGGGAACCACTGCCCCAGCAGCAGCGGCCCGTGCACGACCACGACCCCGCCCGGCGGGAGTTCGACGTACGGGCTGCGGGTGGCGCGGTCGGTCACCGGGTCCCACAGGTCGGGCAGCACCCGGCCCGTGCCGCCCGGCTCCAGCGGCCCGAAGACCTCGCGCCACAGCGCGGCGGTGTCGTACCAGCCGGTGAGGTACGAGTCGACGTCCCGGCGACCGAACTCGTAGCGCAGCGAGGCCGGGCGCAGGAACCCGTCCGCGGGGACGACCAGCACCGTGCGGCCGCGGGCGCGCAGCGCTTCGGCGGTACGGGCGGCCAGCGCGCCGGTGTCGGCGGCGGGGGCGCCGTCCACGGCCAGCCGGGGCCAGGCGCCGCCGTCCCGGGTCCGCGGGAGTCCGTCGAGGTGGTCGGCCAGGGCCTCGGCCATCCGCTGCCAGGTGATCGCTTCCATCCGCATCCGCACCCGCCCATTGTCCGGGGTGACCGCGCCCGGACGGCCGTCCGGGCCCCGGCGGGGCGGCCCGGGGGCGTTGTCAGTGGTCGCCCCTAGCGTCGTCACCAGTGGATCTCCGGCGGCGAACGGCCGCCGGTTCCGGCCTGGGGAGGGGTCTGTCATGTCTGCTGGCACGCCGGTCGAGGACGTCACGTACCTGGAGCTGTCGCAGGACGGCGGTGGGGCGCACAAGTTCTACGAGGTGACCGTGGAGGGGGCGGCCGTCTCGGTGCGGTACGGGCGGATCGGTGCGGAGGGGCAGGTGCAGAGCTCCACGTTCCCGACCGTCGAGAAGGCGCGGGCGGCGGCCGCGAAGAAGATCGGGGAGAAGGTCCGCAAGGGGTACGCCCCGGCGGTCCGCGGGCAGCGCGCCGCCCGGCCGGTGACCCGGCGGGAGGTGACGTCGGCCCCGTCGACCGCGCGGGCGGTGGCACCGGTCCTGTGGCGCTTCCGCACCGGCGCCGCGGCGTTCGGGATCCACGTGGACCAGGACCGCTGCTGGGTGGGGAACCAGGCGGGCGACGTGTACACCCTCAGCCACGGCGGCGAGGTACTGGCCCGCTACTCGCTGCCGGACGGGGTCAAGTGCCTGGTGGCGGACGACTTCTGGATCTACGCGGGCTGCGACGACGGCACGGTGTACGACCTGTCGTCGAAGGTGCCGTTCGGGGCCTACGCGATAGCCGAGGACGTGGACATCTTCTGGCTGGACATCCACGAGGGCGTGCTGACCGTGTCGGACGCCTCGGGCGGCCTGACGGTCATCGACCACGAGGACGAGTTCCAGTGGTCGCGCCGGTCCTCGGGGCGCCACGGCTGGATGGTGCGCGCGGACGAGCGCGCGGTGTACCACGGCCACAACCGGGGCGTGACGGCGTACGCGCCGGACGGCGGCGGCGAGTTGTGGCACACGCCGACGGACGGCGGGGTGCTGTTCGGCTGGCAGGAGGACACGGTGGTGTACGCGGGCACCGGGCGGAACGTGGTGCAGCGGCTGTCGAAGGCGACGGGCGCGATCGAGGCGACCTACCGGTGCGACACGGCGGTGTACTCGTGCGCCACGTCGGAGGACGGCCGGCACGTCTTCGCCGGCGACAGCTCCTCGTCCGTGTACTGCTTCGACGCCGACGGGCGGCGGCTATGGAAGCTGGCCACGGGCAGCGGCTCGGCGCTGTCGATGCAGTACCTGGACGGCAAGCTGTACCTGGTGACCACGGACGGGTCCCTGGTGTGCGTGGACGCGAGCGACGCGGCGATCGCCGCCGCGCAGCAGGGTTCGGTCCCGGCGGCGGTGGACGTGAAGCAGGCGGCCGCGCTGCCGACGTACACGCCGGCGGCCTCGGTGGCGCAGGTGGCGACGGTCGCGGCCGCGCCGGCGGGCGGCATCGTGGTCGAGTGCGTCCAGCAGGCCGGCCGGCTGCGGGTCCACGTGGTCTCGCAGGGGTACGAGCCGTCGTGGAACGTCCAGTTCCCGCGCGGCATCCGCGAGCCCGGCGCCCGCTACGTCGTGGAGGCCCTGCACCCGGCCTCGGGCGGCTTCTACCGCGTCCGCGGCGAGATCCGGCGCCTCGTCTGACCCGGGCCACCGGCCCACGAAGGTGAGAGCCGGGCCGTACGGCGGTATCTACCAGGCATGAACCTCGTGGTCTTCGAAGCGCTCCGGCCGGTGCACTGCGCCGACTGCCGGACCGGGCCGCTGCGGCACCTGGTGCGCGAGTCGGGCGTCCCGCGCTGCCTGCACTGCGCGGACCTCGGCCACCTGGTGTACCTCCCGCGCGGCAATGCGGCCCTCACCCGCCGCTCCCGGGAGGGCAGTTCCCTGTACGCGGTGGTGGTCCGCTACCACAAGCGGCGCAAACGCCACGAGCGCCAGGGGGTGTTCGTGGAGGAGGCCGCCCTGGCGGCGGCGGAGGTGCGCTGCCTGGCCGACGCCGAGGCGCGGGCCCGGCGCCGGGACCGGGCCCGGCTGCGGCGCGCGGCCGAGGACACCCGGTTCACGGCGGCGTTCGCCGCGGAGATACGACGCCTGTTCCCCGGCATACCGCCCGAGCGGGCGGCGGCCATCGCCTCGCACGCATCGGTGCGCGGCAGCGGGCGGGTGGGGCGCAGTGCGGCCGGCCGGGCACTGGACCCGGTCGCCGTCTCGGTGGCGGTACGGGCCGCGGTGCGGCACGTCGACACCGAGTACGACGCGCTGTTGATGGCGGGGGTGCCCCGGTTCGAGGCCCGGGCCCGGCTGGCGGCCCGGATCGACGCGGTACTGACCGCCTGGCGGGAGCCGGCCGTGCCGGCGGCCTGACGGCCGCCGTCCGCCTCACCCCGCCCGGCCTCGGGACCGGTCTCAGGAAGTGGCCCGGAACCTGCGGTAGAGCAGGGCGCCGCCGAGGAGCAGGCCCGCGCCCGCAGGGGCGAGGTAGCCGAGGGCGTCGGTGCCGGTGTGCGCGAGGCCGGGTCCGGCGGGCCGGGCCACGGCGACGGGGGCCGGCGGCCTGGGGGCGGGCGGGCGGACCACGGGGGCCGTCGGCTGGGGCGGCTTCAGGCCGCTGTGCGGGCCGGGGCCGTTCACGGAGGTGTTGTCGTGGGAGGCGTTGCCGACACCGACGACGTTCACGGAGTTCCCGCTGATGTTCACCGGCACGTCCACCGGGAGCTGGATGCCGTTGCCGGACAGCAGCCCGGGCGAATCCTTTCCGCTCCCCTGGGCGTGCGCACCGCCGCCGCTCGTCACGGTACCGGTGCGCGCGCTGCCGGTATGCGACGTGCCGGGTTTGACGCCCTGCCCGGCAGCCGCGGCGGAGCCGTGCCCGGCTCCGGGGCGCGCGCCGTTCGCGCACGCGTTGCCCGCGGCCGGGTTGAGCAGCCCCACGACGCTCACGGTGTTGCCGCACACGTTCACCGGCACGTGCACCGGCAGTTGGACGAGGTTTCCCGAGACCAGACCGGGCGACCCGGCACCGTGCCCCGCGGCGCCCGCATCGGCGTACGCGGCGCCCGTGATCCCGGCGACGGTCGCCGCACCCCCCGCAACGATCGTCGCGATCAAGCCACTTCGACGAACCTGCCGCATCTGTGTCCCACCTTCCGGGGAGAGGTCCGCGGGTGCTGCACCCGCACCGGAATCAACGCGATGGAGCCATTCGGGTTATGGCCGGTAGGCATTTCACTCGATCGGGTTCTGGGTAGTCCGTACTTCATGACGGATCGCCCGCTCCTCCTCCTCGACGTGGACGGCCCCCTCAACCCCTACCGCGACCCCCTCGCCGGCCTGCGCGGATACACCAGCCACCGGATGCGCCCGGAGGTCTGGCTGTCCTTCCAGCGGCCCGGTTCCCGCCGCGTCCGGCGCGGACTGCGCGTCCGGCTGCACCCGGGCCACGGCGCCCGCCTGACCGCACTGCCGTACGAACTCGCCTGGGCCACCACCTGGATGCACCAGGCGAACTCCCTCGTCTCCCCGCACATCGGCCTCCCGGACGACCTGCCCGTCATCGAGTGGCCGGAACTGTTCGCCCGCGACCCCGACGGGCTCTACTGGAAGACCCGCCCGCTCCTGGACTGGGCCGCCGGCCGCCCCTTCGCCTGGGTCGACGACATGATCGGCCCGAAGGACGTCGCGTACGCCCGGGCGCACCACGACGCACCCGCCCTGCTCCTGCGCATCCACCCCCGCCGCGGCCTGCGCCCCGCGGACTTCACCACGCTGTCCCGGTGGGCCCTTCGCCTGCGGACGGACGGAGACGCCTGAGGGCCTCGACGGGATCGGTGGACGGGGCCCCGGCCGGCCACCAGTCGTCGGGGGCGGCCGCGGAGGACTCGTAGGGGTACCACCTGCCGTCGCGGCCGAAGCGCAGCTGACGGGTGGGCCCGCTGAGGTGGTTGCGGTGCGGCCGGAAGCCCTCCAGGCCGGCGGCGCGCAGCGCCGGGCGGGCCCGGTCGAAGGGGCCCGCGGGCGGGTCCCACGGCTCGTCGAGGACCTCCAGGGCGGCCGCGCCGCCCTGCCGCCAGGCCGCCGCGGCCCGCGCCAGCTCCGTCGTCGACCGGCCCGTCGCCCGGGCCAGGTCCCGGTAGAGCGCCCGGGTCGCACCGGTGAGCCCCGACGTGGGGTGGGCGGAGGCCAGCCGCGCCGCGTCCTGCCACAGACCCAGCCCGCCGACCGGGTCCCGCCCGGTGGTGAGCAGCCCGTACGCCCGCGCCGCCGCATCGGTGGCCAGCTGGTCCAGGGCCAGCGGATCGGGGGCGGCGGGATCGTCGGGGCAGGCCGGCGGATGTCCGGGGGCCGCCGGCGGGGCCGGCGGGGCGGGCAGCGGCGGCAGCGAACGCGGCGCCAGCGCCGTCCGCGCCAGGACGCCGGGGAGCTCGGGCGCGGCGGCGGGCCGCTCACGGGCCGCGTGCGCGGCGCTGCGCCGGGACAGCTCGTCGAGCAGCTCCCGCTCCCCGCGGCCGCGCAGCAGCAGGAGCACGAACGGATCGTGGTCCACCAGGCGCGCCAGCCGGTAGCAGAGCGCGGCCGCGTGCTTGCACGGCGGCCGGCCGAAGTCCGGGCAGGAGCACGTGGGGATCAGGTCCCCGCGCCCCGGCAGCAACGCCTCGGCCAGCGCCTGCGGCACCTCCCGCTCCAGGAGCGCGGCCAACTGGGCCGGATCCGCCGCCACCGCCTCGAGCAGCTCGTCCCAGGCCTCGTCCGTGAACGTGCCGAGCGCGACCGACGTCCGGTACGGGCGCGGCCGACTGCCCCGCACGTACGCCACCGCCCGGCCGGGCGTCACCGTGACCGCCTCCAGCCGCCCCTCCTCGGCGTACGCCCGACCGCGCGCCAGCCGCGCCCCGTCCGAGCGCGCCTCCAGCACCCGCACCCAGGCCCGCCCCCACCAGCTCTCGGGCGCCACCCCCGACGGCAGGGCGTCGAACGTACGACGGCGGTCCTCCCGCGCGGTGATCACGACGGCCTGCGCAGCGAGACGAGATCGGCCAGCTCGGCGTCGGTCAGCTCGGTCAGCGCCGCCTCGCCGGAGCCCAGTACCGCGTCGGCCAGGGCCCGCTTGGCGGCGAGGAGCTCGGCGATCCGGTCCTCGACGGTGCCCTCGGCGACGAGCCGGTGCACCTGCACCGGCTGCGTCTGCCCGATGCGGTACGCCCGGTCGGTGGCCTGCTCCTCGACGGCCGGGTTCCACCACCGGTCGTAGTGGACGACATGGCCCGCCCGGGTCAGGTTCAGACCCGTCCCCGCGGCCTTCAGCGACAGCAGGAACACCGGCACCTCCCCCGACTGGAAGCGGTCCACCAACTCCTCGCGACGGGCCACCGGGGTCCCCCCGTGCAGCAACTGGCAGGCCACGCCACGGGCTTCGAGGTGCTGCTCCAGGATCCGCGCCATCGACACGTACTGGGTGAAGACCAGCACCGAGGCGCCCTCCGCGAGGATCGTGTCCAGCAGCTCGTCCAGCAGGGCCAGCTTGCCCGAGCGGTGCGCGGTCCGCGGCGACGCCTCTTTGAGGTACTGGGCGGGGTGGTTGCAGATCTGCTTGAGCGAGGCCAGCAGCTTCATCACCAGACCGCGCCGGGCGATGCCCTCGCTCGCCTCGATGAGCGCCATCGTCTCGTCCACCGCCGCCCGGTAGAGCGAGACCTGCTCGCGGGTGAGGGCGACGGGATGGTCGCTCTCGGTCTTGGGCGGCAGCTCGGGCGCGATGCCGGGGTCGGACTTCTTGCGACGCAGCAGGAACGGGCGCACCATCCGGGCCAGCCGCGCGACGGCCTCCTCGTACCCCGGATTGGCCTCCTGCTCGGCCGCCCGCGCGTGCCGGGCGCGGAACGCGGTCAGGGGACCGAGCAGCCCGGGGGTGGTCCAGTCCAGCAGCGCCCACAGCTCGGAGAGGTTGTTCTCCACCGGGGTGCCGGTCAGTGCCACCCGCGCCGGTGCGGGGATCGTGCGCAGCGCCCGGGCGGTGGCCGAGCGCGGGTTCTTCAGGTGCTGCGCCTCGTCGGCCACCACCAACCCCCACTCCCGCTCGGCCAGCAGGTGCGCGCTCGCGCGCATCGTGCCGTAGGTGGTGAGCACGAAGCCACCGGTACGGGTGGCGGCGCCGGGGACGCCGGCGTCCAACGCCTCGAAGGCCGGGCCGCCGAGGGTGCGGGAGCTGCCGTGGTAGCGCATGACGGGCACGCCCGGCGCGAACCGCTCGATCTCCCGCTGCCAGTTGCCGAGCAGCGAGGCCGGGCACACGACCAGCGTCGGTTCCGGGCGCGCCCGGTGCAGGTGGAGGGCGATGAGCGTGACGGTCTTGCCCAGCCCCATGTCGTCGGCCAGACAACCGCCCAGCCCGAGCGAGGTCATCAGGTCCAGCCAGGCCAGCCCCCGCCGCTGGTACCCGCGCAGGGTGGCCGCGAGCCCGGGGGGCTCCGGCAGCGGCGCCGGCTCGCCCGTCAGCCTCCCCCGCAACGCGGCCAGCGCACCCACCGGCACCGCCTCGACCGGCTCGCCGTCCACCTCCGCGGTACCGCTCAGCACCGTCGCCAGCGCGTCGACGGGGTCGAGCAGCCCCAACTGCCGCCTGCGCGCCTTGCGTACGAGCGCCGGGTCCACCCGCACCCACTGGTCGCGCAGCCGTACCACCGGCCGGTGCGCCTGCGCGAGGGCGTCCAGCTCGGACGGGGTGAGCCGGTCCCCGCCGAGGGCGATCTCCCATTCGAACGAGAAGAGGGACCCGGCGTCGAAGAAGGACGTGCCGTCGGCCGCGGACCCGGGGGCCGGCCGCACCACGGCCGTCGCCGCCAACGTCCGCGCCAGCTCGCGCGGCCAGTGCACCACCACGCCCGCCCCCGCCAGCCGGGTCGCGGCCGCGCCGAGCAGGTCCTCCAGCTCCGGATCGGACAGGGCGAGCACGTCCGGCACGGGCTGCTCCAGCAGCCGCAGCAGCGGCCCCCACACCCGCGCGGCCCGCCGCACGGCCAACACCGCGTCGACCCGCGCCCGCGGCCCGAACCCGTCCGCCGCCCGTCCCGCCCACAGCTGCCCCGCGTCCGTGACCAGCGTCGGATCGGCCAGACTGTGCACCTGCAGCACCGCCGCCCCCGCGCGCCGGGACACCCGTCCACCGTCCGCCGCGCCGACGGTCCCCTCGTCCGAGCCGTCGAAGACGCCACGCGCCGGCAGATCGAGCCGCAGCGAGATCCCCACCCCGGCATCGGCCCCCGCCGCCACCTGCGCCGCCCAGTCCCGCATCCCGGGCACGTGCTGCGGCTCCCGCGCCGCGAAGGGCGCACCGAGCGCGTACGCGGCCGCGGGAGTGCGGGGCAGACCGTCGGCCACCGCGTCGAGGAACGCCCGCACGAGCGCCTCCGGCTCCGGCAGCCGCAACGGCCGCCTGCCCGGCAGCGGCGTCGCGTACGCCTCGTACGGCATCGCGGCGGCCACCGCCCGCAGGTGCGCCACGTCATCGGCGTCCAGGGGCCCCGCCCGCCAGGCATCGAGGTCCTCGGCGGTGAGCCCGGGCAGCAGCCGGCCCCGGGCGGTCAACCCCAACGCCTGCAACGCCGCCGCCCCCCAACACCGGGCCGCCGGATGCGCAGCGGGGTCCTGCCGCGCCCGGACGAGCAGCGGCAACGCGTCCACCACCGGCAGCACCAGAGCGGTCACCGACCGACTGCGCACCCCATTCGCACCGTGCGGGCCCACGACCGTGAGGGGGCGCAGCTCCCCCGCGGACTCCCCCGAAGAAGGCCGGCCGTCCGACACCCCGGCCCCCGGATGCCAGAAGGCGAGGCGCCCCTCACGCGGCAGGGCGGCGGGCAGGAACACCGCCGCCGCACGGCGGACGTCGACGCTCACGGCTGCCTCCCTCCACACCGGCCCGCATCCCGACCGACCGGAACACCGAGCCGGCATTCCGATCTCCAAGCGAGTCTAGGCGCGCCCCCTGACACTCCCCCTGACCTGCACCTTCACCAACCCCCATGCGCAACCCCCGACCCCGTCCGCCGGCTCCTCGGCCATGCCCGGTGGGTCCCGTGGTGTGTGGGGGAGGCGCTTGACAGGGGTGGCAGGCTGGACCGGAGGCAGGCCCGGGCCAGGGGTGGCCGAAGGCCAGGGCGAAGC